>WLIA01000029.1 GCA_009702455.1 Actinomycetota bacterium | reverse complement strand
GCGCAAGATTGTGCACGATTTGGTTAGCGAAGCCGGCCTAGTGTCTGAGTCTGAGGGCGAAGGCAAAGAGCGCCACATTGTCATAAAGCCTGCATAGTTTCACGTGAAACATTGGACCTCCAAATGGAGAATCTAGAGGGCGAATTCGCTCCAGAGGCTGAGCCGGCAAGCGCTGGGCTGATCTTTGGCGAAAATATCGACCGAGCCAGACGCTATTTTGAACTGTTAGTGCGGGATGGCGACCTTCTTGGCCTGCTTGGCCCCCGCGAAATGCCCAAACTCTGGACCCGCCACATTCTCAATTCGTCGGTTGTAGCCGAATTGATCTCGCCTGGTGTCACGGTCGCGGATGTTGGCTCAGGTGCTGGACTGCCGGGAATCCCGATGGCTTTGTCCCAGCCGCAGGCCCAATTCACGCTAATCGAGCCGATGGAGCGCAGATCAGACTGGCTCAAGAGCACGATTGCCGAGCTACAACTCGGGAACGTCAGGGTTTTGCGGGCCAGGGCAGAAGAAGTAACCGAGGTTTTTGACGTTGTTACGGCCAGGGCGGTGTCGGCTTTGCCCAACCTGCTTAAGATGTGCGTTCCTCTGACCAAGCACGGTGGCGAGGTGATTGCGCTCAAGGGTTCGAAGGCCGCTGACGAGATTGCCGATTCGAAGAAGCTGCAAAAGAAGCTGGGCATCGAGAGTTTTGAGATTGTGCGCGTCGGTGGCGATTTCTTGACAGACCCCACTTTGGTGGTTCGAACTAAGTTAGTCTAAATTTTGAAAACAGGAGAAACTTTGCCGAACGAAGCCAAATTCGAAGACACCTCAGTCACCGAGGCGACCGTTGTCTCAGGACTGGGTTATCCTGCCGATCGCAAAGAAACTAGTGCGGAACCAACCGGCTGGATTGAATCCACCGACGACGAACTAAGCAAAATTTAGGGGAGATGTTTCACGTGAAACATGAAGGCGAAAACCAGAACATCCTTGGTGGATTGATGGATACGCCTCTCGCGCGCGAAATCTCAGAGAACAACACTCGCTTGGCGCGCTTCAAAGAGACTCGGCTGCCAAAGCCTGACAAGACCCGAATCTTCACGATTTCTAACCAAAAGGGCGGCGTCGGCAAGACCACCACGACAGTCAACGTGGCTGCAGCCCTTGCCAGCAAAGGCCTTCAGGTGCTTGTGGTCGATCTTGACCCGCAGGGAAACGCCTCGACAGCCCTAAACATCGAGCACCGCGAGGGCACGCCTAGCGTCTATAACGTGCTGCTTGAAGGCACACCGATTGCCGATGTGGTTCAGATTTCGACCGAAATGCCTGGCCTCACCTGTGTTCCGGCCACGATCGACCTTGCTGGAGCCGAACTTGAGCTGGTATCGGTGGTTGCCCGCGAAACTCGCCTGAAGAACGCCATCGAGACCTACATCAACACTTCGATGACCCCGCCAGACTACATTTTCATCGATTGCCCACCGAGCCTCGGCCTCTTGACCGTCAACTCTTTCGTGGCGGCAACCGAGGTGCTGATTCCTATTCAGTGCGAGTACTACGCGCTAGAGGGCTTGACCCAGCTGCTCAAGAACATCAACCTGATCAAGCAGTATCTGAACCCGACGCTCGAACTTTCGACCATTTTGCTCACCATGTATGACAGCAGAACCCGCCTGGCGGCTGGGGTGGCCGAAGACGTTCGCAGCCACTTCGCAGCAATTACCCTGGATACGGTCATTCCACGCTCAGTCAAGGTGTCTGAAGCCCCGTCTTACTCAAAAACCGTGATTACCTACGACGGTTCATCACCGGGCGCGATCGCTTATCTTGAGGCCGCCGGAGAAATAGCAATCAGAGGAGCGCAAAATGGCAGATAAAAAGGGTGGACTAGGCCGAGGCATTGGTGCCTTGATTCCAACGGCTCCTGCAGAAACATCGCGCCCGAGCGACATATTCTTTGGTGGCGGAAAGCCGACCAACACCCCCGCCGACACCGATCTGGTGCCGGTGCCGGGCATGACCTTCAGAGAGCTTGACCTCGACGCAATCGTGCCGAACCACAACCAGCCAAGAACCGAGTTCAACCAGGCCGACATGGATGAGTTAGTGCACTCGATCCGTGAATTTGGTGTGCTGCAGCCGATTGTCGTTCGTTCGTTGCCAAACGAGAAGGATAAATTCGAGCTAATCATGGGTGAACGACGCTGGAGAGCGTCTCGCCTAGCTGGCAAGGCAACGATTCCGGTTGTCGTTCGAGAAACCGCAAACGAGAACATGCTTCGCGATGCACTTCTTGAAAACCTGCACCGCAGCAACTTGAACCCGCTCGAAGAGGCGAGCGCATACCAGCAGCTGATGGCCGACTTCGCAATCACGCAAGAAGCACTGTCTGCAAAAATCGGGCGCTCGCGCCCGCAGATCTCAAACACAATTCGATTGCTCAACCTACCTGGAAGCGTTCAACTTAAAGTTGCGGGTGGTGCGTTGAGTGCTGGTCAAGCTCGCGCAATTCTTTCTGCAAAGAATGAAGAGCGAATGTTGCACTGGGCCAACAAAGCAATCAGTGAAAACTTAACCGTGCGTCAACTCGAAGAACAGATTGCCGTTGACGTTGACGGTTCAAAGAAAAAAGGCAAGACGCGACCGGGTTCAAAAACCGCAGCGCTCGATGAGCTCGCACAACTTCTGGGTGACGCGTTAGACACCCGCGCGAAAATTAAACTTGGAAAAAAGAATGGCGAAATCAAAATTGAGTTCGCAACAATGGGTGACCTGTTCAGAATTCTCGACAAGTTCGGCATCAAGAGAAATCTCTAAAAACTAAACGCGCTATCGCGTGCGCAGTGCTGCCTCTGCAATCGACAGGTAAACACTGGCGAGTGTTGATCCCTCTGCGGTAATGGCCTGTGGTAGCAACGACGTCTCGGTCATGCCCGGGCAAACGTTAGCCTCTAGAAACCACACCACACCCTTCTTGTCGACAATTGCGTCGATGCGAGAAAGATGGCGCAGCCCAAGTGCAATGTGTGCATCAAGTGCAACCTTGGCCGCACGATCTGCGACCGCACGAGTTACGCGCGCCGGAACGTGATAGTTGGTTTCACCAGCGGTGTAACGCTCCTGGTAACCGAAGCGACCCGACAGCGGTTCGACTTCGACCGCAGGCAGCGCAATCGGCCCCGAACCCAAATCAATGACGCTTATTGCCAGCTCGGTTCCTTCGACAAACTTTTCGATGATCACAACGTCGCAGTAAACATATGCGTCGACCATCGCACGTGCGAGTTCGTCGGCTTTCTTCACCACGGATACGCCCTGCGCGCTTCCGCTGCGCGCCGGTTTCACAACCAACGGAAAGCTGATGGTTTGCGTGACCGCCTTGAGGATTCCATCGGCGTCTAATTCGCGAAATGTCTCTTTCGGCAGTGTGACAGAAGCGGGTGTCTGAATGCCGGCTTGAGATACGAGCACCTTGGCGATCGACTTATCCCAGGCAAGACGCGCGCCGTTTGCGGTTGCACCAACGAAAGGAATTCCGGTGAGCGAAAGTATGTCGCGGAGTGCGCCATCCTCGCCACTTGCACCGTGAAGGCATGGCCAGATCACATCGGGCTTGTCTTTCTTAATGTTCGAAAGCAGGTGCTCGTCTGGTTCACGAATGATGACATCGGCACCCGCGGCAAGCAACGCGTCGGCGACTCGGCGACCAGACTTAAGTGAGATGTCGCGTTCGTGCGAGATGCCGCCGGCCAAAACCTGAATCTTGATTTTGCTTTTTGACTTACCCTTTGAAATCATTTCTGCCTACTTTTTCTTCGTGCCGAATGTTTCTAGTAACTCTGTTTGAAGATTGATCACGGTTGCCAAGCGCTTAATTCCGAGCTTGATTCGCTCGGGTGTTGGGTAGCTGTAGCAGATTCGCAAAGACTCATGACCCGATGAGTCGCCAAAAAATGCCGTGCCAGGTGTGTAGGCGACAAGCTCCTTAACCGCTAGCGGCAACATCGCCTTCGAGTCGATTCCCTTCGGCAGCGTTACCCAAAGGTAGAAACCGCCTTCGGGCTTCGTTGTCTTAAGTGCGGGCAAGTGTTCGGCCATCGCTTCGAGAGCAGCATCGCGACGCTCACGATAAACACCCCTGAAGGTGTCGATCTGTTTCTGCCAGTCATCAACCGAGAGATACTCGCTTATCATCATTTGCGAAAACATCGACGGGCAGAGCAGGGCAGACTCCTGAGCCAAAACGATTTTGTCGCGAAGGGCAGGTGGCGCAAGAACGTAGCCGACGCGGAAACCCGGAGCCAGAATCTTTGAAAACGACCCGAGGTAGATGACGTTGTCATCCATGCTTCGAAGCGCATCTGGTACGGGCTTGTCGAAATAGAGGAGACCATATGGGTTGTCTTCGAGAATCAAAATGTGTTCGCGTTGGCAGATTTCTATAATCTGCGGGCGACGCTCTTTGGCGAGGGTTACGCCAGACGGGTTAGCAAAATTCGGCACAAGGTAGAGAAACTTAATTCGGCGGCCCTGAGCCTTCATTCGATCTATCGCCTCTTGCAAGGCGACCGGCGAAATGCCCTCATCGTCTGTGAAAACGTGTTCGATGTGAGCTTGATAGTGCCTAAATATTCCGATTGCGCCGACATAAGACGGGCCTTCGGCGAGAACCACATCGCCCTTATCGAGAAACAGACCGGCCACCAGGTCGAGTGCGTGCTGAGAACCCGTTGTCACAACCAAATCGTCTGGTGACGCAGGGATGCCCTCGAGCGCCATGATGTCGCGCAATTGCTCGCGCAATCCGGCGTCGCCCTGGCCGCCACCGTATTGAATCGCCAGGTCGCCCTTTTTGGCCATCATCGAGTCGTAAGCCTTGCCCAGAAGCTCTTTCGGCAGGGCCGAGACATAGGGCATTCCGCCGGCGAGTGAGACAACTTCTGGCCTAGAAACCACGGCAAAAAGGGCACGAACCTCTGAAACTGAAAGCGTGTGGGCGCGCTCGGAGTAGGAATCTAACCAGCTGTCAAAGTTAGTGCTGCGGGTAAAGCTGGGCTCTGGCATTGCCCTAGCGGAGCCACTGAGCTAGGTCTTGCTCAAGCGCAAACTTAGGCTTGGCACCGACCATGGCCTTGACCAGCTGGCCACCCTCGAAAACCTGCAACGCAGGAATTCCGGTGACCCCATACTGCTGAGCAAGCCCAGGCTCTTCGTCAACGTTTACCTTGACGATTTCAATCTTGTCGCCGTATTCGGCAGAGATCTGGTCGAGAATTGGCGCAACCTGGCGGCACGGACCACACCACTCGGCCCAGAAGTCAACCAATACCGGCTTGGCGTTGTTGAGCACGTCGGCCTGAAAGCTTGCGGTGGTTACGTTCTTTGCCATGGTTATCCTCGATTTCTTGTGAAACGTATTTTCTAAACTTGTTTTATAAACCTAGTGGTCAGACAGGTAGTGTTCTGCATCTAGCGCTGCGACACAGCCAGAGCCGGCGGCAGTAATTGCTTGACGATAGGTTGGGTCGATCACGTCACCGCAGGCGAAAACTCCCGGCAGGCTTGTGCGCGAAGTGCGACCATCGACCTCGATGAACTTTTCGTCGGTCAGCTTGAGTTGGTTTTCAACCAACCAGACACGTGGGTCAGAACCGATGGCGATGAAAAGGCCGTCAACGGCAAGTTCACTCATGCTGCCGTCAACAGTGTTCTTTAGCTTCACGCCGGTTAGGTTCGGTGCGCCCAAAAGCTCGTCTACCGCTGAGTTGTAGACAATCTCGATCTTCGGGTTGTTCATGACGCGCTCTTGCATGGTCTTTGAGGCCTTGAACGAGTCGCGACGGTGAATCAGGTAGACCTTGCTGCCGAAGCGGCTCAAGAACATGGCTTCTTCCATGGCCGAGTCTCCTCCGCCGACAACCGCGATGATCTTCTCTCTGAAGAAGAAGCCGTCGCAGGTGGCACACCACGAAACACCGTGCCCGCTGAGTTCTTTCTCGCGCGGCAAGCCAAGCTCGCGGTAGGCGGCTCCGGTTGCCAAAATGACGGTCTTGGCCTCAAAGGTCTGGCCAGCGCCGGTCTTCACAATCTTGATGTCGCCCTTTAGGTCGACCTCGACTACGTCATCCAGCAAAATTTCGGTGCCGAAACGCTCGGCCTGCGCCTGCATATTGGCCATCAGGTCAGGACCCATCAGCCCATCTGGAAAGCCAGGAAAGTTTTCGACGTCTGTGGTCTTCATTAGCTCGCCGCCAGCCTCGACGGAAGAGGCGATTAGCAGGGGCTTGAGCCCGGCGCGTGCCGTATAGATGGCTGCCGTGTAGCCGGCAGGCCCAGAACCGATGATGATTACGTCGCGCAAGATTTCTCCTAGAACTGGGCGATTGCCCACAGATACAAGCCGATTTTAGCGGCGCAGTATTCCCAAAGCCTTAGTTAGAGCATTTTCAATCTCTCTAACTCGCAAAAGCTTGAGTAACAGCAGGTAAACGAAAAGCATGACCAAACCCACGGCAACGTCGACAACTAGCGAGTTGAGAATGGTCTTCATCGCGAACGAGCCTTGCGAGATTCCGCCGAGCAGTTCGAGAGTGCCCCAACCGGCGAGGCCAGCGATGATTGCGACGAGAGCAAACTTCGTTGTGCTCGATGCGATTTTGTGTTCCCCGAGTGAACCGATGCGCCGACGCAAAAGCAGATAGGCAACAATCGCCTGCACCGAAACGGTAACGCTGGTAACCAGCGAAAGCGAAACCACTAACCATTCGCGTGGCACAACCACAGACATGGTGAGTGAACCTGCGATGTGCAACGAGATTTGAATGCAGGTAAAGATAAATGGTGTGCGCGTATCTTCTAGCGCATAAAAAGCGCGCTGCATCATGAACACGAAACTGAACGGCAGCAAACCAATCATCAGCGCGATCAAAACATTTGCGAGAGCAACCGCACCGAAATATTCACCGATGAAAATTCTTGAAACCGGATAGGCGAGCACGATTAGAACAGCACTCGAAAAAACCGAGATAATCGAAATAGTTCGAAGACCCTGAGCTAAATCTGCCTTCAATAGGTCGACTCGATTTTCTTGAACGTGTGCCGACATTTTTGTGAAGTATGCGGTGGCGATAGACACAGTCGCAACGCTGTGCGGCAACATGAAGATCAACCAGGCGATGGCCGCTGCCGCAACCGATGCAACGGCAATCGATTCGTTTCGAGCGCTAACCGCACTCGATGCAACAACGGTCTGCACGAGACCACCGATTTGCGTAACCAAAACCATGCCGAGAGACCACGATGCCGCCTTGAGCGCCGGGCGCAAACCGAAACCGCGCCACTTGAAGTTGAGGTTCAACTTCATGCCGATCTTTTTCCAGGCGACAAAGAGAATCAGCGCTTGCGCGATTACGCCGAGCGTTGCGGTGCCGGCTATCCATGAAACCTGCAACTGAGACCAAGACTCGACGGCTTGCTTGCCGGTTGGGTCGGTGCCAAACATGACCACGTAACCAACGAGACCGGCTATGGCAACAACGTTGTTGAGCACCGGCGCCCACATAAACGGGCCGAATGCGCTGCGCGCGTTAAGCACTTCGCCGAGCAGCGAGTAGAGGCCGTAGAAGAACAACTGCGGCAGACACCAGTATGCGAATGCGGTCGCGAGTGCCAGCTGCTCAGCGCTCCAACCCGTTGTGTAGAGCGACACCAATACTGGCGCAGCAAGGGTTGTAGCCAGGGTCGTGAAGAAGAACACCGTGATGATGAAGGTCAGCAGTTTGTCGACGTAACCCTTGCCGCCATCGAGATGTGCCCGCGCTCGCACAATTTGCGGAACCAGCACGGCCTGCAAAACACCACCAACGATGATTGCGTAAACGTTATTCGGCAGTTGGTTGGCAACACCGAAGGCGTCGGCCGCGTTGGTGGTAACACCGATAACCATGGCCAGAAGAACAGAACGTGCAAAACCGAGCACGCGCGAAATCACCGTGCCGCTGGCCATCACCAGCGAAGATCTCACGACACTCAATCGGCAACCTGACTCTTGCGACGCTTGCTAAGCGTTCGAACTAATCCGAGCGTTCCGAGAATTGACACGATTGCGGTGAAGGCAACGATGATGTTGGTTTCTGCATCGGCGTTCACGTTGACCTTGATGAAGACCTGTTCGTTGAGTCGGTAGCCACCAAAGCTTTCAAGCCAAACCACTAGATCGACTTTGCCAACGCCGGTTGCTCGCACCGGAAGTTTTGCGGTGATGGTGGTTGAACCAGGAATCTTTACTGCAATTGCCGCCGGAATCACGAGTCGACCATTTGTCGCAATTGCGTGCACGTGCACGACAACGTCTTCGCGGTAGTCATTTTGAATGCGCAAGGGAATGTTTGACGAAGACGAAAGTAGGTTGATGTTCGAGCCTGGAACAAAATGAACGCGCGGATAATCGGCGGGAGGTTCAGTCGTTGTAGCAGCCTGAGCGCCAGAACCAGAGAACATGACGAGCGAGAGAGCAACGACTATCGAGACGAGTTTGCGAATCACTCTTCGGCCCTCGCCCACTCGATTACCTTGCGCGCCAAGCGCCTTTCGTTCGCGTGCGTTAACTGTTTCTCGAGTTCATCGAGTGCGAACCAGCGCACGTCGACAGCCTCTTGGTCGGGGTCGTTTTCGATAGTGAGATGCCCGCCGGTTTGCTGCAATAGAAAATGGTGAACGGTTTTCACGATGGTTTTCTCGGGCGTCTGAAACTCGTATTCGATGTCACCGAGGTGTTCGAGAATTTCGGCAATCAGACCTGTCTCTTCTGCGATCTCGCGCACGGCAGCTTGCTCGGAGGTTTCATTTCCCTCGGGATGACCTTTTGGCACGCACCAGTCGATGCGATTGCCGCGGTTCAACCGGCCGATCAGGGCAACTCGAAAACTGCCATCAGAATTCAGAACGAATCCCCCGGCAGATGTCTCGGCAACCCTCGGTCGAGGAGTTCCGGGCTGCCGTTCGCTCATAAAGCAAAGTTTAAGCCTTCGGCCACGCCGAAGCCTGTGGCACGATTGAAAGCATGCAGAGCGTGGCCGAAGCAATAGCGAATCTCGAGAAGACATTCGAGTCGTCGCTCTTTGCCGAGCTCGGTGAGCGCTTCGCGGCCGCGGGTTACGAGTTAGCTCTGGTTGGTGGTCCGGTTCGCGATGCCTTTTTGGGTCGCCGGTCACCAGACCTTGATTTCACCACAACCGCTACCCCAGACGAGATTCTGCAGCTAATCAAGCCGATGGTTGATGCCCACTGGGATATCGGGCGCGAGTTTGGCACCATTGGGGCGCGAATCGGTGAAGATCACATCGAAATCACCACCTATCGCGCCGATAAGTATGACCTCGACAGCCGCAAACCCGAAGTCGCTTTCGGCAAAGACCTAACAGAAGACCTTTTGCGCCGTGATTTCACCGTGAACGCGATGGCGCTGCGGTTGCCAGAAAAGGTTTTTGTCGACCCGTTCAACGGGCTTCGCGATCTCATGGATGGCGTGCTTCGCACCCCCGGCAAGCCAGAAGACTCGTTCAGCGATGATCCGCTGCGCATGATGCGTGGCGCTCGCTTCGTTGCCCAACTCGAGTTCGAGATTGAACCCGAAACTTTTGCCGCCATGAGCTCAATGGCCGAGCGCATCGAGATAATTTCGGCCGAGCGCATCCATGATGAATTCGTCAAGTTGATGAAGGCCAAGAACCCGAGGCTCGGGCTCGAGGTTCTGGTTGACTGCGGCCTGGCCGCGCTGGTCTTGCCAGAGCTGCCGGCCCTGAAACTGGAGGTCGACGAACACCATCACCACAAGGATGTGTTCGAGCACACCCTGACAGTGGTCGATCAGGCCATCGACTATGAGAAGGATTACGGACTCGAGGGTGACTTCGTGCTGCGCTTTGCGGCGTTGATGCACGACATCGGCAAGCCGGCAACTCGCAAACTCGAGCCAGGCGGCGGAGTCTCTTTCTATCACCACGATTTGGTCGGGGCGAAGTTGGCCAAGAAGCGCATGCAAGCCCTGCGGTTCGACAACGACACAATCAAGGCGGTTTGCCTGCTGATTGAGTTGCACCTGCGATTCTTCGGTTACAGCGACCAAGCCTGGACAGACTCGGCGATTCGCCGATACGTGCGCGACGCCGGCGACCAGCTGCTGCGCTTGCACGCCCTAACTCGCGCCGACGTGACCACCCGAAACAAGCGCAAGGCCGACCGCCTGTCGCACGCCTACGACGATCTCGAGCAGCGAATCGCCGTGATTGCCGAGCAGGAGGAGCTGAACGCCATGCGCCCAGACCTGAGTGGCGAAGACATCATGCGCATCCTTGATTTGAAGCCTTCGCGCGATGTTGGCGAGGCCTACAACTACCTGCTCGAACTGCGCATTGAAGAAGGCCCGCTCGGCCCCGATGAGGCAGAAAAACGCTTGCTCGCCTGGTGGTCGGCAAGGTAGAGTTGTGAGGTTGCCCTCTGTGGCAACGTGCAAAACCCTCCTGTCATGGAAATCCCATGACCGTTCTAGTCCGAAGGAGGTGGGTTAGTCATGCACAAATACGAGCTAATGGTAATTCTCGACGCAGCAATCGACGAGCGCACTGTAGCCCCAAGTCTCGACAAGTTCCTCAACGTAATTCGCAATGGTGGAGGCACCATTGACAGCGTTGACCTATGGGGCCGTCGTCGCTTGGCATATGAAATCAACAAGAAGACCGAAGGCATCTATGCCATCGTCAATATGACTGCAAACTCAGCAGACGTGATCGAGCTCGACCGTCAGTTGAAGATCTCTGAGGCGGTAATGCGCACCAAGGTTTTGCGCGCAGACGAAGCAGTTTTCAGCATCAAGCCAGTTGAGGTTCCTGAGGTTTCGGCCGAAGAAGCAGCTGCAGAGAAGCCGGCACGCAAGGCTCCTGCAAGGGCAAAAGCTGAGGCTAAGTAATCATGGCCGGTGAAGTTGTAGTAACCATCGTGGGAAACCTCGGAAGTGACCCTGAGCTTCGCTACACCCAGGGCGGAATTGCTGTCGTAAGTGTGAACGTCGGTTCGACCCCTCGCACATACAACCGCACCACCAACGTGATGGAAGACGGCGAGACCGTATGGGTTCGTTGCACCGCGTGGCGCGAAGTCGCAGAAAACGTCGCTCAGTCGCTAACCAAGGGCACCCGTGTCGTGGTTACCGGTCGTCTAAAGGCACCTAACGCTTACCAGAGCGCATCGGGCGAGGCTCGCGCTTCACTCGAACTCGAGATCGATGAGATTGGCCCATCGTTGCGTTACGCAACCGCAGCCGTCACCCGTCGCGCTCGCGAGGCAGGCGCTGGCGCAGGTGCGGCCGGAGCCATGACCAACAACGACCCGTGGGGCGACCCTTCGAAGTCAACGCCAGCAGTTTCTGACGGAGGCTGGGCAAACCCAGGCGCCGGTTCAGCAGGCGCAGACGAAACCCCTTTCTAACCAAACTTTTTATTAGGAGTATCAAATGGCAGTTCTAAAAGGCGAGAAGCGCAAGCCAAATCGCAATGCTAAAAATGCAAAGCTTGCACCGGTTAAGTTCATCAAGGTTGGGCTAATCGATTACAAAGACATCGCAACCCTTCGCAAGTTCGTTTCAGACCGCGGCAAGATTCGTTCACGTCGCATCACTGGCGTCTCTGTTCAAGAGCAGCGCCTCATCGCCAAGGCCGTAAAGAACGCACGCGAGATGGCACTTATGCCATACGCCGGTGCGGGCCGCTAAGGAGAAAAAGAATGTCAAAACTAATTCTGACCAACGAGGTAACAGGCCTCGGCTCAGCTGGCGATGTTGTCGAGGTAAAGAACGGTTACGCACGTAACTACCTTCTTCCTCGCGGCTTTGCAGTGCTATGGAGCAAGGGCGGCGAGAAGCAGGTCGACCAGATCAAGGCAGCTCGCAGTGCACGCGCACTAGCAACCGTTGAAGAAGCGCAGACCCTAAAGGCACGTCTAGAAGAGAAGGCAGTTCGCCTTGTCGTCAAGGCTGGCGTTGGTGGTCGTTTGTTCGGCGCCGTAAAGACCGCTGACGTCGTTGCTGCTGTTGCAGCTGCAGGTGTTGGCGAGCTTGACAAGAAGAAGGTTGAAATCACTTCGCCTATTCGTTCGACCGGAGAGCACACCGCTACCGTTCGTTTGACAAGCGACGTGGTTGCAAAGATCACCCTTCAGGTTGTCGGCAAGAAGTAATTTCTTCAACCAAAACTCGACGAAAAACGGGCTCCGATTGGGGCCCGTTTTTTGCTTTAAATCGCAACGAAAAATGAGCGAAAGTTTCGACTCGGTCTTGAAACTTAAACGGGCCTGAATACCGCATAAATAAAGGGCAAACGCCCCGTGTGGATGGGCGTGAAAATGCAAAAATCGGGGGTAGAATTTGAGAGTTAGCAACCCCGAAAATTAGTCGCTTTTTAAGCGCATTTCAGTGGGCCTAATCCAGCAAAAAGGAGCTCCAAACCGAAATGTCGACCCCAGAAAATACTTACGACGCAGGCAATATCCAGGTTCTCGAAGGGCTTGAGGCCGTTCGAAAGCGTCCGGGAATGTACATCGGCTCCACTGGTCCGCGTGGTCTTCACCACCTCGTTTATGAGATCGTCGATAACGCAGTAGACGAATCACTCGCAGG
>WLIA01000028.1 GCA_009702455.1 Actinomycetota bacterium | reverse complement strand
CTTCGCTCTGGCAGTGGCAATTGGGCTGTGGTAGATTATCAAGGTTGTCGCAACGGCCCCATCGTTTAGCGGCCTAGGACGCTGCCCTCTCACGGCAGTAGCGCGGGTTCGAATCCCGCTGGGGTCACAAATTCGCTCTCGATGATTAATTCTCGGGAGCGAGTTGCTTTAAGGCTTTATTCCAAATAGGTCGTGCTGAGGTTCGCAGGAACCTCGTCTTCTTTGGCTGCCGCAGCCTTCTCGCGACGACCGCGAAGCAATGTGACTCCGGTGAAAATCAAAATCAGGCTGACCGGAACCATCGCCGCCATATTGAGACCGACAAACATAAGCGCGGCCATGATCGACCCGGCAACGGCACCGCCGAGTGCGCCGGATAGGTTCATCAGCGAATCGCTCAGACCCTGAACGTTAGTTTTCTGTTCGCGCGGCAAGGTTGTGGTCAGCAGAGCTGCTGCCGAAACGGTTGCCGCACTCCAACCGAGCCCAAGCAAGAATAGACCGAGCAGAACGCTCTGCTCGTTATCCATGCCGATGCCGGCAAACAGCAGCGCTGCGATGTAAATTGCCTGACCGAGAATCACGGTTTGAATCTGGCCGATCTTGTCAGACAAAATTC
This sequence comes from Actinomycetota bacterium, assembly GCA_009702455.1. Taxonomy (GTDB): domain Bacteria; phylum Actinomycetota; class Actinomycetes; order Actinomycetales; family Microbacteriaceae; genus Rhodoluna. The sequence continues at coordinate 12,130 of WLIA01000028.1, read as the reverse complement.
CGAAGATCGGGCTGAAGGCATACATTCCCGCGATGTGAATGCTGATGGTGAAACCGACGACAACCAAACTCGCGCCGTGTTGTTCGAGGTGCGCCGGAGTCATCGACATAACCGACACCATCACCATGTGACTTAGAGCGATGGTTGCAACCGCGTATGCCGCTCTCGGATACGCCTTCAGCGTTTGAATCGCAGTGCCGATTGAAAGTTTCGGTTTCGCAGCTTTTGCGTCACCGAGTTTCTGCGCGGTTTGCAATGGGTCTGGTCGAAGACCAAACCAGAAAATGCTGGTTGCAGTTATCTGCGAAAGAATCGTGACAAAAAACGGACCGGTCATTTCGGGCAAGCCCAGCCAAGCGCCAAGAACCTCACCCGGGCCGAAAAGATTTGGGCCAACCACGGCACCAACCGTTGTGGCCCACACCACAATCGAAAGGTCGCGGCCGGTCGACTTTGAGGCTGGAAGGTCGGTGGCTGCGAAGCGAGCCTGAAGACCCGTGGCCGAACCCGCGCCGAGCAAAAACAGGGCGACAAGCAGAAGCGGAAAGAACTTGAGCGCAGTGGCCGCGATGATCAGGCTTGCACCCGAAATGGCTATTGCAGCGCCTGTGGCAAGCGCCATACGCCTGCCTTTCGCATAGGCACGTCGAGCCAATGGAATCGCCCAGGCGGCGGCTCCGAGGGTTGAGAAGGTGGCTGCGGCACCGGCCCAAGCAGAAGTTCCGCTGAGCTCTTTGGCCAAAAGCGAGCCAATCGAGAGGGTCGAACCGAGCCCAAAGCCGCTAAAAACCTGGCCAGCGGTCAAAACTCGCACGGTTCGGCGCTGAATTGCCTGAATATCGGGCTGTTTGGCGGTTTGGCTCACCGCAACAGACTATCCCTGTTGCCCAAAATCTACCCATCCGTGGCGAAAAGGGCACGGGTAAACTTGGCCAATGAGCAAAAAGCCGCTGACTCTGGCCGAAAAGGTGTGGAACTCGCACCTGGTCGCCAAAGGCGAAGACGGCGCTCCAGACCTTCTCTACATCGACCTTCACCTCGTGCACGAGGTGACCAGCCCGCAGGCATTCGACGGGTTGCGTCTGGCCGGCCGTCAGGTTCGACGCCCAGACCTCACCATCGCAACCGAAGACCACAACACCCCAACCTGGGATATCGACCAGCCGATTGCCGACCTCACCAGCCGAGCTCAAATCATGGCCCTGCGCAAAAACGCAGAAGAGTTCGGCATTCGCATTCACTCGCTCGGCGACATCGACCAGGGCATCGTGCACGTTGTCGGCCCGCAGCTCGGTCTCACCATGCCGGGCATCACTGTGGTCTGCGGCGACTCACACACCTCGACCCATGGAGCCTTCGGCGCGCTCGCGATGGGCATCGGCACGAGCGAAGTTGAGCACGTTCTCGCAACCCAAACTTTGCCGCTCAAGCCATTCAAGACCATGGCAATCAACGTTGAGGGCACACTTCGCCCGGGCGTGACTTCGAAAGACATCATCCTTGCGGTGATTGCAAAAATCGGCACCGGCGGCGGTCAGGGATACGTTCTCGAATATCGTGGCAGCGCAATTCGCGCGCTTTCGATGGAAGCCCGCATGACGATTTGCAACATGTCGATCGAAGCCGGCGCTCGTGCCGGAATGGTTGCACCCGATCAAATCACTTTCGACTATCTAAAGGGTCGCCCGCATGCTCCGACTGGTGAAGACTGGGATGCCGCCGTCGCCTACTGGAAGACCTTGCCGACCGACACCGATGCAACTTTTGACGCAGAAGTTTTTCTAGACGCAAACACCCTCGACCCGTTCGTCACCTGGGGCACCAACCCTGGGCAGGGTGTCAGCTTGCTCGGCAGTGTTCCTTCGCCTGATGATTACGAAGACCCAAACGACAGAGCAGCGGCCGTGCGTGCCCTTGAATACATGGGCCTAGAGGCCGGCACCAAGATGAAAGACATCGCGGTGAACACCGTGTTCTTGGGCTCTTGCACTAACTCGCGTATCGAAGATTTGCGTTCGGCTGCCGAAATCTTGAAGGGTCAGAAAATGGCCGACGGCGTGCGCATGCTGATTGTTCCTGGCTCTGCCAAGGTTCGTGCGCAGGCAGAGGCCGAGGGTCTCGACAAGATATTTAAAGACTTCGGTGCCGAATGGCGCTTCGCCGGTTGCTCGATGTGTCTCGGCATGAACCCAGATCAGCTAGCCGTTGGTGAGCGCGCGGCCTCAACCTCGAACCGCAACTTCGAGGGTCGTCAAGGCAAGGGTGCACGCACGCACCTGGTGTCACCGCTGGTCGCAGCGGCAACCGCAATTCGCGGAACACTCTCTTCACCCGCCGACCTCGAGTCATGGACCAACGAAGGCGGTCACAACTAATGCAGAAGGTTGAAGTTTTCACCGGAGTCGCCGTGCCTTTTCGTCGCAGCAACGTTGACACCGATCAGATCATCCCAGCGGTTTATCTAAAGCGAATTACAAAAACCGGTTTCGATGATGCGTTGTTTGCATCGTGGCGTGCCGACAAAGATTTCGTGCTCAACCAAGACGCATATAAAAATGCAGAGGTGTTGATTGCCGGGCCAGACTTCGGCACAGGTTCATCGCGCGAGCACGCGGTTTGGGCACTTCGCGACTACGGTTTCAAGGCGGTTTTCTCGAGCAAGTTTGCAGACATCTTTAGAGGCAACTCAGGCAAGCAGGGATTAGTCGCGGGCGAGATCACCGACGAAGACACCGAGAAGCTCTGGCAGGCCATCGAGGCGAATCCGGGTGTTGGCGCAACGGTAAACCTAATCGACCGAACGGTTTCGGTCGGTAGCCTCACGGTCAATTTCGCAATCGATGAATACACTAGGTGGCGTCTGCTCGAAGGGCTCGACGACATCGGTTTGACCCTTCGAGACGAGCAAGCAATCACAGATTTCGAGCAGCAGCGCGAGGCCTGGCGACCAAAGACCCTGCCGGCCAGGAGTTAGAGACAGATATGAGTCAGATAACAGTTCACGGCGGCAAGCCTCTAAAGGGTCGCGTTGATGTTCGCGGTGCCAAGAACCTGGTTACCAAGGCCATGGTTGCCGCCCTGCTGGCCGACGAAGCAAGCACTCTAAAAGACGTTCCGTTCATCAGCGATGTCGAAATCGTTTCTCGTTTGTTGCAGCTGCACGGTGTTGCAATCGCGCACGGCGAAGACGGCGTGATGACTCTCGACCCGAGCAACGTGAAGCAAGCTCGCATGGTCGACATCGATGCTCACGCCGGTTCATCGCGAATTCCAATTTTGTTTTGTGGCCCGTTGCTGCACCAGCTCGGTGAGGCATTCATTCCCGGGCTCGGTGGCTGCCACATCGGCGACCGTCCGATTGATTTTCACTTCGAGGTGCTGCGCAACTTCGGTGCGGTTATCGAAGATGTTGCTAACGGCATCAGGCTCACCGCACCTAAGGGTTTGAAGGGCGCAAAGATTTCGTTGCCTTACCCATCTGTCGGTGCAACCGAGCAGGTGTTGCTAACCGCAGTTCGTGCAGAAGGTCTAACCGAGTTGTCTGGCGCAGCAATCGAGCCAGAGATCATGGATCTCATCGCGATCTTGCAGAAGATGGGCGCAATCATTTCGGTTGACACCGACCGCGTTATTCGCATCGAAGGTGTGAAGCGTTTGGGTGGTTACGAACACCGCGCGCTGTTCGATCGCAACGAGGCAGCTTCTTGGGCAGCGGCAGCGCTGGCAACCGAGGGTGACATTTTTGTTGGCGGTGCACGTCAGCAAGAGATGACAACTTTCTTGAACGTCTTCAGAAAAGTCGGTGGCGCATTCGAAATCAAGGATGACGGCATTCGCTTCTACCACCCGGGCGGCGACCTGCACTCGGTGGTTATCGAGACCGACGTTCACCCGGGCTTCATGACCGACTGGCAGCAGCCGCTCGTGGTCGCGCTAACCCAGGCCAAGGGCATCTCGATCGTGCACGAAACCGTCTACGAGCAGCGCTTCGGCTTTACCGACGCCCTGGTTGAGATGGGCGCGAACATCGAGATTTACCGCGAGTGCCTAGGTGGCACACCGTGCCGCTTCGGGCAGCGCAACTTCAACCACAGCGCCGTGATTTCGGGGCCGACCGAGTTGAAGGGGGCTGACATCCGTGTGCCTGACCTTCGCGGAGGTTTCAGCCACATGGTTGCAGCACTCGCCGCCGATGGCACTTCAAACGTGACCAACGTGCAGCTGATTTCGCGCGGCTACGAACACTTCTTGCAAAAGCTCACCGATCTCGGTGCCGACTTCACCTATTCGGAGTAACGCCAAACTCATGGCAAATACAAAAATCAAGAGCGAGCTCAAGATGCCGGTTGTGAAATCGGAAGAGCTCAACCTGGCGGTGCACTTTGTCGCAAACATCATGGTACCTGTTGTGCGATTCATGTTTCGAGTTGTGCCGCACGGCATCGAGAAGCTGCCGAAGAAGGGTGCTTACATCATGGTTGCGAATCACGTGACAAATGTCGATGCTCTTGCGGTTGCCTATTTCGTCTATAAGCAACTCGGTCGTGGCCCGCACTTCTTGGCAAAAGAAAGTCTCTTCAGAGTGCCACTTCTCGGCAAGCTGTTGACTGCTGCCGGTCAGGTTCCGGTTTATCGCAGCACGCACAGAAACGATGCGCCGCTTCGTGCCGCAAACAAGTTTCTCGAGGCAGGGCACTGCATCACGATTTTCCCGGAGGGCACACTAACCCGCGACCCAGATCTCTGGCCGATGCGCGGTCGCACCGGCGCGGTTCGCTTGGCTCTCGAAACCGGCGTGCCGGTTTACGCGATGGCTCAGTGGGGCAGTGAAAAGATTCTTCCGCAGTATGGCACCAAGTTTCGCCCAGGCTTCTGGAAGAAGGTTCACGTTCTGGTTGGCGGCGAAATCGATTTGAGCAAATACCGTCACCCGCAATTGCAGCCATCCGAGGTTCAAGAAGCAACAGATTTGGTCATGGATAAAATCACTGAGCTGGTTGAAAAGCTTCGCGGCGAAAAGGCACCGGCCCGTCGCTGGAACACCGCCGAAACCGGCGAAGCGGCCACCGGAAACTTCAAGAAGAAGGCAAAAGATTGAGCAAAATAGCGGTAATGGGGGCAGGCAGCTGGGGAACCACCTTCGCGAAGGTGCTCGCCGACGCCGGCAACGACATCTGGCTTTGGGCTAGGCGAGACGAGACCGCCGAAGAGATCAACGACACCCGTCGCAACGGTGACTATGTGCCTGGAGTGGTTCTGCCAAACAACTTGCGAGCCTCGAGCGATGTTGCCGCGGTTCTCGAAGGTGCCGAGCAGGTTTACATTGCCGTGCCTGCGCAGAGTTTGCGCGCCAACCTCACCGCCTGGGGTCATCTGATTCCGGCCGACGCAATTTTGGTAAGCCTTATGAAGGGTGTCGAGCGCGACACCGGTCTTCGCATGAGCGAAGTGATTCTTCAAAGCACTCAATTTCCGGAATCACAAATTGTTGTTGTGTCTGGGCCAAACCTCAGCCAAGAAATTGCGGCAGAACAGCCAGCTGCATCGGTTGCTTCTTCGAGCAGCAAAGATTCTGCGATTCGAGTTGCTGAAGCCTCGACCAATTCATACTTCACCTGCTTTAGAAACAGCGACGTAATCGGAACCGAGTTCGGCGGAATTCTCAAGAACCTAATTGCGGTTGCAATCGGAATCGTGAACGGTGTTGGCTACGGCGAAAACACCAAGGCGTCAATCATGACTCGCGGTCTTGCTGAGATCTCGCGCTTTGCAGTCGCATACGGTGCACAGCCAACCACCATGGTTGGTCTTGCCGGGCTTGGCGACCTAATCGCAACCTCAGAGTCGCCGCTATCGCGAAACCACAAGGCTGGCGAAATGCTCGGCCGCGGATACTCGCTTCGCGAAGTTCTCAAGCGCATGTCGCAAACCGCTGAGGGTCTTTCGTCTGTGAAGCCGGTTCTCGCACTCGCCGAAGCCAAAGGCATCTCGATGCCAATTGTCGAGCAGGTGCACGCCGTGCTAGAAGGCCGCATGGATCCGCGCGACATCGCCCCGCACCTAACCCACGAAACCGACGGTCCGGTTCGCGAATAATGAGCAAGCTGCGCGTTGCAATTCTTTTCGGCGGCCCATCTTCTGAGCACGAAATCTCTTGCGCCTCGGCATCCGGCGTTCTCGGTGCGATTGACCGCAGCAAGTATGAGGTCATCGCGGTAGGCATAACCAAGCATGGCGACTGGACTCTCGCTGCCGACGACGCCAGCAAGTGGGCACTGCGCAAGGGCGATCTGGCTGTTGTAGAAGACGAGGGCAATCGGGTGGCTTTTGCCACCGATGGCAGTCGCGAACTGGTGTTGACCGATGCCACTGGAACCCGCTCGCTCGGTGTTGTCGACGTTGTGTTTCCGGTGTTGCACGGGCCTTATGGCGAAGACGGCCAGGTTCAGCGCGAGCTCGAGGCCGTTGGCGTTGCCTATGTTGGCAGCGGGGTTTTGGCATCGGAACGCGGCATGGATAAAGAACTATCTAAGGATGCGTTTCTGGCTGCCGACATCTCGGCCACTCCGCACGTGGTTCTAACCGAAGACTCGTTCATGCGCGACCCAGAATCGGCGCTCGAAAAGATTGGTCTTCTAGGCCCGCTGCCGATTTTCGTGAAGCCAGCGCGCGCGGGTTCTTCGAAAGGTGTTAGCAAGGTCAAAAATCTAGACCAGCTTGGTGAGGCTCTCGAAACTGCTTTTGCCGAAGATCAGAAGGTTGTTATCGAGCGCGGGCTTAGCGTTCGCGAAATTGAGTTTGCCGTTCTCGAATCGCGCGATGGTGGTCGACCGAAGGTATCCGTGCCCGGTGAAATCGTCGTGAAGTCTCGCGAGTTCTATGACTTCGATGCAAAGTATCAAGACGAAGATTCTGTCGATCTGATTGTTCCAGCTGTTGTCGAGCCTGCACTGCTTGCCAAATTACAAGAATCTGCGGCAGACGCGTTCGTTGCGCTTGGATGTGAAGGGCTCGCGCGAGCAGACTTCTTTGTAACCGCCGATGGCTATTTCGTGAACGAACTCAACACGATGCCGGGCTTCACCCCGCTGTCGATGTATCCGGCACTTTGGAAGGCCTCGGGTCTTGGCTACTCAGACTTGATTGACGAGCTGATTGCTCTTGGCATTCAGAGAAGCGAAAAAAACTAAGCCCTAGTTTTGCTAGCTAACGCACTCTTTGGTTGGCTCAATCGACTTGACCGCCTCTGCCAGACTGTCGAGCGCATTCACGCCAACCGCGTTCTCTGAGTCAACAATTACCTCGAGTGCCGGTGTTCTGCCAAAACTTATGAAGCGAAAGCTCGGCTTGGCAGAGTCGTCAACAATCCAATCGACTCCGTTTGCTGTTACGCACGGCAGTGTGCTGATCTCGACCGGCTCGATTCCGCAGCGCAAAATCACGGTCGCCGGGTTTCCCCAGGCTGCCGTCGATTGCGCGTTGGTTGTTCTGCTTTCTTGGCCATCAACCGCGTCTGGAAGACGCACGATCACATCGGCACATCCCGGGTTATTGGCATCAGCGGCAGGCTCGAGCGAGACGGTCGGCGAGCAGGCTGAAAGCGAGAGAGTTAGGGCAATTGCGGCAGCCGAGAGGGCTGCGAGGCGAGACATTTTCATCAATTACAGGCTACCTTTGACTGATGCCAACCATTGCCGAACTCGGAGAGAACGCTAGCCTGGCGCGCACAATTGCCAGGCTAAACCTTGCCACAGCCGCGCTCGTTGGCCCTGGCGACGACTCTGCGGTGGTTTCTGCGCCCGATGCCCGCTTCACCGTGACAACCGACACCATGGTTGAGGGGCACGATTTCAAGCTCGACTGGTCTTCTGCCTATGACCTCGGATACAAAGCCATCGCCTCAAACGTTGCCGATGTTGCTGCCATGGGTGCAAAACCAACCTCGCTGGTTGTTGCCCTGATTTGTCGCCCAACCACCGAGATTGAATGGCTCGAATCTTTTGCCGATGGATTGCGCGATGGCTGTCTGCAGTTTGCGCCCGAGGCCGCCGTTGTCGGGGGAGACCTCGCAATCGCAGACACAACCGTCATCGCAGTGACCGCTCACGGCGACCTCGAAGGGCGGGAGCCTGTGTTGCGTTCTGGTGCTCGCGTTGGTGACGTGGTTGCCGTTGCCGGAACGCTCGGCAAAGCGGCGGCCGGTTTGGCTCTCTTGCAGAGCGGTAATGCCGATGCGATTTCGGCATACGACGAACTAGTGAACTTTCAACGTCGCCCGCAGCCGCCGATTGCCTCGGGTGTTGTGGCAGCGAAAAGTGGCGCAACCTCGATGCTCGATTTGTCAGACGGGCTATCGCGCGACGCCGCTCGCATCGCCAAGGCGAGCAACGTAACCGTTTCGTTGAACCGTCGTGATCTGCAAGGTTTCGAAGCGATGCTCGAAGAGGCCGCACGCGCGATTGGCGCAAATGCTTTTGATTGGGTTCTCGACGGTGGCGAAGATCATTCGCTGCTCGCAACATTCGCCGCAGGCTCAACCATTCCGCGCGAATTCAAACCAATTGGTGAAATCATTGCGCGAACCAATCACGATGTTTTGCTCGACATGGCTCCGGTGGCTGAGGGCGGCTGGGACAGCGTTCGAGACTGAGCGTTAGGCGTGCAGTTGCGAGTTGAGTTGAATGCCCTCGCCGGTGCGCGGCAGAACTTCTACGCGACCGCTGACCGAGTTGCGTCTAAACAATAGGTTTGGCAGGCCACTTAGTTCGCCGGCCTTCGCGGTGCGCTCGCCGTTTGAGTCGATAATTGTGACCTTGGTTCCGGCGGTTACATAGAGACCAGCCTCGACAACCGAGTCGTCGCCAATCGAAATGCCAACACCCGAGTTTGCGCCGAGCAGTGCGCGCTCGCCGATGGTTACGCGCTCTTTGCCGCCGCCCGAAAGCGTGCCCATGATTGAGGCACCGCCGCCGATGTCGCTGCCGTCGCCGACCACAACGCCCTGCGAGATGCGACCCTCAACCATCGAGACACCGAGTGTGCCAGCGTTGAAGTTGACGAAACCCTCGTGCATGATCGTGGTGCCTGGCGCGAGGTGTGCGCCGAGGCGAACGCGGCTTGCGTCTGCGATGCGAACCTTGCGCGGGGTTACGTAGTCGACCATGCGGCCAAACTTGTCGATGCTGTGCACGGTGATGCCGGCACGCTGCAGGGTGCCACGAAGTTCTTCGAGGTCGTCGAGCGCGACCGGGCCCGCATTGGTGAATGCAACAATCGGCAGGCTCGGAATCAACTGTTCGAGGTTGATGGTGTTTGGCTTGACCAGCAGGTGGCTCAAGAGGTGCAGGCGAAGGTAGGCGTCGGCCGTGCCAACAACCGGCTCGGCCAGGTTGATCTCGGTGCGAACCCAACGGATGCTCACGCGACGACGGGCGTCTTCGCCAACCATTGCGTCGAGTTCTTTTGGCACAACCCAGAGCGAATCGTTCTTCGGTGCTTCACCGAGCTGCGGCTTCGGATACCAGACGTCGAGAATGGTGCCGTCGCTGGCAACGGTGGCTAGACCGTGGCCCCAGGCCATCGAGTTGAGATAAGAAGTCGCTTGAGTCACGTGTTCAAGATTACAAGTTAGGCTCGTTCTATGTCTGGCCAGCCCCTAAATCTCGAAGGCGATCTTGTCGAGCTCACTCGCGCAATTTGCGACATCGAGTCGGTTTCTGGCAACGAAAAAGAGCTCGCCGACGCTATCGAATCGGCCCTGGCCAAGTATTCGCACCTAGAGGTCATCCGTGATGGCGACGCAATCGTTGCCCGCACCAACTTTGGCCACGTCACCCGCGTTGTGATTGCCGGGCACATCGACACCGTGCCGGTTGCCAACAACCTGCCAATCAAACTCTTGCCAATGGAGCGCGAGCAGGTGCTCTGGGGTCGCGGAACCGTTGACATGAAGGCCGGGGTCGCTGTGCAGCTCAAACTGGCGGCCACCCTCGATAAGACCAACACCGATGTCACCTGGGTTTTCTATGACCACGAAGAGGTCGAGGCCAGCCTCAACGGACTCGGTCGAATCGCCCGCAATCGCCCAGATCTCTTGGATGCCAGCTTCGCCGTGCTGTGCGAACCAAGCAACGCTCAGGTTGAGGGCGGCTGCAACGGAACCATCCGTGTTGAAGTTCGCGCTCGCGGCGTAAAGGCGCACAGTGCCAGATCATGGATGGGTAAGAACGCGGTGCACGCATCGGCCGAAATCTTGAACCGCCTCAACGCCTATGAGCCGCAGTCGGTTGAGGTCGACGGTCTGGTTTATCGCGAGAGCATGAACGCCGTGCTGATTTCGGGTGGCATGGCTACCAACGTGATTCCAGACGAGTGCGTGGTTACCGTGAACTACCGATTTGCCCCGAGCAAGAGCGGCGATGAAGCCACCGCCCACCTAAGAGAACTTTTTGACGGCTTCGAAGTCGCCGTCACCGACCTGAGCGAAGGTGCCCGCCCCGGTCTCGACTTACCAGAGGCGGCGGCATTTGTAGCGGCCACCGGCTCGACACCGAAGCCGAAATACGGCTGGACAGACGTTGCCCGCTTCAGTGCCCTCGGAATTCCGGCTGTGAACTTTGGCCCTGGCGACCCAAACAAGGCGCACGCCGACGACGAAAACGTTCCGGTTAGTCAAATCTTTGCCTGCGAGGCGGCGCTTCGCACCTGGTTGACAGCGAGCTAATCTCGTGCAGAACCTCGCGCACCGCGTTCAAGATCTTTGGCGCAGCAAGTGGTGGCTGCCAATCGTTTCGATTTTTGCGGCATCGCGAATGACATCTTTCATTCTGTTTTTGGGCATGGCTCAAATTCAAGAAGATAACTACTGGACGGCCGCTAGGCCCGGCTACTTTGACTTTCTAAATATCTGGGATGCCGAGTGGTATCAGCGCATCTACACAAACGGTTACCCGACCACGTTGCCGACAAACGAAGACGGCAGTGTGCAGCAAAACGCCTGGGCGTTCATGCCGGTTTTCCCTTTTCTGATTCGCGGTCTAAATCTGCTCACTGGAATCGAATGGAAATATCTCGCACCGATTGTCGCAACGATTTTTGGTTTCGCGTTTGCGCTGATGGCATACAGACTTTTGATTTTGCGAATCACCGAGTTGCAGGCGCGCTGGGCAATCGCGCTGATCTCGTTCTCGATGGCAGCGCCGATTCTTCAGGTTGGCTACGCCGAATCGCTCGGGCTGTTCTTGATGTGCGCGGCGCTCTATCTCTTCGCAAAGCGTCGCGACAGTTTGCTGGTTGTCACTCTCGCATTGCTCTCGGTAACCCGGCCAGGTTTGCTCGCCTTCTCGCTGATGTTCGCGCTGCTCTTCGTTTATCGCTTCTGGCGCGAGCGCAAGCACGCCGAACCGTTCGAATTGCGAGAGCGCATAAGGCTATTTGGCCTCGCAGCGGTGTCTGGCGTTTTCGGTTTCGGCTGGCTGATAATCGCCGCCATCACGACAGGCCGCTTGGATGCGTATCTCAAGACCGAACTGGCTTGGCGCGGCGGTTACACCAACAACTCCGAACTCGAACCGTTCACCGGTTGGTTCATCAGCGGTGCGTTTCACCTCGGTTCGGGAGTTGGCGAGCTGGCCGTTCTCGGCCTGGTGGCCTTTGCTGTGTGGGCACTTGGCACGCACTCGGTGAAGGCACTTGGCATCGAGCTGCAGTTGTTCACCCTGAGCTATCTGGTCTACCTGTTTGCCGTGTTCTTTCCGCAGAGCAGCACCCCGCGGTTGCTGTTTCCGGCGTTCGGGCTTTTGGCCGGTTTGGCCGTGGCGAGCGCGGCCTGGTCGAAGCCAGCCCGCGGGGCGATCTTGGTGCTTAGTGTTCTCGGGCAGGTGCTCTGGTTGCTCGTCTGCTGGAAGTACACCGCGCCAGACTTCACTCCGCCCTAGTTTTTCGTAACGGATGGATTACATATCGCCGGAGAGGGTGCCTGGGGCGAACATCCGTGTGGTGAATGTCTGAATCGTGTGGGATAATTGAAGTTCGGCGAAGAAGCCCGCAATTTTAGGAGTCTTACAATGGCAGCAATGAAGCCACGCACCGGTGACGGTCCAATGGAGGCAGAGCGCGAACCGCGCGGCCT
>WLIA01000027.1 GCA_009702455.1 Actinomycetota bacterium | reverse complement strand
CAACGTGGCCTTCTTGCCAGACACCACGGGGGTTGAGGCCTCTGACTTCACAATGCTCGAGAACGGCCAGCCGGCAACTGGCTGGACAATCGGCACACCAACGGGTGGCCCGGGCAACTTCACGGTCACGGTCACCAAGTCGGGCTTAGCCGACCAGACACCGATTGCCCTTCGAGTCGACCAAACGCAGGTGCAGAACCTGGCCTTTGGTGCAGCTGGTTTCGGCACCGAGCAATCTGCAAACTTCTTGATTGATTCAGTTGCGCCGACGGTAACTTCAATCGACGTCACGCCAGATCTGGTTACCGCGAACAAGATTTCAGTGACCATGACATTCTCTGAGCCGATCTATCAGATCGATCTCGCTCGAATTCTTCTAGCTGGAACCTCAACAACTTGGACTCCAACCAAACCGGTGGTCAACACCTATCCGATCACCAGTTACACATTCACAGTTGTCAGTTCTGCACTCGTCGACGGCACACTTCTTATTACGGGTGCTTCGAATGTCATCACGGATGCCGCCGGTAATAAGAACACGGTCGACGGCGCACTATCCGAGGTTGTCAACACGACTACAAAACCGAGCGTCACGATGTTTGCTCCGCGTGCTGCACGTTTCAGCGCAAACACGCAAACTTTCGATTTGGTTTTCAACCGCGCGGTCTACGGTCTTGCTGCTGCCGACATCACTTTTGTCACAAATGTCGGATGTGCGGCTACTCCCGTAGTCGCAGGTTCAGGTTTCGCTTACACGGTTACGATCAACACCTGTACCACGGGTGGAGACGTAAAACTTCGCCTCGCGCTCAACTCGGTCAAAGACAAGGTTGCAATCGCCGGCCCGGTTGCTGCATTCGACTCTGAGATTGCAACTCGCGACATCACTGGGCCAACCGTCACTGCTATCGAAGAAGTCGTTCGTGGCAACAGCGTTGACTACACCTATACATTCAGCGAACCGGTGTTTGGTTTCACCGCTGCCGACCTAAGCAGCTACACCGGCACAACCACTGCTGGCTGGTCGTTTACCGAGCCCGTTCGCGTTGGAACCACCAACGCATACACTTTCACCGCAAGCAACCCGAATGCGGTCACCGGTGTGCTCAAGGTAAACATCGCGACCGGCGGTGTCGCTGACGATGTAGGAAATGTGAACCTGGTGCTCACAGCCGCCAACTACACAGCTTCAACCGCGGACCTCTGGTTCTTGCCCACCTTCACCACCGGAACTCTGGCCACTATTTCGAGCCAAGACACTGCGCTCGCTCCGAACTTCACGCTCGATGCCAAGGGCGGAAACATCAACGGCATCCGTGTCTCAATCACTAACCCGCAGTCAGGCGACACCCTCAGCGCGACTGCGCTTTCTGGAATGAGCGTCAACATCTCAAACGGCAATATTCTGACTGCAACCGGAACCACGCCGACTGCTGCAAACTGGCAGACCTTCATTCAGAGCATCAAGATCAAAACGACGTCTACGAACACCACCGCGCGAAACATCGAGTTTCACCTCAAGCCCTTTAATGGCTATCAATTTGAAAACGGCCGAGTTTATGAAGTTTGGTCAATAGGCGGAAATCCTTGGACTTTCGATGCAATCAAGGCGGCAGCTAACGCAAAGAATTTAGGTGCAAACTATGGCTATTTGGCTGTGGCTGAGACACTTGCTGAAATATCCATAATCCATAACACTCCTGGATATACAAACGTTTCGCTGATTGGAATCAAGAAGACGGTCGGCACCACAACCGCGAATGTCGTCAATGAAGTAGTCAAAGCCTTTGATGGGCCAAGTTCTGGTCAAACAATCAACTACTCAAATTGGACAGACCTTCAGCCAAGCGCTGCTTCAGCTATGTGTATCTACATGTATCCGGTCAATTCAGCGTTCCCTGGCAAGTGGGATGATTACGATTGCTTAGCAAATTACGCCATCTTCGAGTATGGAGGCATGCCAGGTGGATCATCTTTTGTGTCCTCACAAACTGTGACCGCGAATGTTGACGTTGGCGTTCCATCGGTCGACTCTGTTACGGGTCTTCCATCAACGTCGACGACCGCTCTTGGATCAACGGCAAACCCTATGTTGTTCACTGTGAATTTCACAAAGGCGTTTAGAAATCTTGAGACGTCAGACTTTTCGTTCACGGGGGCAGGTCTTGCAGGCTGTGTTGTGAGTGCTATCGGTTCCGCTACAGACACAAACGCACCATTCCAGTCCACCGTCACGATAAGCGGTTGTACTGCGTCCGGAGCAGTCACAGTAAGTCTCAAAGCGAACATGATCAACGATATGGTCGGCACAACTGGAAACCTCGGGCCAGCAGCCCTGACCTCTCTTGCCAGTTTCACTCGAGACATAGTTGGGCCATCGGTCACAGCCATCACTGAAATCGTGAAGGGCAGTTCGGTTGATTACACCTATACATTCAGCGAACCGGTGGTCGGCTTTACTGCTGCCGACCTAAGCAGCCACACCGGAACCACAACGGCCGGCTGGACATTCACCGAACCGGTTCGAGTTGGCGCTACCAATTCATACACTTTCACCGCCAGCAACCCCAATGCAATCACCGGTGCTCTCAGGGTCACTATCGCAACGGGCAGCATCGCCGACGAGGGTGGCAACCCGAACCTTGCGCTCACCGCCCAGAATCACACCGACTCAAACGCGAGCCTCTGGTTTTTGCCCACCTTCACCACCGGCCCAATCGCCACAATTTCAAGCCAAGACGCTTTTCTGGCACCTAACTTCGCGCTAGATGCAAAGGGCGGCAATATCACGGGCATCCGTGTGAGCATCACTAATTTCAAATCAGGCGACATTTTGAACGCCACCGTTCCAGGCGGAATCACTGTGACCATAAACAATGGTGTTCTGGATGCCAGGGGAACTACACCAACAGCTGCCACCTGGCAGACCTTTATTCAGAGCATCAGAATTCGCACAACATCAACCGACACGACACCGCGAACTATTGAATTTCACCTAAGGCCATTCGACGGCTATTCGTATGAAACCGGAAACGTCTACGAAGAAGTTGGCACTGGAGTTATGAGTTGGGACGCCCACAAGGCTTTGGCTAATGCGCGCAACCTAGGGCCAAATTACGGGTACTTAGGAATTATCAATTCTGTGCAAGAAACTGACTTCCTCAAGGCTTACAACGGCATAAACATCAACCTACTTGTTACCGGAATGAAAAAGACCGTAGGCACGAACGTTGCCAGTGTGGCCAATGAAATTGTTCGAGCATTTGACGGACCAGATCTGACCTCTGCCTTGCCGCAAAACTGGGTTACCAACAATCCGTACAGCCAGTCGGCGTTTTGCATTTTCTTCTACTCACGCATCACAGGCGCACCAGGAAAGTGGGCTGATGCGGATTGCACCACCATAGGCAGCATAAACCATGCGCTTGTCGAATACGGTGGCATGCCGGGCGGATCATCTTTTGTGTCCTCACAAACCGTTACCGCGAGTGTTGATATTGGTCCTCCGTCAATTGACTCGGTCACCGGCGTTCCGACATCTGATACCACGGCTCTCGGTTCGAACGCAAACCCGATGGTGTTGACCGTGAACTTCACCAAACCTTTTAGAAACCTTGCGACTGCAGACTTCGCGCTTACCGGTGCAGGCGTAACCGGATGTGTTGTTAGTGCAGTCGGTTCAGCAACTGACACCACTTCTCCATATCAGTCGACCGTCACGGTCACCGGATGTACTGTGGCCGGAGCAGTTGAGCTCAAACTGAACGCGAACACCATCAATGACATGACCGGCACCACCGGAAACCTCGGCCCTGCCGCCGCAACCACCATCGCCAGTTTTATTCGTGACATCACAGCCCCGGCGATCACCTTGATAGCTAAGGCAATTACCGACACAACCGTCACCTATAGCTATACGTTCACCGAGCCGGTGCTGGGCCTAACCGCCTCGGCGATCACGCTGAACCACTCGGCAGCCGGTGGTGCAACTGGATGGACGATTTCGGCCCCGGTTCGAGTTCCGAGCACCAACGTCTATGTATTCACGGTGTCTAACCCCAATGCCATGACCGGCAACGTGACGCTAAGTCTCGACACCTCTGCCGTTCGAGACGCATCTGGCAACCAACTCACATCTTCAACGCTCACTGTTTCAACAGTTGATCAGTCGCTCGCCACTCTAGCGTTTCTACAAAGCTTCTCGGTGGGCACACTGAACTCGTTTGCTGTCGCAACTCCAAACGTTTTGGCACCGCAGATCACAATCGATGGTCGCGGTCAAACCATCGCAGGTTTCAGAATCACCAACAAAGACTTTGTTGCTGGTGACGTATTCACCTTGCCTGCCGGCTCATATGGCGACATCACTGTCGCGAGCAACGCAAACGGTGTCATCACGCTATCCGGAACAACCGCAACAATCTCTCAGTGGCAAACTGCGTTGCGCGCGCTTCGCCTGCAACTCGGCAATGGTGGTGGCGCATCGCGTGATTTCGAATTCCACATGCAACCCCTTAAGAGCTACTGGCTCGACAACGGTCACTTCTACGAATACGTGACAACCGGCGCGGCCATGAACTGGAACACTGCGAATACCAGCGCCTCTGCGCGCACGCTCTACGGGGCAACCGGTTACCTGGCAGTGCCAAACACTCAAACCGAAACCACTTTCTTGCAAAACTGGGGTGTGGTAACTGGCGAGGCATATATTGGTTTGCAGAAGACAGCGTCGGGAGTGACTTCGGCAAAAGTTGCTTCGACCAATGCACCTAATCTCGGCACAACAGTTCAAGAATTTTGGATGGGTGGCTCACCGCTATCTTTCACCGCTCTTTGCATTTTCGCTAAATTTACAACCTTGCGTTGGAATGACATTGGCTGCACCGATGTCTTTGCTGCGAACTACCTGGTCGAATATGGTGGCACCGGTATTGCGGTTGCTGACCTGGTAAAGACCGGCTCGATTGCGGTTGACAACCAAGGCCCAACCCTCGCACTCACGGCATCGGCCGCGAATCAAACCGGCCCGCTTGTGCAGTTCAGGCTCACCGGTAACGAAGCGCTCGACTGCACCTCGGTCACCGCGGCAGACTTCACCCTCACCGGGTTGACCAACCTCACAGTGACTCAGCAAAGCCCAACGGTGTGTGCAGTATCGGCCTCGGCTACGGCTGCCGAGGGCACGACTGGCCCTGTCACGCTTGCAATCGCAGGCGGTTTCTCGGTCACCGACGTCGCCCAGAACGCCACTACGACTGTGACCGCGGGTTCTAGCTTGACGGTCACGGTTGCCGTGCCTGACCTAACGGCTCCTCAGGTTTTGTCATTCGTGCCAGAAACGGCATCGTCAACCACCCGAACTTTGACCTTTGTCTTGACCGCAAACGAGCCGGTGAATTGCAGCACTCTCACGGCGGCAGACTTCAGCTTCACGGGGGCCCGATTTGTCGGTGCCGTTGCTGATCCAGACCACGATGAGGTTTGTCGCGTCATAGCGGTGTCAACCGTCGCACCTGGTTCTGCGGTCAACTCATCCGCGACAATTTCAAACGCGTTCTCTTTGGCTGACACTCTTGGTAACGCATCAACCCCTGGCGCAGCAACGCAAAGCGTTGCGAGTGTTTCTGTAAACATTCCTTTAGCTAGCGGATCTGGCTCGATCATCGCGAACATTTTGCCAGGTACCTTGCCGAGCACAATCGTTGCCAATGCACCGACACCACTTGCGGGTGTTCCCGCGGCTTCGCAAACAGCAATGTTGAACGCAAAGATTCTTGCGCCGGCTGCCGGTGCACCAACCGCAGTCGTTGAGTCAGACATTTCTTATCTGAGTGCGGCCGACCCGATTGCGTTGCAAAAAGTGACAACTGTCGATGCCGGAAGCCAGGTCAAGTTCCAAATCAAGGTAGCGCCAGAATTGAGCGCAACTCACGACGTGGTCGGTTACCTCAGCGTTGGCGCGAACTGGGTTTACATGGGCCGTCAGGCGTTCAGTGCTGATCTAGTTGTGACCTCACCAATGACCTTTGCCGAAGTTGGCACCTATGTGATGAAGTATTTTGTTGTGCCAAAGTCGGCGGTAGTTATAACTTCTACTTTGAAGTTCAAGCCAGAGGTTGCGCCTGTGGTACTTCTCTTCACTCGAGCTGCAATCTCAACTTCTGACCTAAACGCGATCAGCGATAAGACACTCGAGGTAACCATCAATGTGGTCACCGGTAGCGTTGTGCCAACAATTGTTCAGCCTGCACCTCCTGTTGTTACACCGGTTGTTACACCAACTCCGACACCAACTCCGACACCAACTCCGACTCCGACTCCTACGGCGTCGCCAACTCCGACCCCAACTCGTTCGGCTTCGGCAACCCCGACACCGACACCATCGCGTTCTCCATCTGCCACACCAACGCCAACACGCACTCCGAGCCCGTCGGCAAGCGCTTCGGCCTCGGCAGCCCCAACCCCGACACCTTCTGCTACAGCGAAGCCAACGCCGAGCGCTACCGCGGCTCCAACACCTTCTTCAACGGCAATCGCGGCAGCACCGCTGGTTACGGCAGTACCCGAGCCCGCCGCACTGGTTGGTGAACTGACAACCATTGAGTTGCCAACCATTGATCCGGGTGCACCTGTTGCCAACCCGGCCATCGGTGCAACCGGTGACGACAATGCCGAACCCGTGCCGTTCGACCCGCTTGCCTCACCCGAGGGAATCGTGGCAGTAACTGAAACCGCAACTCAAGCCGTGGCCATCGTTGCCTCGGTTGCCGCCGCCGCCGGAGCTGCCGCAGCCGCGGCTGCTGCAGCCGGAGCAGCCGCTGGTGCCGCCGCCGGAGCTGCCGGTGCCTCAGCCGCATCGGGTGGTGCTGCCGGAGGATCTGCATCAAGCTCATCAGGCTCAAACTCGTCTGGTTCATCTAGCAACTCGAGCAACGCGAACAATGGTGAATCTTCTGGCGACCTCACCGAACTTGAAGTGGCCCAAGACAACCTCACGCTCGAAGAAGAGAACTGGGGTGACCGCCTGGCGATATTCAACTTCGCCTGGATGACCTTCTTCGACAGGCGATCGCATCGCTGGGCTGAGCGCACGGCAAAGTTCTCGCCACTGATTGCGAAGCTGATTAACGATGCCGCTTATGTTCGCGCAATTATCGGTTCGCTATCGCTTCTAACTCCGCTGGTCGCAATCATGGTTGCATTCGCTTCAGTTTCGGCGGTCTCAGGCACCATCACGACACCACCTTGGCAGTTGCTTCTTATCATCGCGGTGCTTGGAATGTTTGACGCGTTTGCCGGTTTCGCGGCAGCCATGATTTTTGTTGTCGGTTCGGTTCTCGCATCGGGCAGCATGCCAGACATTGCAGAGTCACGTTTGCTTATGGGTGTATTGGTTGTTGCTGTTGGTCCGGCGCTGCTATCAACGGCATTCCGTTCGATCAGAAAAGCTGCGGCGATCAGCACAAACGCTTGGTGGGAACGCCTTACCGACCTTGCCGTGATTCCATTCATGGCTGGATGGTCAGCTTCGGCAATGGTTTCAACATTGCCTGCGCTTGCAGGTTCAACTCTTGCGGTCGCGAACCACGTCAACGACTTCGCGCTTGCGATTGCGGCAGCCGCATTTATCCGTGTGTTTATCGAAGAGGCTGCTGCACGTTTCTATCCGGCGCGACTCAACTCAATCAACCCAGATGAGATTCCAGACCCGCCGATGATTCAAAAGGTCATCGCGTTGGCAATCAAATATGCGATCTGGGTGTTCATCTCAACCGCTTTGATGGGTGCCAGCTGGCAGATCTGGGTCGGTTCGGCGCTGTTCTTGCTGCCGGCGGTCACCTCTTGGTTCGCAGACCGTTTTCCAAACAGCCCAACCCTCTGGCGTTTCTTGCCGCAGGGCATTCCAGGGCTAGCCCTTAGCCTTCTGGTTGCCAGCCTCACCACTTCAATCGTCGGTGCTTGGCTTGGCGCCACCCCAGAGCTCGCCCAATGGGCGTTTGTGATTCTGCCGCTGCCGCTGCTAGCAATCAGCACCCTTGGACTGTTTGGTCGCCACGGTGGCGACCGTTACGACGACCGCCCAGTGAAACAGTCTGTTTGGGTCTATCGAATCGGTGGCGTGATCATGCTTCTGGTTACCTTCAAGCTAGCCGGCATCATTTAGCGGAATAATCGCTGAGACTTAGCGTTTACTTGAAGTATGACTTCACAGCATTACCGTTTTGGCCTCGACACTTTCGGCGATAGTTCGGTAGACGAGCAAGGCAACCCAAACAGTGATGCGCAGACTATCCGTGATTTGGTTGATCAAGCGATTCTCGCCGATCAACTCGGCCTAGATAACTTCAACGTGGGCGAACACCACCGCGACGACTTTGCGGTTAGCGCGCCTGACACAGTGCTCGCCGGCATCGCAACCGTTACCAAAAACATCACACTCGGCAGTGGCGTAACCGTGCTCTCGAGCGAAGACCCGGTGCGCGTTTATCAGCGCTTCGCAACGCTCGACGCGCTTTCAAACGGTCGCGCAGAAATCACAGCGGGCCGCGGTTCTTTCACCGAGAGTTTTCCGCTGTTCGGATACGAGCTCAGTGACTACCACGTGCTCTTCGAAGAGAAGCTCGATCTGCTCGTGCAGTTGCTAAAAGAAAAGCCAGTTACCTGGAGCGGCAAAACTCGCGCGGGTCTCACCAATCAACAGGTCTACCCAAAAACTGAACACGGATTATCGATTCGCGTTGGTGTTGGTGGCAGTCCTGAGTCAGTTGTTCGTGCCGCAAACCACGGCATTCCGATGGCGCTCGCAATCATCGGCGGCGACCCAGCTCGCTTCGAACCATACGCGCGTTTGTATCGCACTCGCTTGCAAGAGCTCGGCAAAGAACAGTTGCCGGTTTCGATTCACTCACCCGGCTACATCGCACCGACCGATGAAGAAGCATTCGAAGAATTCTGGCCCTACTACAAGGGTTCATTCGGTCGCATCGGTCGCGAACGAGGTTGGGGTGAAACCACCCACGCCCACTACATGAGCGAGGTGCTGCACGGTTCGATGTATGTTGGCTCGCCAGAAACCGTTGCCAAGAAGATCGCCTATGCGATCGAGTCGGTTGGCGCACAGCGGTTTGACCTCAAGTATTCAAATGGCCCGATGCCGCAGAGCCGCTTGCTGCGCAACATCGAGCTCTATGCCAACGAGGTAGTGCCGCGGGTCAAAGCCCTCCTGGCCAAATAGTTAGAACCACTGTGCCCAACAACAAACTTCAGAGCTTTCTTGCGCGCAAGTTCGTGCACCTTTTATCTGGCTCAAATGACGGCAAGCCACCCTGGCTGAAGCAGGTTGCCGAGGGCGAAGAGGCCGGCCTTTACCTGCCAAACCAAGCCCCGTGGATCGTGCACGCAGACTTCGCCACGCTCGTTGGCGGCATCCGTGCGCTTCTAATGCAGGCTCTGCACCCGGGCTCGCTCACCGGCGTGCGCCAGCACTCGCGCTACAAAGACGACCCGCTTGGCCGTCTTGCCGGCACAATTCGTTGGCTCACCGTGACCACATTCGGCCCGATTCAGTCGAATCAAAAAGAGGCCGATCGCGTGAATCGCCTGCACACCCGTGTGAAGGGTGAGTACCAAACTTCAACCGGTGAGAGTCGTGCCTACCAGGCTGCCGACAAAGAGTTGCTGCTTTGGGTGCACGTTGCCTTCATGGATAGCTTCTTGCGCACCCACCAGAACTACTCAAAACGCCCGATTCCGGGTGGGGCCGACGAATACGTTCGACTGTGGGCAGCTTCGGTGAAGCCACTCGGTCTCGATGTTGCTCCGCAGAGCGAAGCCGAGTTGCTCGAAACTTTGCGTGGTTTCGAAAAAGACCTCGTGGTCACCGACGACACTCGAGATGTAATCAAGTGGATTAAGAATCCGCCGCTTCCGTTTCTTAGCAAACCGTTCTATCGACTTTTCTTTTTTGCTGCGCTGGCCTCAATGCCAAAGAGTTATCAAGAACTCATCGGTGAGCGTGCCCTACCGCTCTGGTTTGTGAAGTCGCAAACCACAAATATATTGCGTGCCATGCGAATTGCCATCGGTGATGAGTCGCCAATCGAAGAGGCAGCTGTCGCGCGTCTTCGACGAATCGGCGCTTGGCAATAAAGTAAGAGCATGAAACGCGTTCTGCTCACCGGCTTCGAACCATTCGCTGGTGCCAGCCTCAACCCATCCGAGCAGATTGTGAACGCGCTCAAAGCTCGACAGATTGAGGGCGTTGAACTTCACACCGCTGTGTTGCCCGTTGTGTTCACCGAGTCGAGCGAGCTGCTTAGGCACCTGATCAAGTTGCACAACCCAGATGTTGTGATTTGCCTAGGTCAGGCAGAGGGCCGAAGCGAAGTAAGTTTTGAGCGCGTTGCCATCAACCTCGATGACGCAAGACTTGCCGATAACGCAGGGCGAACCGTGACCGATCAACCGATTGTCGAGGACGGCCCCGAAGCCAAGTTCACGACCCTACCCGTGAAAGAGATGGTGGCAGCCGTTCGCGCAGAGGGCATTGCCGCCGGGCTTTCGACCACGGCCGGCACCTTCGTGTGCAATCACATCTTCTATGCGATGCAGCACGCACTTGCAGGCACTTCGGTGTTGAGCGGGTTCATCCATGTGCCATTGATGGCCGAGCAGGCTGCAGACTTTGCAGGCCTACCAACCATGACGCTCGACCAGCAGGTTCGGGCAATCGAGATTGCAATTAGGGTCGCAGCCGAGGTCTGGTCGGCGTAGATTTGTCTCGTGATTGAGCGAAAAGTCTGGCGCAGCTTTGCCAGCGATAACTATGCGGGCGTGCACCCAGAGATTCTCGAGGCCATCGGCTCGGTAAACGAGGGGCACGAGCGTGCCTATGGCGCAGACACCGTGACAGAAGAGCTGCTTCGGGTGGTTCGCCAAGAGTTCGGCAGAAAAGCCACGGTTTACCCGGTCTTCAATGGCACGGGCGCTAACGTCATCGCTCTTTCGGCTGCGACACAGCGCTGGGAGGCCGTCATCTGCGCATACACCGCGCATATCAACACCGACGAGGGCGGTGCTCCCGAGAAAATGGCCGGGCTCAAGCTGTGGACAATTCAAACGCCAAACGGCAAATTAACCCCTGAACTCATCGAGACCCAGTGCTTCGACTTCGACTTCGTGCACCGCGCCCAGCAAGCGGTTGTCTCAATCACGCAGACCACCGAGATGGGCACGCTCTATTCGGTCGACGAAATTCGCGCTATCGCGAAAGCTTGCCGCAAACACAATCTCTATTTGCACATGGATGGCGCCCGGCTCTCTAACGCCGCCGCAGCACTGGGTGTCTCGTTCAAAGAGTTCACCACCAAGGTCGGTGTTGATCTAGTTTCGTTCGGTGGCACCAAGATTGGCGCGCTCGCGGCCGAAGCGGTTATTGTGTTGAACCCAGAGCTCGACGATCAGATAGCCTACCTGCGCAAAACCTCGATGCAACTACCCAGCAAGATGCGTTTCGTTAGCGCGCAGCTAATTGCGTTGCTGCGCAACGGTTCGAAGCTTGCGCTCGCAAACGGAAACCACGCCAACGGCATGGCTCGTCGTCTCGATGCGGGAATTCGTGCTCTCGGTCTTGCACTGCCAAACCCAACCGAGGCAAACGCTGTGTTTCCGATTTTGCCAAAGGGCGTCTTTGAGAAACTGCAGAATGAGTTTCCGTTTTATGTTTGGGATCACACCATCGGTCAGGTTCGCCTGATGTGTTCGTGGGATACCACCGAAGCAGATGTCGATGCACTGCTCGCTGCAATGCAGAGAGAGGTGGGCTAATGGCCGAGAAAGTTCAAGGACCGAAAAGTTATTTTCCGTCAATCGAAAAGAAGTATGGCAAACCGATTACGCATTGGATGACCATCTTGAAGAAGCACAAAACCAAAACTCACATGGAGTTGGTTGCAGTGCTAAAGACCGAACACGAAATGGGCCACGGCCACGCTAACGCAGTCGTTGCCGTGTTTAGAAAAGAGAATGGGCTTTAGAGCTCTTTAGAGAGCGGCTTCGATCGCCTCGACAACCTTCGGGTCGTCTGGCTTGGTGGTTGGGCGAAAGCGCTGAATGCTGCCGTCTTTGCCAACTAGAAACTTCTCGAAGTTCCACATGATTGGGCCGGCTAGACCTTTGGCATCCTTGGTCTTCACGAGCTGCTTATAAAGCGCGTGGCGGTTGCGACCGTTCACCTTGATCATCTCGGTCATCGGAAAAGTCACACCCCAGGTGGTTGAGCAATACTCTGCCACGGCTTCGTTGCTCGAGAGTTCTTGCTTGAACTGGTCGGTCGGCAGACCAACGACTGTGAAACCCTTGGCGGCATACTTCTTCTGCAGCGCTTCGAGCGCTTCGTATTGCGGGGTTAGGCCGCAGCGCGACGCCACGTTGACCACTAGAACCGGGCCGCTGCCCAGCTTTCCGAAGGTGGTCTTGGTGCCGTCAATAAGGGTCAGTTCTACTTCACGAATGCTCATGGTCTTGTTAACCCTTTGGCTCGGCGGGAATTCCCGTTTTCTTTGGCTTTATGCGAGCCCAGATTCGCTCGTGAAAGTAGTAAAGCACAGCCTCACCAATGGTTTGCAATACGGCGATGGTCACGCCGAGCTCCCAGCTGCCGGTGAGTATGTAGGTGATGGTAAACATCATGCCGTTGTGCACGATGTACCAACTGATGGTTTTGCCGAGAGTCCGGCGCTTGGTGTCCACGGATTATGCCTTGGTCGCTGGCATGCCAAGCAGTTTGGCTAGGTCGAAGCGCTCGGCCTTGCGCCACGAGTCTTCGACGAACTTGGCGTAGCGCACCTTGTTGAGAAGCTGATCTTCTTTTGACTCGAGCAGGTGCCAGGTTGCACCTTCGAGAAAGCGAAGCTTTACGTGAAGTTCGATTAACTGAACATCTCGCTCGGTGATTTTGCCCGCTTCGAAGTATTCGTTGAGATAGGTGACAATCAGATCGCGCTGCATTGCCTTTTTCTCATAGAGCATCGCGTGAATCGTGACGCCAAGTTCGAAATACTTTGATGCCCAGCCGGCCTCGGCCCAGTCGATTAGAACTGCGCGCTCGGGTTGAAACACAACGTTCGATAGGTGACTGTCGCTGTGAATGAATGTCACGTCTTCGCGTGCTAGTTCGTGTGCTTTGAGGGCGCGAGCAATCGAACGCGCATACTTCACGAGTTCAGGTGCATACTCTGATGCGTTGGTCTTCGAGAAAATCGGTTTCAACATTCTTGCCGAGTTCCATTCGGCAAGTTTGCCTTTGCCCTCGCGCTCGAATGCGATGTGCAGTTTGCGATGTGCATCGGCGAGCAACTTTGCGTTCTTCGGCA
Organism: Actinomycetota bacterium; assembly: GCA_009702455.1. GTDB lineage: Bacteria > Actinomycetota > Actinomycetes > Actinomycetales > Microbacteriaceae > Rhodoluna. Next base: position 2,326 of record WLIA01000027.1, on the reverse strand, counting down.
TCATGCTGTCTGCGACAATTTCGCCTTCGACATAGGCATAAGAAACCATGTCGTATTGCTTCAAGGGTTGACGATTCAAAACAGTTGGCGCAGAAATCTTTTTGTTGCGAAGCAGAATCAGATTGTCGATTTCTTTGTCGAGAAGAAGAACAAGCTTTTTGTTTTTGCGAACAAACTTGTAAACGCGCGAGAGTCGTTTGTTGACGACGGTGATGGCTTCGTGGCGGCTGCGCTCAACAGAAAAGCACTCGGGCTCATCGATGCGATAGAGCGCCGTGCGAATCTCACGGGGGAGTGAGTCAAACGAAACGGTCTTTGCCATTTCTTTAGTTTAAGGGCAGCCTGATTTCGAGTTTTAGCCCACCCAGGTCGCTAGGGGCAATCGACAGCTGGCCTCCGTGAGCCTCAACGATCGACTTCATCAGGGTCATGCCCAAACCGGTGCCGCCAGTCTCGCGGCTGCGCGACTCGTCGAATCGCCTGAAACCCTGAACACCCTTGGCGTATGCGTCAGCCGGCAGGCCGCCACCGGCATCTTCGATGGTCAAAACCGCCACACGTCGCTCGGCTGCCAGGGTCATTCGCACCTGATCGGTTGGCGAGGTGTGGCGCATGATGTTGCCGGTGGCATTTTCGAGCAACCGCCGCAGCAGCTCAATCGAGCCCGAAACGCCAACCTGAGCCAATTGGGTGTCAATCTTGCGTTTCGGCGAGGTGGCCTGCAGGTCTTCTGCTGCGGCAGCCACCAGGGTTGCCAGCTCAACTCGGGCGAAGGTGTTGCTAGACACCGAGCCCACTTCGGCCAGTTGCAGTAGGCCGGTGATGGTGTCATCCATGCGGTTGACCTGCTCGACAATTCGTGAATAGGCCCGCTCACGCTGCTCGGCGCTGGTCTTGGCCCCCGACTTGGCCAGCAGTTCGGCATAACCCTTGATCACGGTTAGCGGGGTGCGCAACTCGTGAGATGCGTCACCCATGAAGCTCTGCATGCTCTCGCGGGTCTCGCGCTCTTGGTCGGCCGTGCCAGCCAGGGTCTTGATAACCGACTTGAGGTCGCGGCGAATCAGAATCGTCACGGCAGCACCCGCAATCACAATCGTGATGGCAGAAATCAGAAGCAACATGGCCAGGCTGTTTGCACGCGACAGCTGCGCGCTTTCGGTCGAGGTGGCAATCAGAAGGTATTCGTTGCCAGCCATCGACACGGCTCTGAGTTTGTATTCGATTGGTGCAGAAACCAGCACCGATTTCTTCGCAGCGGCAGCCATAACTGCATCTGTAGGTGCAACATCGAGCCGCACCGCACTCTCAGAGATAGTTGTAATCGCGCGATCCATGTCGACAAACGCCATCGTCAACGCAACATCGGTTTCGTCTGCAACCACCAGCGCTGAGCTGAGTGTGTCGGTGCTAGCGGCAATTCGTTTCGCCGCGTCGTCAAGAATTACTTCTGTGCGACGAAGCTCCGATGAATAACTCAGTTCGACCATCGCATAGCCGCCGCCGATTAGTGCAATCGAAAAAACCGCAATTGCGCTAAGCGAAATCTTTGTGATTAGTTTCATTCGCCGGCTTCAATCTGAAAACCGATTCCGCGAACGGTTTTGATTCCTTGCCAGCTGTCGGTGTGCAACTTTTTGCGCAGATAAGAAATGTATGTGTCGAGCACAGTCACGGTGGTGTCCCAGTTGATTCCCCAAACCGAATCGAGCAACGCACCCTTGGTTGCCACACGTCCTTTGCGCTGCATTAGTTCTTGCAGCAAACGAAACTCGGTTGGCGAAAGTTCAACGGCAACGCCATCGACTGTCACCTGGTGCGCATCTTCGTCGAGACGAACCGGCCCAACCTCAAGCACCTCGCGCTGTGCGTTGAGCAGGTGCTTGAGTCGCGCCTCAACTCGCAGCATCAATTCTTCGAGCCCGAACGGCTTGGTTACATAGTCGTCGGCACCGGCTCTAAACCCAACCGCCACATCTGCGCGGTCTCCGCGGGCAGTTAGCAGAATCACGGGAGTCTCGTTGCCGGTAGCCCGCAAGCGCTCGAGCAGCTCGAAGCCGTTGACCTTAGGCATGTTCACGTCAGAGATGATTAAGTCGAAGTCACCCTCATAGATCTCACGCAATGCCGCGTGGCCGTCGGCTGAGGTGGCCACTGCGTATTGCTGCATTCGCAAGGCATCGGCAAGCATGTCGCGCACGCCTGCCTCATCATCAACCACAAGGATGCTTGCCTTGGCCATGGTGACCTCCTGCTTTGAGTCTAGATAGCGGGCCAAGTTCTAACCCTCTGCGCACGGTTTTCTAAGACTTTTCTAAGAACCCGT
>WLIA01000026.1 GCA_009702455.1 Actinomycetota bacterium | reverse complement strand
GCGGTATGACAATAGAACGTCAATGACTTTTCCAACACGGTCACCCGCTGGGTCAAAGACGCCACATCCCGCCAATCTGGCTACAAATACTCTGGTCGCGTTCACCTTTCAACCTTAGACGAGGGCTTGAAGGCATGCCAGAATGGATTCTTATGGCTACCAAACGTTCATCTAGAAACGCACCTCCCGCAATTCCAAACGGAGAGGTCGTTGCCGACTTTTCGCAGTATGCCGATGCGGTGGCCTATGTCGAGAAGCTGGTTCGCAACGATTTTCCGGCAGCCTTCGTGGCCATCGTGGGTTCTGATCTTCGCTCGGTCGAGCGCGTTCGCGGCAAGATGAGCTACGCCAGAGTCGCGTTCAGCGGCGCTATCACCGGTGCATGGATCGGTCTGATTTACGCATTTTTGTTTGGCCCGGCCATCGACACCGAGAACATTGCATCGGGCAGCAACGGGGCTCTCGGCTCGGCAATCTTTATCGGGGCCGGCCTCGGAATGCTCTTCAACGTTCTTCGCTATTCGTTCTCGAGAAACAAACGCGGCTTCGTTAGCCAGTCTTCGATTGTGGCCTCGAAGTACCAGGTGCAGGTTCCGGCCAATATGCTTTCTCAGGCCAACGAGGCTGCAAGCAAAGTCGAGCCGTCAACCAACAAGTAACGCCTGGTTGATGTCAGTCGGCGGCCGCAAACTTCAGCCATGGAAATAGTCTTTTTTGTAATTCTCTTGCTCGCTGTGCTTTTCGGCATCGGCTATGCCGTTTTCAGCTTTTTCACTTCACCCGGCGGTGTCGAGTCAACTGATCGCACTCTAGGCGGCTCGCAAAACGAAGGCCAATTCTTCGACGGTGCCGACGGCTATGACGCCACCGGTGGTTACTCAGATTCGCGCGACTGAACCCTATTTCGAGAGGGATTTCATCCAAGCTTCGATTTCACGAGGCTTGCGTGGAAGACCTTTGGTTAGATTCTCGACACCGGTCTTCGTGACAAGCACGTCATCTTCGATTCGAATGCCGATGCCACGAAACTTCTTCGGAACCAAAAGGTCATCCTTGTGAAAATAGAGCCCAGGTTCAATTGTGAAAATCATGCCCGGTTTGAGTTCGGCATCGAGATACATTTCGCGACGAGCCTGCGCGCAGTCATGAACGTCTAGACCGAGGTGGTGACTGGTGCCGTGAACCATCCAGCGACGGTGAAACTGGTTGTCTGGCTCGAGTGACTCTTCGGCGCTAACCGGCAGTAAGCCCCACTCGGCGGTCTTCTTTGCGATTACCTGCATCGCTGCACCGTGAATCTCACGGAACTTCACGCCAGGCTTGGCAAGTTTGAAAGCAGCGTCGGCTGCCTCGCGCACTGCTTCGTAAATCATTTCTTGAGTGGCGGTGAACTTGCCGTTGATCGGAAGCGTGCGGGTAACGTCGGCGGTGTATAGGCTGTCGACCTCGACGCCGGCATCCAGCAATAAGAGTTCACCCTTGTTCACTTTTCCGTCGTTGATCATCCAGTGCAAAATGCAAGCGTGTGCGCCGGCTGCAGCGATGGTCTCATAACCCAAGTCGTGCCCGTGTGCACGAGCCTCGGTGAAGAATGCTCCCTCGACGATGCGCTCACCGCGTGGGTGCTTCACAGCGCGATCGAGATTGCGAACTACAGACTTGAAGCCTTCGATAGATGCGGCAACAGCTTTGCGCATCTCCTTAATTTCGTATTCGTCTTTGACGAGACGCAACTCTGAAACGAACTCTGCGACGTCTGCGTCTTGAAGTGTGACGACGTCTTTCTTTTCCACAGAATTGATGAAGTCGTCATAGGTCTTGAGTGACCTCGTTGGCAACGCGAGAAGTTTTGCGACCTGCTTCAAGTTCGGGCGAGCCCCAACCCAAAACTCGCCGATGTCAGAGACAGCAAAAAACTCATCGGTCTTTCGGCCGGCAGTTTCTCTAAAAAACAAAGTTGTTTTCGAACCCTTGCGAGCGTCAATCACAAGTATCGATCCAGGAACGGTTCGAGAACCCCATCCGGTTAGGTGTGCGAAGGAGCTGTGCGCGCGATATCTGTAATCGGTGTCATTCGAGCGATGCTGAAGACCGCCGGCCTCGATTACAACAACCTTGCCTTTGAATGCCTTCGCAACCGCGGCTCTGCGCTTGGCGGCATAAGGGGCAACAGCGTCAGTTGCGGGAAGCTTCCCATCACGCTCGGCCCATCCACTGCCGATGTATTTCATGAACTGCTCGCTCTGCGGAGTTCTCGATCGGCTATCGTTGCGGCCAGCTAGTTTCTTTGCGTCTTTGCTCATTCAATTATTCTGCCACCGCTTCGGGTGTCAGTGGGTCTTGATAACCTTTGAATGAAAGGTAGGGAAACATGAAAATTGATCTTCATGCACATAGTTCTTGGAGTGACGGTTCAGAGACCGTAGAAAATCTCTTTCGTGAGGCAAAAAAACGTGAAGTTGATGTTGTTGCCCTAACCGACCACGACACCACACGCGGATGGGCCGAGGCCCGAGAGATTGCAGCTGAACTTGGAATCGGCTTCGTGCCTGGAATCGAGATCACTACTCGGGCACACCCAGCCGGTGAAAAGAGCTTCGGCGTTCACCTGCTTGCCTACATGCCAGATCCAAACAACGAAGCGCTTTCGTCTTCGCTAGAAAACACCTTGAGGCTGCGCGAAGAGCGCCTAGCTCAAATGTTCGAACTGATCCGTGCCGAATATGACCTCGACTGGCAAGATGTGCTCGACCAGTTGAGAAACGGAGCAACCCACGGCCGCCCTTCGATTGCGGCGGCGATGGTTTCGAAAGGCCACTTTGCCAGCACCGCAGATGTCTTTAACGACCTGTGGGCACCTGGTAGTGCTTTCTATATTCCGAACAAAGACGTTGTCGACACAATCGACGCAATTCGTTTAGTTGTTGCTGCCGGGGGAGTGCCAATCATTGCGCATCCGATGAGTCGCGGCAAAGGCCCAGAAGTTGGTGAAGCAATGCCCGTCGCTCACTTCGAGGAAATGATCGCAGCAGGCCTTGCCGGTTTCGAAGTTGACCACCGAGATGTGCCGCCGCACGCTCAGAAGTGGTTGCTAGAAATGGCTGCCAAGCACGACCTAATTGTCACCGGCTCAAGCGATTACCACGGTAACCGCAAGCCAAACTTGCTCGGTGAAAACACCACCAGCCCCGAGATGCTCGAGCGCATCATCGCTCAAGCCACTGGAGCTAAAGCCCAGCTTTAGTTAGCTGTCTGAGGTACGACGGGTGCGAGTGCGCTGACGGTCAGAACTTGGGCGAGGAGCGCGAGGCTGCTCGGTTGACGCCTTCTTCTCACCTGAACCAGAGCGAACTGAGCCGCCTCGTTCTGAGCCACGACTGCCACCACGTCCACCGCTAGAACCACCGCGGCTGTTGCCACCGCGATTGTTTGAACCTGGAGTCTTTGGCACAGCTGTTGATGCGCGCAAGCGTCCCTTGGTGCCAGCAGCGATGTTCATGTCCTCGAATAGGTGAGCAGAGCTCGAGTAGGTTTCGGTTGGTTCAGGCTGACCAAACTGAAGTGCCTCGTTGATGTGCTTCCAGCGAGTGAGGTCTTCCCAGTCAACGAAAGTCACGGCGATTCCGGTGCGACCTGCACGACCGGTTCGACCGACGCGGTGAAGCAGCGCCTTCTCGTCTTCAGGAACCGTGTAGTTGATTACGTGAGTAACGTCATCGACGTCGATGCCTCGCGCTGCAACTTCGGTCGCAACCAAAATGTCGCGCTTGCCACTGCGAAACGCAGCCATCGATTTCTCGCGAGCCTCTTGTGACATATCTCCGTGCAAAGCTGTCGCGTTGAATCCGCGATCGACGAGCTCGTCTGAAACCTTCGACGCCTGACGCTTGGTCTTGCAAAAAATTACGGTCTTGCCGCGACCCTCGGCCTGCAGAATTCGGCCGACAACTTCATCCTTGTCTAGGGCATGCGCACGGTAGATGAACTGCTTGATGTCTGCCTTGGTCTGACCTTCATCGGGTTCATTCGCACGGATGTGCACAGGCTTGTTCTGATACTTGCGCGCCATGGTGACGATTGCGCCTGGCATGGTTGCCGAGAACAACATGGTCTGGCGGCCATCCGGTGTGTAAGCGAAGAGGCGTTCGACGTCTGGAAGAAATCCGAGGTCAAGCATTTCGTCGGCCTCGTCGAGAACCATGAAGCGAATGTTGCCGAGGTCGAGCTTCTTCTGCTTTGAGAGGTCAATCAAACGGCCGGGGGTTCCGACGATGATCTGAGCGCCGGCTTCGATTTCGGCAACCTGACCCTCGTAGGCCTTGCCACCGTAAATGGCAGCAACTGTGGTCGGGCGGTTCGAGCAAGCCAACTTGAGGTCTTCTGCAACCTGAATGCAGAGCTCGCGGGTAGGCACGACAACCAGGGCCTTAGCGCCCGGTTCTGGGTTCGGGCCGAGAATCTGAATCAGCGGCAGGCCGAAACCGAAGGTTTTGCCGGTTCCGGTCTTGGCCTGGCCAATAACGTCTTGGCCGGTTAGAGCTACCGGAATGGCTTGCTCTTGAATGGGGAATGGCTCGGTAATGCCTTTGGCAGCAAGGGCATCGGCGATGTCTTGGTCGATACCAAGGTCGCGAAAGGTCAAGGGGGCTCCTCTAATTGGGGCGCGCTCACGGCGAGACTGCCGCGCATACGGGTTCAATCTTACCTTTGGGCACCAATTTCATACGGGGGTATTCTTGAACCCATGTTCGATTGGTTCAAGCGCCTGTTTCCCCGCGCAAGCAATTTTGTCTTGGCTCCTCGCGAAGACCGCGCCGCTCGCAACACGGGCAAGATCAATCTCAAGCCATACAGTCCAGACCCAAGACGTTACCTTGGTCAGCTTGCCTATTTGCAGTTGAGCCAGTTTGAGATTCTCACCAACGAACTCAAGTATTCGCCGACCACCGCATACAAGGCGCAACTCAGCGAAGCTGCCGCAAAGAGTTTCGAGCAGTATCGCGCGATTTCGAAACTCATCACAGCAAAGGGCATCGACCCGACCGATGCCATGGACCCATACGTCGAACGCATCGAAACTTTTCACTCGCGCATCAGCGGCAACGACTGGTACGAAACCATCATCAAGGTCTATCTAGTTTCAGGTTTGCTAAATGACTTCTACACGCGTCTTGCGGTTGGTCTAGAACCGGCTTCTCGCGCTGCCGTTGAAAAAACTTTGTCAGACAAGACTTTCGAAAAGTATGCGGTGAAGGCTCTGCTCGAGTCGATGCAGCAAGACCCGACTCTCGCCTCGCGCTTAGCGCTCTGGGGTCGTCGTGTGATGGGTGATGTACTGCTCGAACTTCGCGCGGCTTTCGATAACCGCAAGTTGGCCGGTGTTACTCGAACCGCTCAGCTCACTCTCGAGCAGGAGCGCGAAGCGAACCTCGCTGCCTATTCGAAGCTTGAGCCGCTGGTTAGCGAACTGATTGCTGCGCACTCGGTGCGCATGGATGCGATCGGGCTAACCGCGTAGTTTTTCTAAACGCTTTGGCACGAACCACATCGCCACTGGCATTGCAAACATGGTGATAACCCAAATCCATGCTTCGGTTGCAGGAAAGCCCGCCCAAGTTAGTGCGGCCCACAAAATTGCGCCAAGGATGAATGAACTTACTCCCGGAACCAGTGAGCCATACTTCTCGCTCTTCAGACCGATGTATGGAGCGACCAATCCGAGGATTGCGGCGTAAACAACAATGAATGCGATTTCCATTAGGCGATAAATCCAACCCGGCGTGCTTCTTCAACGCCAATCTCTAGGTAAGCAACTGATGCGGTAGGAACCACGAACTTGCGGCCCTTGTTGTCTGCGAATGTGACGAGCTTGTCGCCAGAATTCAAAGCTCCAAGGATGGTCTGCTCGATCTCAGCGCTCGACTGATCGGTCTCAAATGCTAATTCGCGGCCAGAGTCTTTAATGCCGATTCGTACGTCCATGGTGTGCCTTTCGCTCAACCTGTCTAGATTACGACATGTCACAGGGGTGGGTTATTCTCGGGGCAATGAAGAAATCCAAGCAGGTCATCACGGCCAAATTCCGCAGACAAACCCTCGCTCAGCGCGGGTTAGTGGCAGAACTTGCCCCGCAGCTTCTAACAGCCGAACAGCAGAAGGTCACTTCGTTACCACTTGGCTCGGTTGCGCTGGTTGTTGGCTGCCCGGCAGCCGGAAAGTCGACCGCGCTCAAGGCTTGGTTTTTGCAATTAGCACGCGACCACAAGCCAGAAGCCATAGTCGCTGTCGCAGCGAATCGTTTGGCTGCCAACAAGCTTCGAGACGAACTCGCCCTGGCTTATCAAGGGGCAACTCTCGGCCCGATGGCGCGGTCACTCAGCTCGCTGGCATTCTCTATCTTGCGGCATGACGCCATTGAGCGCGGCGCAAAACTTCCAGAACTAATCAGCGGTTCTGAACAAGACGCAATGCTCGAAGAAATTCTTGAGCGCGTTGCCGACGATGAACTTGAGTTTCCAGACTTTCCCAAGCACATTAAAAAGAAGACGGTCTTGCTTAGCGGCTTCAGAAACGAATTGCGAGACCTGGTAGCGGTAGCAATCGAGCGATCAATCGAGCCAAAAGATTTGCGTGATTTAGGAGTAAAACATCAAAAAGCCGAGTGGGTTGGAGCAAGCAAACTCTACGAGTATTACTTGCGCGAACTCTCACTCGATGTGCACTCGAATCGCTTCGACCCGTCATCTCTATTGGTAGAAGCAACGCGATTGCTACGAGCTGGCATTTGGCCAAATCAATTGCTCAACGTCAAACAGTTTTTGATTGATGACGCTCAAGAGCTAACCCCGGCGGCTGCCGCGTTCATCGAAGCGCTGACTGAAAACCCCTCTGGTGACCGAGCTGCTGTTGCGCTGTTTGGCGATCCAGACGTTGCGACTCTCGCATTTAGAGCCGCCGACCCAGAAGCCATGCCAAAACTGGCAGGCGGTTTTGCTGCGTCTCTCGATCGCGAGCTCCACGAAATTGTCCTGAGTCCACGCGAGTCATCCCATCCCGCGAAGATTTCAGCCGCCATGAGCCGAATCACACCGAGGATTCCGGTTGCCGGGGCGGGCAAGCAGCGCAAGGGGCTTTTGCCGTCTGACGAAGATATTGCCGCCGACAAGAGCGTCAAGGCGAAGGTTTTCACCTTGCAGCAAGAAGAATCTGCCTGGATTGCCAATCAACTTCGAAAACTCAATCTCAACAAAGACGTGCCGTTTTCTGAAATGGCAGTTGTTGCCCGTTCGGTTGATGAACTTGAAGAGCTCGAGTTTGCTCTTGCCTCGGAGTCGGTGCCGGTTCGAATCGTCGGCGCTAAATCTGCGCTAAAAGATGAATTTGGTTCGGCCTCTTATCTCAACTTGTTGCGAGTCGTTTTGGAACGCCCCGAAATCGATTTCAAACTTGCCGTCGAATTGCTCTCTTCACCGATTGGTCGATTCGATGCCCTGACGTTACGTCGACTTCGAAGAAAACTGCGGTCGCTTGAGCGTGAAAATGGGGGTGAGCGAAACAGCCAACTTCTTCTCGCCGATCTCTTCAGTGCTCGAGGCTCAGCCATTGCTATTCAAACCGGCGAAGGCAAGCAGGCTCACAAATTTCTTGAACTCTATTTTGATTTGATTGACTTGGCTGCAAAGCCAGAAGCAACCGTCGAAGACTTGCTGTGGCTTGCCTGGAGTTCGAGCTATCCATCAAAGAGTTGGTCAGGCGCTGCCATGGGTGCAGAAGAAGTCTCCTTGCAGGTGGCACGCAACCTTGATTCAGTTGTCGCGCTGTTCGCTGCAGCTGCTCGTTATGTTGAACGAAACCCAACTGCAAACGCTGCTGAGTTTGTCGACCAACAACTCAATTTGCGACTACCAGAAGACACTTTGGGCAGCGGCTCGACCTCTAGAGATTCTGTTTCGTTGCTAACCCCAGCCGGATTGATTGGCAAACAATTCAGGATCGTCGCACTTGCCCACATGCAAGAGGGCATCTGGCCAAACCTAAAGCCGCGCTCCTCGCTTCTCGGGGCAAACATGCTCGATGCGCTGGCTGCTGACGAGACAGCAGACGTCAATGCCCAACAGAGAACCGAGCTCCCGTCAGAGCTGCGAATGCTCTACAAAGCCGTTGGGGCGGCCACAGAAAAGCTACTCGTTTCAGCGATCGACACCGAAGAAGAGCAGGTTTCACAGTTTGTTCGCCTTATCTCCGGCAAAAACCCAGTCGCTCGCGAATACACCCAGTCGCATTACACGCTGCGAGGCATGGTCGGGCATTTGAGACGCAAACTCATCGAGGAGCAAAGGCCAGAGCATCGCTTGAAGATTGCTGGCCAACTCGCCCTGTTGGCACAAGAGGCAATTCCCGGCGCTCATCCTCAGTCTTGGTATGGCCTTCTAGGTGCATCGACTGCCGAACCTCTGGCCGTGCTCAATGCAGCCGATGGCGACCCCAATCAGTTGGTACTGCACCCGTCTGAGCTCGAGAATTTCATCAAGTGCCCTTTGCACTGGTTCATTAACGCTCACGGCGGTGGCGACACCTCGTTCAAGACGAGAGTCGGCACGCTTATGCACGAAGTGCTTGAGACTGCGACCAAGATTGACGAGCAACACTTCTGGGACATAGTGAAATCCAAGTGGTCAAGCATTGAGTTTGACTCCGACTGGCAAGAGGCTGCAGAGAAGCGTCGCGTTGGAAAAATGATCGGCAAGTTGCTGTCTTACCTGCAGTCTTTTGAAACGGACGGCGGCAAAGTCATCGGACGCGAAGTTTCTTTCAAGTTCGACATTGCGGGTGCAAAGGTTCGCGGAAAGGTTGACCGCATCGAACTCTACCCAGATGGCACTGTTGTAATCGCAGACCTCAAGACTTCGAAATACAAAGTCTCGGCCGACAAAGTTCTGACCAACCCGCAACTTGGCATCTATCAACTCGCGGCTCTGGCCGAGAAATTCGAAGACGTGCCTGAGCTAGCGAAGAATCCTGTGCTTGCTGGGGCTCGACTTATAGAGGTGGGCACTAAAGAGAAGCAGATTGTTGCAGAACAGCCTTCTCTCAATTCAGATGAACAATTGCGTGAAGCCATGATTGCGACAATCGAAGGAATTACCGAGGGAATGCTCATGAAAGATCAGGTGTTCATTGCTCAGGTGGGCGAGCACTGCTCTGACCCCTACGGTTTCGGCACTTGCTCGTTGCACCTGATTGACCAGGTGACCTATGGAAACTAAATACAAATACACTGCCGCTCAGATTTCTAAAGCGCTCGGCAACCAGCACGAGCTAACCGATGAGCAAGCAGATGCCATTGAGAACGCGTCTACTACCGCGCCTGAACTAATTGTTGCCGGTGCTGGAAGCGGCAAGACATCGCTCATGGCTGTTCGTGTTCCATGGTTGGTGGCGAATGGAATCGCAAAGCCAGAAGAAATTCTTGGCCTAACCTTTACCCGCAAGGCCGCCGCTGAATTGTCTAAGCGCGTTCACGAGAGCCTGATTGCTCTTCGAGATCATGGTGAATTTTGGCCTGCCGAACTGCCTGCCGATTTCACGCCGCCAAACGTAAGCACCTATAACTCTTATGCAAACAGCCTGTTTCGAGACTATGCGTTGCAACTCGGCCAAGACGCAGATGCAATTCAACTAACTGAGGCAACTCAGTATCAATTCGCCAAGCAGATGTTGCATTCTCGAGGTACGAACGTAGCTAATGACTTGCTCGATGAAGACTTCAGTGCCGATGACCTAATTGAAAAGGTCGTCTCTCTTGCGCAATCGATGAATGAAAACTTGGTTAGCGCCGAGCAGATTACCGCTGAACTTGCCAAAGTGCACGAGACAATCGCGGCTTTGCCCAAAAAGGCTGGTGATGTGAGTGGTGAAAAGAACGCATACATCAACGAACTGCTTCAGACCTTGAAGCGAACCGAACTTATCGCTCGCCTTGCTGCAGACTTCAACGCACAGAAGTTGCAAGAAGGCCGCATCGATTACTCTGATCAGGTGGTTTTAGCTGAACGTGCCGTTCGTGAGCTAGATGAAGTCAGGGATAGAGAAAAGGACCGTTACAAGCAAGTTCTGCTTGATGAATATCAAGACACTTCTTTTTTGCAGACTCGACTGCTCAGCGGTTTGTTTTTCGACCACGCGGTCTTGGCGGTCGGTGACCCCAACCAATCGATTTATGGTTGGCGCGGAGCCAGCGCGTCGAACCTAGCCGAGTTCTCTAGTGACTTCAGCTCAAAACCTATTGAGCAGAAGAAACTAAGTAAGTCCTGGCGTAACCCTAAGTCAGTGTTGAAATTGGCTAACCACCTTGCGCAGCCACTTTCACAGCCAGCAAGTTACTTGAGCCCGAAGGCAATCGAGCTCGTCTCTTCACTCAAAGTAGTCACCCTGAAGGCCCCAGACCACGCACCGGTTGGCGTCATCGAGGTTGCGTTCGAGCAAGATCTCAAGCAAGAGGCAGCCAAGGTGGCAAGTTGGTTCAAGGCCAAGTTCGCTCAGCCTTCTCCAAATAAAGACGGCAGCCAAACGGCGGCGTTGCTAGTGCGCAAGCGTGCCAACATCCGCCTCTATGTCGAAGAACTTCAGAAAATCGGGCTAGAAGTCGAGGTCGTTGGGCTTGGCGGTCTTCTAGAGATGCCGGAAATCGCAGACATCAAGTCAGCGCTTGCCGTCTTGGTTCGACCTGATGCCGGAACCGAACTGATCCGCCTGCTGACCGGTGCTCGCTGGCAGATTGCGGCGAAAGACATCGCAGTGCTTCACAAGTATGCAAACTTCATCGCCAGCTCAAGTAGGGAGTCGGCCACTGCAGCGGGTCGTTCTGACGAATCGGCTATTTCACTCGTCGATGCGCTCGACCGCCTAACCTCGGGCTCGCTGCCTGAAAGTATCAACTTCAGTGATGAAGGTTTACGTCGCATGAGAGACGCGGCTGAGATTTTTAGCGCAATGCGTCAGCGACTTGGTTTGCCGCTTCCCGAGCTCGTGCGTGCAATTGTTGGCGAACTCTGGATAGACATCGAGTTGATGTCCAATCCATCGCGCAAGCATCCGCTGATTCACATCAACGAGTTCATTTCTGTGGTCAGTAACTATGTTTCAAGCTCTAACGTTCAGTCGATTTCAATGTTTCTCGATTACCTCGAATATGCCTCAGAGCGCGATCGCCTCGAAGCGCCGAGAGCCAAGCCGAAGAACAAAGTAATTCAGGTGCTAACCATTCACGGAGCCAAGGGCCTTGAGTGGGATTACGTTGCGCTGCCGAGTCTCATGGAAAATGAGTTTCCTTCGAAGCCGCGTTCAATGCAGGGTTGGCTGGCAGAGGGGCAGTTGCCTTATGACCTTCGCGGTGACAAGCGCACCTTGCCAAAGTTCGATTATGAATCCGCCACCACCCAGAAACTTTTGAATGACTCGAAGGAGCTGTTCAGCAAGACCCACGTTCGCGAAATGCTCATGAATGAAGAGCGTCGACTGATTTATGTTGCGATCACGAGGCCAAAGCACGAATTGTTGCTCTCAGGTTGCTACTGGAAGCCAGGAGTGAAAGAGCCCCTTGAGCCATCGCGCTTCTTGGTGGAATGTCTTGCATTGCAGGATGGCCCGCTAGCCCAGTTCGCACAGTTGCAAGAGCGTGACTCTGACGAACAACCCCTGCAAAAAGCCGACTTGGTCGAAAGCTGGCCAAAGAGGGTATTCGGCGAAGCCCGAGAGGCACAAGTTCGGGCAGCCGCTGATGAAGTCACCGAAGCCATTGCGAAAGCGCCTGCCAAGGCCGAAGACAAAGGCGGGAGCAAACTGATTAAGCGTCTCTTGCGCGAGAAAAAAGTTTCTGAGGCGCATATTGATCGAGTCGACTTTCCGGTGCGAATTCCAGCCTCCAACTTCAAGGCATACCTGGGCGAACTAGAAGAAGTTGCCGGGGGATACCTGCGGCCGGTACCAAGCCAGCCATACGCACAGTCTCGCCGAGGAAACCTATTTCACGCCTGGGTCGAAAAGAAGTTTGCCCCGACTGGCAACTTGCTCGACGAAGAAGAGTTCGAACTCGAAGACGAAGAAGACTTCTACACAATTGATGAGCTCAAAGCCAACTTCGAAGATTCACGCTTTGCCGCACTGGTTCCGCAGTCGGTTGAGCAAGAGATTCAGCTAACCATCGGCCAGAACACCTTCATTTGCAAGATGGACGCAATCTACACAACCGAAGACGGCGTGCAGATTGTTGACTGGAAAACCAACAAGCCACCAACCGACGACCAAGACCTTTACCGACGATCGTTGCAGTTGGCTCTCTACCGACTCGCATACTCAGAGTTCACCGGAATGCCAATCGAGAAAGTTCAAGCTAGCTTTTTCTTCGTTGGTGAAGGTGTCGAACTGACCCCAAAGGCGATACTCGGTCGTGAAGAGATTCTCACCGAGTGGAACAAGGTCTTAGAGCAACTGGTCGAAGACTAGAAAAGGTCTTTGTCGTCGTCTTGCTTTTTTGATTCCTGGTCTTCAGACTCTAGAAACTCAAGAAGGTCAATCGGCTTGGTCGCCGGATAAGCATCTTCATCAGACGACGGCTCAGACTCCGCCAAGAACCCAGGCTCAGGTTCTTGCTCGATAAAACTTATGGTTTCGACGAGGCCGACGCTGGCTGCCGCGGCCACGGCCGAAGCGGTAAGCGGCGGCAATTGGCCCTCTGAAGCCGCGCCAGCAAGCTCTTGCAGCCCCTGAATCGCCTCTTCAACAATTACGGTGTCTTTCACGGCGTATCCGTGAACTAACCATCTGACCCATTCGAGTTCTGCATAGAGTGCCGCGCGCTTGGCGATGTTGCCATCTGCAGCGGTTCGGCTCAACTGGTAATTCAGCAGAATCGATTCGAGCAATTCTGGTGCTTCGTTTGCGAGCCAACCGAAATCGAGGGCTGGGTCGCCAAGCTGAACTTTTCGCCAGTCGAGAATGCCGCTGACCTCACCGCCCTTTTCGAGAACGGTCTCGACCGCGAGAGATCCGTGAACGACAACCGGCTGATATTTGAAAAGCGAAACGTCAGAGAGAGCTTCTTCCCAACGCTGCAGCAAGATCGGCGGCACCTGGCCGCTTTGCATGGCACGGTCTAGTTCTGCAACTCTGAGCCTGATGTTCTCGGCGGGGCTGAATTCTGAAAGCCCGTTGTTCTGAACCAACTCGATTGGCAGCGAGTGAATTGTCGAAATCGCTTTTGCGATGCTCTGGGTGATTGCGCTGGCCGCGTTCATGCGACGAGTGTCAATCGGGTTGCCGTGCACATATTTGAAAACCAAAACGCGGTTGCCGGTGCTCAGATCGCGAGTTTCGCCAACCTTCTGCGGAATCTCAAATCCGAGACGAGCGGTGAATGCGCTCAAACTCTTCAGAACCTGAATCTCTAATTCGAGTTCTGCGCCGGCCGTTGGAGTGGTTGGCACTCGCACGATGTAGCTGTCGCCGTTCACGTCTGTGATGAGTGCCGAATCAAAATTGCCAGCCGCTGCGCCCGTGATGGCAATGGCGTTCTTCACCTTGAGGCCCGAAACGGCGTCTGTCGCTAGCGCGGCTAAAATTAGGGGAGATTGGCCCATGCCCAAAAGATTAGGCAACAAACTGGGTAATGTGGCGTATCGCCACGCATTCGAGGCAAAGGAAGGCACTGTGAACAATCCACTGAACCTTCCTCTCGCTCGCTCGGCAGTCGATCGAGACTATTTGCAACGCAAGAATCCCGATTTGTTTGACGACCTCTGGGCAAATGAGCTCACTCGCGTTTTGCCGATGCACCAGGGCAAGATTCTGTTGCGCCAGAGCAACCATCACAACGTTCCGCAACTCAAACTCTTTGAGGTTCAAGCGGTCAGCTCTGCCACGCTAAGGGTCTATCTCGGCATCTCGACCGAGGCTTCGGGCGCAGAGCCAGCCGGCACTCCGATTGTGCTCGCGGTGCTTTCAGAAAGCGCTGCTAATCAACTCGAACCAGATGACAGCGCATGGATAAGCCTTCGCCGAAACGGCGCGGGTTTGAGCGATCGTGACGCGGGTCTCTATGCGCAAGCGCTATCGATTGCCAACTGGCACGAAAGCCATGGAAGATGTTCAAAGTGCGGAACACCGACTGTCGTGATTGACGGCGGATGGGTTAGAACTTGCTCTGCCGACGAAAAAGAGTTTTACCCACGAACCGATCCGGCAATCATCGCGGCGATTACCGACGACCAAGATCGCATTCTGCTCGGTTCGCAAGGAATCTGGGAGGAAAACCGCTGGTCTGTTCTTGCAGGCTTTGTCGAACCGGGAGAGTCGCTGGCCGCTGCAGTTGAGCGTGAAATTTTTGAAGAGGCCGGAGTCAGGGTTTCCGATGTCGAATATCTAGCAAGCCAGTCTTGGCCGTTTCCATACTCGCTGATGGTTGGCTTCACCGCTCGCGTTCGCGGAGAACAAGAGCTGGTTCCTGACCTGCTCGAAATCGAAAAGCTTCGTTGGTTTAGCCGCGATGAAATCGCCGCCGAGGTTCAGAACATTCTTCTGCCAGGCAAGCTCTCAATCGCGCGAGCGCTAATCGAGAACTGGTTCGGTGGCGAGCTCGTCTCGGCATCAGAGCTGAAGGGTTAGGCCGTGTTGTCTAAGCAATTCGTTGCAGAAGACCTGCTGGCAAATCTCGATGAAGAGCAGCGACTAGCGGCCGAGTCGCTGGTTGGTCCAACTTGCATTTTGGCCGGCGCTGGCACGGGCAAGACACGAACCATCACGCACCGAATCGCCTACGGCATAGCCAAGGGCTACTACGCAGCCAATCGTGTGCTGGCCCTCACCTATACCAATCGCGCGGCTGGCGAACTGCGTTCTCGCCTGCGAGCGCTCGGTGCTGCGGGTGTTCAGGTCAAGACCTTTCACGCCGCCGCGCTTTCACAGCTCGAATTCTTTTGGCCGCAGTTTGCTGGTGTTCCGGCCCCGCAGGTGCTCGAGTCGAAGGCCAAGCTGATCGGTCAGGCCGCGACAGAACTGAAACTAAAGCTCGACACTGCGGCTTTGCGCGACATGGCAGCAGAGATCGAGTGGCGAAAGTATTCGATGCTCTCGATTGAGAAGTATGAAGAAGTCGTCGCAAAGCGCCCGAGAATCGGCTCGCTTACCGCTGAGCAAAATGTCGAACTGCAGAAACAATATGAGCAGTCAAAAGTGCAATCGCAAAGACTCGACTGGGAAGACGTTCTGATTCTCACGCTTGGAATGCTGCGGGCAGAACCGCTTGCGCTGAGTCACGTGCAGCAGCAGTATCGCTTTTTCACGGTCGACGAATATCAAGACATCTCACCTTTGCAGCACGCTTTGCTAGACACCTGGATGGGCGACCACACCGATCTCTGCGTGGTTGGTGACCCGAACCAAACCATCTATTCATTCACTGGCGCGACCAGCGAGTTTCTTAGAAACTTCGACCAGCGCTACGACGATGCAACCGTGTTGCAACTCACGCAGAACTACCGAAGCACACAGAAGATTGTCGCAGCTGCGAATCGAGTCGTCGCACAATCGAACTCAATTGATTCACTCACCGCACACGGCGAAGCAGGAGATGAAGTAAAGGTTCTTCAGTTCGCAAACTTGGCCGAAGAAGCGCGACAGGTTGCCATGGTTATTCGCGAACAACTCGACGCGGGGGTCAAGCCAAACGAGGTAGCTGTGCTTTATCGCGTCAACGGTCAGAGCGAGGCGTTCGAGGCGGCACTGAGCGAGCAGCAGATCGAATACCAACTTCGCGGTGGAGAGAGGTTCTTCAATCGCCCGGAAATTATGAGAGCCATGACCGCAATTCGAGCCGAGTCCAACTCGGCGGCGCGCGAAGACAAGACCACCTTCGAGCTAATCACCGATATTTGTCGCAGCCTCGGATGGACCGCCAGGCAACCGGAGTCTGCCGGTGCCGAGAGGGATAAATGGGAATCGCTTACCTCCCTGATTGCAATACTCGACGAAATGCCTGAAGGGTCGACGCTGTCACAGTTTGCCGCCGAGTTAGACGAGCGAAAGCGCTCTCAGCACGAACCTGTGAAGCCGGCAGTAACGCTGTCTACCATCCATGCGGCAAAGGGTCTCGAGTGGTCGCAGGTCTTTATCGTGGGCACCACCGAGGGCTACATGCCGATTGCTTACGCAACCACTGCGGCCGAGATTGCCGAAGAGAAGCGACTTTTCTATGTGGCGGTGACCCGTGCCAAAAAGAAACTGAGCATCTCGTGGGCAAAGCGAGACACCGCTTCGGGCCGCGACAGAGAACCATCTCGTTTTCTTGCCCTGCTTGGCTAACTGATTCGACATGCGCAGGCTGCGCTGAACTGCCATTGAATTTCGCTTACTTGCCCAGAGCCAATCGACAGGCGATAGCCGGAGTTATCGATCGAAGATGAATCAAAGCCGGCGGCCCGATCAACGAATTGCAAAACTCTCTGGCAAGCAATCGCGGCAGCAAATAGAGCGGCAACGCTGTCATCGAAATCTTGTTTGCTAAACAACAGCTGTGAAGCGATAGCCGGCCAGGAGGCGTCGGCCGCGGTTTGGTTTTCGTGAAAGCAACTCAGGCACGGGCTCTTTGCAACCTCGATGACCGGGCTTATGGTGACACCCTCTGCATCGAAGACAACGCTCAGGTGTGCAACGCCATCGACCATCCACTTGGCGTAGTCTCTCGGAGCCACCGCATTGTTTGAAAGCAGCACGGCG
>WLIA01000025.1 GCA_009702455.1 Actinomycetota bacterium | reverse complement strand
GTTGCGGCATACCGCGCAGCGGTTGAAACCAACTGCCAGCTGGCCCGAGAAGCGGCCGAACTGATTCGCCTGCGCGAAGACCTAGAGCTAGTACGCGAACCGATGTTGAGCGTTGTGGTGTTTACCAAGAATGGTTGGCAGCAGACCGATTACGACCGCTGGAGCGCCAAACTGCTCGAAGACCAGATCGCCTTTGTGGTGCCGAGTTCACACGCCGGCAAGCCGAACCTGCGCTTCGCCATCGTGAACCCAACCACCACGATCGACACCATAGGTGAAATTCTCGAACGAATTGAGAAGGACTAAACCGTGAAACTAACCGTTGCGCCCGCTCTGCCTAGCCTCAGTCGCGTAAAGCCCGCCGAGCGAAAACCGCTGCGCGTAGCCCTGGTTCAGACCAAGTGGCATGCCGACCAGGCCGAGCACCTTGCCGTTCTTGCCGATGGCATCGCGTCTGCAACTGAGGCCGGCGCGAAGATTGTGTTTTTGCCAGAGCTAACGCTCAGCCGCTACATGGCAGACACCAAGCCAGATTTCACTCCAAACTCTCTCGCTGAGTCGCTAGAAGACGGGCCAACATATCGCTTCGCTGCACAGGCCGCAGCTAAGAACAACGTGCACGTGCACATCTCTCTATACGAACACCAGCCGATGCAAGACGGCCGCGGGCTGAACGTGGCGATTGTTGTTGACCCCGCCGGGCGCATCGTTGCGCGAACTCCGAAACTTCACATTCCGGTGACCGCCGGCTACTACGAAGATCAATACTTCGCGCAGGGCCCGAGTGCAGGCGAGCCGTATCCGGTGTATGAATTTGATTTCGATGGCACAACTGCGCAAATCGGTTTGCCAACCTGCTGGGATGAGTGGTTCGCAGAAGTCGTGCGCAACTATTCACTTCGCGGTGCAGAGGTGCTCGCCTACCCAACGGCAATCGGCAGCGAACCCGACCATGCAGATTTCGACACCGAACCGCTTTGGCGACAGGTGATTGTTGGCAACGCAATTGCTAACGGAACCTTCATGATTGTGCCAAACCGTTATGGCAACGAAGGTGCAATCACTTTTTACGGAAGCAGTTTTATCTGCGACCCCTACGGTCGAATTCTCGCCCGTGCAGCGCGTGAGGGCGACGAAGTGCTAGTCGCCGATCTCGATCTCGACCAGCGTCGCGACTGGCTCGACCTGTTTCCGTTTTTGGCAACGCGTCGACCAGACACTTACGACATGTTGGTTGAGCCGGTAACAAACCGTCGCACCGAAAACGGCGACGGCGAAGACGGTGGCATAGCAGGAGTGAGCTACTGATGACCTGGCGCATGCCGGCCGAATGGCAACCGCACGAATGCACATGGATGGGTTGGCCGGCCAAAGACTACGAGGACGACCCAACCGAAAACGATCGTGCTTTCGCCGCTTGGGCAGCTGTGGCAAACGCGGTGGTTCGCTTCGAGCCGGTGAAGATGCTTATCGAACCTGGCGATGTGGCAACCGCAAAAGCACTGCTCGACGACCGGGTCGAACTGGTCGAAGCCTCGCTCGATGACGGCTGGTTGCGCGACACCGGGCCGAGCTTCGTTAAAAACGCCGCCGGTCAGGTGGCTGCAGTCGACTGGGTTTTCAACGGCTGGGGCGCAACCAGTTGGGCAATCTGGGCCAAAGACCAGCACGTTGCCCGCCAAATTGGCGACTTCGCCTCGGTCGAGTTGATCTCGAGCAATCTCATCAATGAGGGCGGCGGCATCCATGTGGATGGCGAAGGAAACCTCTTGCTAACCGAGACCGTTCAACTTGGCGAGGGGCGAAACTCAACCTGGAGTCGCGCCGAAGTCGAGGCCGAGCTACACGAAAAACTCGGCACCTCGCGCGCAATTTGGATTCGACGCGGGCTAACCCGCGACTACGACGAGTTCGGCACCCGCGGTCACATCGACATCGTGGCCTGCTTTGCACCCGGCGGCAAGATTCTGTTTCACGACCAGCGCGACGAAACACACCCAGACTTTTCGGTAAGCCACGAAGTGAAGCGCACTCTCGAAGAGGCCGGAGGTTTCGAACTGATTGCGGTTCCGGCACCAAAGGTTTTGAAAGACGAGCACTCTTGGGTCGACTATTCGTACATCAATCACTACCTCGTGAACGGCGGAGTGATTCTCTGTGTATTCGATGACGAAAACGATCAGGTTGCAAAAGCGATTCTCGAATCGTGCTACCCAGATCGTGAGGTAGTGCTCGTCGATGCAAGAGCAATCTTCGCTCGCGGTGGCGGCATTCACTGCATCACTCAACAGCAACCGGCTTGACACTAAATAGAAGGCACAAAATGGCAAAAACCGTTCTGCACGATGAGCATCTGAAACTTGGCGCGAGCTTTACAGATTTTGGTGGCTGGGACATGCCGGTGCGCTACAGCAGCGACCTTGCCGAGCACCACGCAGTGCGCAATGCCGCAGGTGTGTTTGACATTTCGCACATGGCCGAAATTTTCATCTCAGGAAATCAGGCAGCAGACTTTCTAGACTTTGCTCTGATCGGCATTGCGTCAGAGATCGGCATCGGTCGCGCTAAGTACTCGATGATTTGCAACCACGAGGGCGGAATTATCGACGACCTGATCGTCTACCGTCTTGCAGAAGACAATTTTTTGATTATCGCAAACGCGTCGAACCGTCAGGCCGTGGCGACAGCACTGAAGGCTCGCTCAGAAGGCTTCGACACCAAAGTTGACGACCAGAGCGATGACTGGGCATTAATTGCGATTCAGGGGCCAAAGGCCACCGGCATTTTGCAGAAACTCACCGATGCCAACCTGGCCGAGCTCAAGTACTACTCAATTGCCGAAGCTACGGTAGCCGACGCCAGCGCTTATCTCTGCCGCACCGGCTACACAGGCGAAGACGGCTTCGAGGTGCTGGTTTCAGCAGAGCAGGCAACCAAGGTCTGGAACGACATTCTTTCTGCCGGAGCCGACGACGGCCTCATCGCCGCCGGCCTTGCCTGCCGAGACACCCTGCGCCTCGAGGCTGGCATGCCGCTCTACGGGCACGAACTCGACGAGCAGCACACCCCGATCGACGCGGGCATGGCCAAGGTTGTTCGCCTCGACGAAGGCCATAACTTTGTGGGTCGCGAGGCCCTAGAAAAGATAACCGAACCTCGCGAGCGACTGATCGCACTGGTGGGCGTAGGCAAGCGCGCCGCCCGCGCCGACTACGAGCTCAAGCACCCCGCAACCGGCGAAACCATCGGCGTGGTTACCTCTGGCGCGCTGTCGCCAACCCTCGGCTACCCGGTAGCCATGGCCTACATCCGTGACGGGAATTTTGGCGTGGGCGACACGATTAGTCTTGACGTGCGGGGTAACTTAGAGCCCTACAAAATCGTGAAATTGCCGTTTTACAAGAGAGAGCACTAGCCGAGCATGTCGAATCCAACTGATCTTCACTACACAAAAGAGCACGAGTGGCTAAAGGTTGAGGGCGATGTGGCAACCATCGGCATCACCGCATACGCGGCAGAAAAACTCGGCGATGTTGTTTTCGTAGACCTGCCAAAGGTTGGCGCTAAGACCACTTACATGAAAATTTGTGGCGAGATTGAGTCGACGAAGTCTGTTGGCGAACTCTACTCACCGGTCGACGGTGAAGTCGTTGAAGTAAACGGCGACGTAACCAATGCTCCTGAGCTTGTGAACCAGGATGCCTTCGGCGCTGGCTGGTTAATCAAAGTGCGCTTCGAAGCACTGCCAGAGCTGATGACCGCTGCCGAGTACGACGCGTTCACTGGCGAGTAATCGAACCATGCCGCTCGAACACGAAAAATTTCAGTATCGCCATATTGGCACCTCAAGCGCAGACCAGAAGGTCATGCTCGACACACTCGGTTACGAATCGCTCGACGATTTGCTCAGCGCAGCTGTTCCAGAGGTCATTCGTTTTCGCGGTGACAGCACACTCGACCCGGCTCGCAGCGAAGCGGAATCACTAGCCGAGTTGCGCGCGATTGCCGCCAAAAACCGCGTGACAACTTCGATGATCGGTCTCGGCTATTACGGCACCCACACGCCAACCGTTATCAAGCGAAACATTCTCGAGAACCCTTCTTGGTACACCGCATACACGCCATACCAGCCTGAGATTTCGCAGGGTCGCCTCGAAGCGCTAATCAACTTTCAAACCATGGTCACCGACCTCACCGGCATGAAGACCTCGAACGCTTCGATGCTCGACGAGAGCACCGCGGCGGTCGAGGCCATGATGATTGCCAAGCGCACCGCAACCAGCGACTCAAACGTTTTTCTGGTCGACCGCGAAACTTTTCCGCAGACCAAGGCACTGCTAGAGCACCGCGCTCAGCCGCTGCAAATCGAGATCAAGTACTTTGATAACGCCACCCATGCCGCCGGGCTTGGAGAACACTTCGGTTCGCTGCTGCAGTATCCGGGCGCAAGCGGCCGAGTTGTGCACTTGAAGCCGGTTATTGAGCTAACCAAGACGCAAGGCGGCATCAGCGTGGTTGCTGCCGATCTCTTGGCACTTACTTTGCTCGAGTCGCCTGGCGAGCAGGGCGCAGACGTTGTTGTCGGCACCACCCAGCGTTTCGGTGTGCCGATGGGCTTTGGTGGCCCACACGCGGGTTACCTCGCGGTGCGCAACGACCTCGAGCGCTCGATGCCTGGTCGCTTGGTTGGAGTTTCAGTTGATGCCGACGGCGCACCCGCCTACCGACTCACCTTGCAGACTCGCGAACAGCACATTCGCCGCGAACGAGCAACTTCAAACATTTGCACCGCTCAGGTTTTGCTCGCAGTTATGGCTGGAATGTATGCGGTCTATCACGGCCCAGCCGGCCTGAAGGCAATCGCAACCGAGGTGCACTCAAAGACTTCGCGCTTGGCAAAGGCTCTCTCGGCTGCCGGCATCAAGGTAAAACACGCCGACTTCTTTGACACTCTTGAGCTTTGCGATGTCGATGCAAACAAGTTGTTTGCTGCCGCCCGTGCGAAGAACATCACAATGCTGGTTCGCGGCGCAGACTGCCTGCAACTTTCGCTAGACGAAACAACGACAGAGCAAAACCTCGCCGACATGGCTTCGATTTTCGGCGCTACGCTTCCGGCTTCGGCCAGCTCGCACATCGAATCGTTTGCTCGAACCAACGACTATCTAACTCACCCGGTCTTCAACAGCCACCACAGCGAGACCGCGATGCTGCGCTACATGAAGCAACTTGCAGACTACGACTACGCGCTTGATCGCGGAATGATTCCGCTCGGCTCTTGCACAATGAAGCTAAACGCAACCAGCGAAATGGAGCCGGTCACCTGGCCGGAGTTTGGCAACATTCATCCGTTCGCTCCGGCCGAAGACGTGAAGGGCTACCTCGAGTTGGTCGACACAATTCAGTCTTGGTTGAGCGATCTGACCGGCTACGACAACGTCTCGATTCAGCCAAACGCCGGCAGTCAGGGCGAGCTCGCTGGCCTGATGGCTATCCGTGGTTATCACCTCAGTCGCGGCGATGTTCAGCGTGAGATTTGCCTAATTCCTTCGAGCGCACACGGAACCAATGCCGCTTCCGCGATCTTGGCCGGCATGAGTGTTGTCGTTGTTGAGTGTGATGAAAACGGAAACGTTGACCTAAACGACCTACAGCAGAAAATCGACGCTGCTGGCGACAAGCTCTCGGCAATCATGATCACCTACCCTTCGACGCACGGAGTGTTTGAAGAGTCTGTGGTTGACCTTTGCGAGCGTGTGCACGCCGCCGGCGGTCAGGTTTACATCGACGGAGCAAACACCAACGCCGTAATCGGTTATGCAAAGTTCGGCAAGTTCGGCGGCGACGTAAGCCACCTGAACCTGCACAAGACCTTTGCGATCCCGCACGGTGGTGGTGGCCCAGGCATTGGCCCGGTTGCAGCGCGCTCACACCTGGCACCGTTCTTGCCAGGTCACCCGATGTCGCAGGCACCGCTTGCCAACTACGGTCCGATCTCTGCAGCGCCATACGGTTCCGCCGGAGTGCTGCCAATTTCTTGGGCATACATTCGCATGATGGGTGCAGACGGACTTCGCGATGCAACTGCCGCGGCTGTGCTTTCGGCAAACTACGTGGCCAAAAAGCTCGACGGCCACTACCCGTTGCTCTACTCGGGCAAGAACGGTTTGGTTGCGCACGAGTGCATCATCGACATTCGCCCGATTCAAAAAGAAACCGGAATCAGCGGAGACGACGTTGCCAAGCGCCTTATCGACTATGGCTTCCACGCACCGACCATGTCTTTTCCGGTTGCCGGAACACTGATGATTGAGCCAACCGAGAGCGAACCTCTGGTTGAACTAGATCGCTTTATCTCGGCGATGATTTCGATTCGCAACGAGAGTCGCGAGGTGGCTAAGGGAACCTGGCCGGCAGAAGACAACCCGCTGCACAACGCGCCACACACCGCAAAGATGCTGGTCTCTGAATGGTCACACCCGTATTCGCGCGAGCTAGGTGTGTATCCGGTAGCCGGTCAGCATCGCCGCAAGTATTGGCCAATCGTTAGACGCATCGACTCGGTTTACGGCGACCGCAACCTGTTCTGCAGCTGCCCGCCTGCCGAAGCTTTCGCCTAGAACTACCCGTTCACGAATGGCAGCACGGCTGCCATGAATTCTTCTGTGGTTTCTTCGTGCGGTAGGTGACCTGAATTTGAAATCACGACAAACTCTGCCGCGGGCATCTTTGCGGCAAGTTCTCTAGTCAATGCGGTCTCAACTATTCGATCATCATCGCCGGTAACAATTAGCACCGGCATCTTGAACTCCGAAAGTCGCGATGCAACATCGGTTGATCTCTCGGCTCGTGAGAATTCCCAAAACGCAAATTCCCAGTTCTGAATCGTCAACGGCACGCGATAACCAGCAATTGTGTTGTCGGTAAGTTTGCTCGTGTCGTGATATGACTGAGTCAGCACCTCCATGCCAGAACTCGCAATGCTCGAAACGAGAAGTGGTCCGAGATGGTTTAGCTGCGGAATATAGGTAAGCCAAGCCAGGTTTGCTCCGGGTGTTGAGTTGAGAATCGCCGGAGCCTCGAGCACCAACTTTTCAACCAACTGCGGGTTGTCGAGCGCAAACTTTGCGGCAATCTGGCCACCCGCTGAGTGACCGACCAAAATTGCAGGTCGCCCGTTTGCAAACTTGGCAACTAGGTCGGAAAGAATCGACTGCTGAGCCGCCATCGAGTAAGGGTTGAGCCCATCCCAAGACAACTTGCGCTCGGTCAAACCGAATGCTGGGCGATCGTATGAAATGACATCGTCACAGGGGCTGAACTTGTCTTCGACGGGCAACCAAGAGAATGTGCTGGCCCCGAATCCGTGAATTAAAACAACCAGGTTGCTTGGGGCTGGGCAGTTGGCCTGTGCGCTGGTGAGGCGGTAGTGAATGTCGATGCCCTGCCACTTAAAAAAGGTGCCGTCTGGGCCAGCCGCCTCTTTGTGAGTGACCGCTCCCGAGGTGCTAACCGGCACCATCAGCGGGCCAAGCAGAATGGCCAAAACAATGCCTAGCCAAATCATTTTGCGGGGTTCGGGGTTCTTCGGTCGACGGGCCATGCAATTACTCTGCCACCGAAACGGCGTTATTGGGTAGCCTAGAGCGCATGTCTAAAGTTCTTGCATCCCTTCCGGTCGGCGAAAAGGTCGGCATCGCGTTCTCCGGTGGCCTCGACACATCTGTGGCGGTCGCATGGATGCGCGAGAAGGGTGCGATTCCGTTCGCCTACACCGCGAACCTCGGGCAATACGACGAAGACGACATCGACTCGATTCCGGCCCGAGCCGCCGAATATGGCGCCGAAGCTGGCCGGCTAGTTGACTGCCGCCAATCGCTGGTCGAAGAAGCCCTTGCTGCAATCGCCTGCGGAGCTTTTCACATTCGCACCGGCGGCAAGACCTACTTCAACACCACTCCCCTCGGCCGCGTTGTCACCGGCACCCTCTTGGTTCGCGCGATGCAGCAAGACGGCGTAGAGATCTGGGGCGACGGCAGCACATACAAGGGCAACGACATCGAGCGCTTCTATCGCTACGGTCTGCTGGCCAACCCGAACCTGAGAATCTACAAGCCGTGGCTCGACGCACAATTCGTTGAAGAGCTTGGTGGCCGTCATGAAATGTCTGAGTGGCTGCTCGCCCGTAAACTGCCTTACCGCGCGTCTGCCGAGAAGGCTTACAGCACCGACGCCAACATGCTCGGTGCCACCCACGAGGCCAAGATTCTCGAAAACCTCGACACTTCTTATGAAACCGTCGAACCGATCATGGGCGTTAAATTCTGGGATGAGTCACTTCGCATCGACAGCGAAGACGTCACCATCAAGTTTGTTCAGGGTCGCCCGGTTGCAATCAATGGCAAAGACTTCAAAGACGCCGTCGAACTTTTCTATAAGGCAAACGAAATTGGCGGTCGCCACGGCATCGGCATGAGCGACCAGATCGAAAACCGAATCATCGAAGCAAAGAGCCGCGGCATCTACGAAGCACCGGGAATGGCACTTTTGCACATCGCCTACGAGCGACTAATTTCTGCAATTCACAACGAAGACACCATCGCCGCCTATCACGCAGAGGGTCGTCGCATGGGCCGATTGCTTTACGAAGGTCGCTGGCTCGACCCGCAGACGCTAATGCTTCGCGAGTCACTTACCAAGTGGGTTGCCTCGGCCGTAAACGGTTCGGTGACGATTCGTTTGCGTCGCGGCGACGACTACACGATTGTCGACACCCGCGGTGAAGGTTTCAGCTATCACCCAGAGAAACTCTCGATGGAGCGCACCGGTGACGCAGCGTTTGGCCCAGCCGATCGCATTGGGCAACTCACCATGCGCAACCTAGACATCATGGATACCCGCAGCAAGCTCGACCTCTACCGCAAGCAGGGGCAGATTGAGGGCGGTCAGTTCGAACTGACCTAGTTCGAAATAGTCATAGTCTTTAGCCATGACTACATTTCGCGAAAAGATCGGCAGCATCGGCTTTGGTTCGATGTATGCCCAGTTCAACGGCATCGCCCTCGGCTCAGACGAGGCCTACCAGAAGGTATTGAATGCTCTTCACACAGCCATGGATGAGGGCGTCACGTTCTTCGACACCGCAGACATCTACGCCTCTGCCTGGAACACCTTCGGTCAGAACGAGCTCATGGTTGCCGACGCACTGCGCACCTGGTCGGGCACGGCAGAGCAAAAGGCAAAAATCGTCATTGGCACAAAAGCCGGCATCACTCGTAAGCCAGGCGAAGTTTGGGCACGCAATTCAAGTGCCGACTACCTGCTTCGCGCGGCCGAGGCTTCTGCCGGTCGTCTCGGCGTTTCTAAACTCGATCTCTGGCAACACCACCGCACCGACCCGAGCCTGGGTTTCGAAGAACAGGTGCAGAACCTCGACGCAGTTCGCCAGCGCGGCGTCGTTGAACACATCGGGGTCAGCAACTACAGCGCCAAGCAACTTATCCGTGCGATGGAAATTCTTGGCACACCTACCGAGGGCGGCGTGGTTAGCGTGCAGAACCAGCTGAACCCGGTTTATCGCCAAGAACTCGACGTGCTCGAGGTGTGCGAGCAGTATGGCGTCGTCTATCTGCCATGGTCACCTTCGAAGGGCGTCAAAGAACTCGACTCTGTGTTCGGCGCCGCTGCAACTGCACACGGCAAGTCGACGCACGCCATTGCTCTGGCCTGGTTGCGCTCGCTATCGCCGATGATGGTTCCGATTCCCGGTGTAACTCGCGTCGAAACTGTTCTCGATAACCTGTCGGGTCTAAAAATCACCCTGAGCGAGCAAGAGCTAGCTGAGATCAACGAAAAATTGCCGACAACTCTTCCTATGGATGCCGAGCTATTAGCCGATCAACCGAAGAACTAAGAAAGAGCAATCATGAAGGTCAACAAAAAAGTAGTCGTAGTAACTGGCGCTGGCAGCGGAATGGGTCGTGAGCTAACGCTCGAACTGGTTCGCCGCGGAGCAAGCGTTGCTGCTATCGACATGCGCAAAGAGACGCTCGCCGAGACCAAGGCACTCGCGAAAGCACTCGGCGGACGGGTCGAAACTTTTGTCATTGACATCACCGACCCGATCAAGGTCGCAAAGCTTCCGGTTGACATCACCAAGAAACTTGGTGCGGCAGATTGCCTCATCAATAACGCCGGCATTATCCAGCCGTTTGTGAAGATCAATGAACTGAAACTCGAGGATGCCGCTCACGTGATGAAAGTGAACTTCACCGGCCCGCTAATGCTGGTGAAAGCTTTCTTGCCGGGTTTGCTCAAGCGCAGCGAAGCCCACATCTTGAACGTGTCTTCTATGGGTGCTTACGCACCAGTGCCAGGCCAGAGTGTTTACGGAGCCTCGAAAGCCGCTCTCAAGCTGTTCACCGAGGGTCTGCGCTCTGAACTTCTCGAAACCTATGTTGGCGTAACCATCGTGTTTCCGGGTGCGATTGCAACCAACATCGCACAGAATTCAGGAATGGCCCTGCCGGCAAACGCCGATGAGGCCGCGAGTCAGTTCAAGCAGACTGACGCGGGTGTGGCAGCAAAGGCCATGGTCGATGCAATCGAAGAGAACAAGCCTCGAATCACAATTGGCTCAGACGCCACACTCATGGATCGCCTCAGCAGATTGAACCCGATTTTTGCAGCGAACCTCATCTACAAGCAGATGAAGAGTTTGCTCGGCTAAGCCGAATCTAGTGCGCTGACTGCTTTTCTTTGTAGCGTGCCGAGATAACGCTCGCTATTGCCGCAATGGCAATCGAGGCCACGATCACGCCTAGCGAAACTGTGGTCGGAATCTCGGGTGCCCACTCGATGTGTTTGCCGCCGTTAATGAATGGCAGCTCGTTAACGTGCATTGCGTGAGCCACCAACTTGACGCCGATAAAGGCCAAGATGAAGGCGATTCCATACTTGAGGTATTCGAGACGGTCTAGCAGGCCACCCAGCAAGAAGTAGAGCTGGCGAAGGCCCATGAGCGCAAACACGTTCGCGGTAAACACGATGAACGGATCTTCGGTGATTCCGAAAATGGCCGGAATCGAGTCGAAGGCAAACATCACGTCGGTTGCCGCAATTGCCACAAAAACGATGAGCATCGGGGTGAAGATTTTCTTGCCGTTTACGAAGGTGCGAATCTTTGCTCCGTCGAAGTCTTTCGAAACCTCGACTCGCTTGCGAAGCCAGACAATCAGTTTGCTTTCAGACTCTTCTTCGTCGCTGTGCGATCTAAAGGCCTGGTGCCAAGCGGTGTAGAGAAGAAATGCTCCGAACACATAGAAGATAAAGCTGAACGACTCAATTAGCGCAGCACCAACGAGAATAAATGCGCCTCGCAGAATCAGCGCGAGAACCACGCCAACCATCAGAACTTCTTGCTGGTACTTTCTCGGAACCGCGAACTTCGCCATGATGATTACGAAGACAAAGAGATTGTCGAGGCTAAGACTGTATTCGGTGAGCCAACCGGCGAAGAACTCGGTGGCGCGCTGGGCCGAGAACAGTTGCCAGAGCAACAAACCGAAGAGGCCGGCGAGAGCCGCGTAAACAACGATGAAAAGCGTTGATTCTTTCGCGCTCGGAATGTGCGGGCGCTTGAAGATCAGAAGTATGTCGAGCACCAAAATGAGGGTGATAACCACCATGGCAATGAGTTCGAACGAAAGGTATGAAAGCATAATTGGCTCAGTCTAGGTTGAACGGCCGAATTAGTCGGCTAATAACTCAACAATTGCGGCTTCGAAAACCTCATTGTGGCGATTGATGTCAGCTTTAGTCGTTGTTGGGCACATCAAGGCCATGTTGTGAAAAGGAGTTAGCAGCACTCCTCGGTTAGCTAGATAGAGGTGCAAGAAGTCTTCTAGTTCACCGTCTGCCGACTCGAATGCTGCAGTTCCATTCTTCGGATAAGGCTTAGCGAAGCGATACTCGGCCCGGGTTCCGAGCTGATTGATTGACCATGGCAGGTCGTGACGGTCAAACAGGTCGTTCACACCATCGGTGAAGTAGGTAGCCAAGTCGATCATCTTGCCGAAGGCATCCTTGGTTAAAACATGCTCGAGAGTCGCACGCATTGCAGCAACCGAGAGCGGGTTGCCGGCGAGGGTTCCGCCAACGCCACCCATGTCAACCAAGTCGAGGTCGGTGCGAGCCAAGACCTTCTCGGCAAACTCGGCGCTGAGGCCATAGGTTCCGGTTGGAATTCCGCCCGCAATAGCTTTGCCGATAACGAATACGTCTGGTTCTAGACCGTCTCGCATCGTCATGCCGCCGTAGCCAGCAGAGAAGGTGTGGGTCTCGTCGATAATCAAGAGCGTGTCGTACTTGCGGGTCAACTCACGCACGCCATCGAGATAACCGGGTTCTGGCAAGACGATGCCGATGTTTGTTAGCGCAGGTTCCATGAGAACCGCAGCCACATCGCCGCGCTTCAACTGACGCTCGAGACCTTCGAGATCGTTGAACTCTGCAACTCGCGAGGTTTCAGTGACATCAACCGGAGAGCCGACGTTGCCAGGGCGGCTCATGCCTTCGCCGTCTGGACCAACCACGATTAGAGCCTCGTCAACCGAGCCGTGATAGCAGTATGCGTTGAACAAGATTTTTGGCTTGCCGGTGATTGCGCGCACGAGTCGAATCGCCCAACGATTTGCGTCGGTCGCGGTGAGGGCAAAACTCCACTTGGCCATGCCGAAGCGCTCGCTCAAGTTTGCGGCAACCCATTCGGCATCCTCGGTTGGCAACATCGTGGTCAGACCACCCTGGTGACGAATGCGTTTCTCAATTGCTTCGACTACCACAGGGTTCGAGTGACCAGCCATTGCGCCCGTGTCGCCAAGAGCGAAGTCGATGTATTCGTTGCCGTCGATATCCCAGATGCGATTGCCGAGTGCGCGGTCAAGATAAACCGGAAACCCGCCAGCCTTCTTGTTCATCCAGGTCATTGGCACTCGACCAAACAGGTGCTCTGCGCGATCGTAAGCGGCTTTAGATTTTGGGTTGCGCTGTGCAAAGGTTGCAAGCTCGCGCTCATTGAGTTCAGCTAGCTTCTCGCGATTAATCACGGATGTCTCCTCGGGTGGGTCCCCCGTCGTGCATCTTCGCTCGACTACTGCCCGAATCCATGAGGATATTCAATTTCTATTTTGCCATCTCACTGGCACCAGCATCGCAAACTGCTAACTTGTGAGAATGAAGTTACTTCGAAACATAGCCCGCATCTTGCTCGGCATTGCCCTGGTGTCCGCCGGCATAAGTCACCTCGGCTCTAACCGCACCGAGTTCTTGGCCCAGGTGCCAACCTGGCTGCCGCTCGAACCCGACTTCGTTGTCGTGGCATCGGGCGTTGTTGAAATTGTGCTCGGCCTCGGCCTCGTTTTTGTAAAGCGCTACCGCCAGCAGTTCGGCGTGCTGACGGCACTTTTCTTCATCGCGATTTTTCCGGGTAACATTGCCCAATTCACAGAGCAGCGGGATGCCTTCGGCCTAAACACCGATGAGGCCCGAGCCATCAGGTTGCTCTTTCAGCCCGTGCTCGTAGTTTGGGCACTCTGGAGCACCGGGGCCTTCGCCTACATTCGCGAACTGCTTGCCCGAGCAAGAAAATAGCCTGCGCCTTCGAGTGGCAGGCACTGCGGCCTGTGGGCGAGCATAGAGTTAGACAGTGCTTAAGCGACTCATAACCATCTCGAGACCAGTTCTCTGGATCAACACCATCGGAACCACTTTGATGGCGGTCTGGCTGACCGGCGAGCTTTGGCGCTGGGATTCAATTTGGCTGCTTCTCTGGGTTACCCTGCCGTTCAATCTCTTGATCTACGGCATCAACGACATCTTCGACCAAGAGACCGACAACATCAACATTCGCAAGGGCGGCTACGGCGGCGCGAAGATCGACCCCAAAGAAGTTCCATGGATTGCCTGGGGCGTGGTCGCGCTCAACGCGCCTTTCCTTGTGTTTTTCGCACTCAACTATTCGATTGAAGCCAACATCTGGATTTGGGCTTACAGCCTCACCTTCTTGTTCTACTCGGCTCCCCCAGCTCGATTCAAGGGTCGCCCATTTCTCGATTCGATCAGCAACGCCGACTACGCATTTCCGCTCGCGATTGTTCCGCTCGCGCTAGGTGAAGAGCCGCTGTGGCTCGCGGTGTTCGCACTGATGGCGTGGAGTTTGGCAAAACACACTTACGACGCAATTCAAGACATAGAAGAAGACGAGTTCGTTGGCATCAAAACCACAGCTGTCTATCTCGGTGCAAACAAATCACTGATCTGGGTCGGCTTCTGGTGGCTCGTCTCGAGCGTAATGTTTGCATTCGTGAACATTCCGCTTGCTATTGCGAACGCAATCTATGCAGGCTGGCTCATCTGGCTAATCAGTCGAGACAACTCGGCTAAAAACGCAAAGCGCGTCTACAAGTATTCGGTTGCGTTTCCATATGTGGTTGGCACGGTTGCCGGTTTCCAGATCGTCGCATCAATGGCCTTGGCAATGCTCAACCTATGAAAAAGATTGTCATAGTTGGGGCTGGGCTTGGCGGATTGACCGCAGCCGCTCTACTGGCCAAAGCTGGCCATGACGTAACCGTTCTCGAGAAAAACTCATGGATAGGCGGCAAGTCGAGACGAATTGAAGTTGCCGGCCAGCGAATCGACACCGGCCCATCTCTAGTGACTTTTCCGGCGGTGCTCGATGAGCTTTTCAAACGCTACGACAACCTCGGTTCTAAGAGCAGTGCAACCTCGATTGCCAACCTAAAGCTCCAGCAACTGCCAGAAGTTGGCAAATACTTCTTCGGCGACGAGGTTGTCAATCTGCCGGTGCAACCAGGCCACAAGTGGCATGAAGCCTGGGCCCGCTTCGATCGCGAACACGGCCACCTCGGCCCGCAGATAGTGAAGCTGCTAACCGCCGACCCTTTCGACGCCAAGACACTGCCGGCCGTAACGGCGATAACCAAGAACTACGGCTTGCGCCTCTCTACCAGCGTTTACCTGAAGGGCCTCAAGTGGATGCCCGCCGGGCTTCGCGAAGTTATTGCAATCCACACCCTCAACGCCGGAATCGCTCCCGAGCGAACCCTTGCCCTCTATGCCACCATGCCGGCTGTCATGGCGCGCGATGGCATCTTCGTGCCGCACGGCGGGGTCTACGAAATCGCTCTTGCGCTTGGCCGCCTCGCAACCGAAGCCGGGGCAAAGATCTTGCTCGACACAGAAGTTTCGAGCATCAAAAAAGGCCTGGTGACAGCCAAGGGCAAAGAGTATTCAGCCGACTTCGTGATTGGTGCCACAGACGCGCAGATAGTTGACTCGCTCACCGGCAAAAACTTTCGCCAACCAAAACGCGTTTCTTGTTCTGGAGTTGCACTGTTTGCCGTTTTGAAAAAACCGCTGCCTGCCGACACGGTTACCCACTCGGTAATCATGCCGAGCTCACCAAAAGCTCTACACGACTCTCTAGACAAAACCGAAGTGCCGGCCGAAACTATGGCGTTCTTGAATTACTACAAGCCGGGGCACATCTACCCAAACAGCAAAGCGACGGCCGCGATCTTGCTAACCGCACCTTCAAATGGCGAGAAGTTCACGATCGAAAGCGAATTTGTTCAGCGCGAGTTAGCGCGCATTAGTTCGCTTATCGGACTCAAAGAAAATCTTGGCGATCTAATCGCTGACTACAAAATTCTCGACCCGAGCTACTTTGCCGAATTTGGCGCAGATGGCGGCGCGCTCTACGGTGCAACCAGACCTATCTGGCAGGGCGGGCCATTTCATTCACCGGGTTACTCATCGATTGCGCGACCTTGGCTATGGCGCGTAGGTGCATCGGTGCACCCTGGCGGCGGCATACCGGCTGTAATCGGCGGGGCGATGAACTCGGTTTCGCGACTTATGTCGAAGCTGCAATAGAGCCCGACCTATTTCTTAGCCGCAGTGACTTTTGGCTTGTCTTCTTTTGACGGCTTTCGCGTTGCATATGCAAACAGCGCTAGGCCGGCAACAAGTGCGCCAGCACCCAACCCATAGGCCAAGACTTCGTCGGCTCGGTTGGCATCAACAAACACACCAACGAACACAACAGAGATAATCGCAACAACAACGCCAATCAGCTTCGACTTGAGATCATCCAGGTCTTTAACCTGCAGCCAACTCGGCACCTCGATTAGGTCGTCAACGAAGAGCTCGTAGAGGCCGTAGCCGATGACAAGAAGCACGGTTCCGAGCAAGATGGCATCGACAGCCGTCAACACGTCGACAATTGTGACCTTGAGATAAGAGTTGTTGAAGACAGCCTCGACTACCACCGTCACGATGGCAATTGAGCCCTGAGCCATGAGCAGCAAGGCTCCGATCATTGAGGCGATTGCGGGCACGACCACCGCATAGCGCGTTAATCCAAGGATTTTTCTCATACCCGCACTCTACTCCTTGCCCATTCGGCATCCCAGCAGACTTTCTGTAATCTCTCAGAATTCTCAAGTAGCCTTGACCAAATTGTGTCTGGCGTTGAGCTAAACACGGTCACGATCGCATTGGGGTGCCATGAACTCGACCGAGAAATCCGTATTTATTGACGCATACGGAAGCGCGCAGTACTTGCCCGCATATCGAATCGTTTGGCTCTCAAAACTGGTCTACAGCAGGGCCTTTGAGTTCACCCTCGCATTCGTAATCTTGACCAACGCACTCGCGCTTGGGATGCTCACACTCCCCGGAATAAGCCCAGACGCATATCGATACGCAACCCTCGTCGACACAGTCGCTTTTTGGATCTATGTCTGCGAGCTCATTCTTCGAATTCTTTCTTACGGCAAAAAACCCTGGATGTTCTTCACCCGTGGCTGGAATATCTTTGACTTCTTAGTAATCGGTCTTGCACCTTTCTTCCAGGGGCAGTCCACGGTCCTGCGTCTGCTGCGTCTGCTCAGATTGATTCGCATCTTCAGATTCTTGCCAGAGGTTCGAATTCTCTCTGCTTCAATCGTGAAAAGTATCCCGCCGCTTATGAGCATGAGCGTGCTCATCGCATTGCTCTTGTTCTTGTATGGAATGGCCGGAGTTTACCTTTTCGGTGCCGCAGCACCTGAAGCATGGGGCAACATCGGCGCAAGCATGAAGAGCCTCTTCATTCTGCTAACGCTCGAAAACTTCCCTATTTACCTTGAGGAGGGCCTTGCAATTAGCGCGCTAGCCCTTCCTTATTTCTTGTCCTATGTGTTCCTCATAGTTTTCACGGTTCTGAACGTTCTCATCGGTATCGTTTTGAACGCCATGGATGAGGCCAGACAGGAAGATAAGGCAGTCAATCGCGAAGGCAAGCAACTCGCCAATATCGTAGATTCGGTTGAGCGCATCATCAAGGATGGCAAGGCATCCGAGTACGAAATCGATTTGCTTCGATCTGAGCTGGCCAAACTCAAACAGATTAGAGAACCCAAAGGCAAGTAGCCACCGACTGGGACTTGCGCCCTCGGCAGGAATCGAACCTGCGACCAAGAGATTAGAAGGCTAAGAGTGTGTGCCGAGTCCGCTCTAACTCTGGCTTCTAATCTTTGCTGCCCGAACTATCCGCATGACAATGCCAACCAAAATCAATAAATAGACCAGTAGCGAAAAAACCCACTTGATTGATGAGGCCGTCGAGGC
>WLIA01000024.1 GCA_009702455.1 Actinomycetota bacterium | reverse complement strand
TCAAGAACTACGACGGCTCGTGGACCGAATGGGGCAGCTTGGTTGGCGTGCCAATTGTTAAGGGAACCGCGCGCGTTTAGTTAGCGTATTCTCAAACCGTGCAACTAACCGAAAAAGCAATTGAAATTGCTAGCGACTTCGCTGCTTTAGAGGGCAACGACAAGTTAGAACTGCTAATCGAGATCTCTGACCAACTGCCCGCGTTACCAGAACGCTACGCAGATCACCCCGAATTGCTCGAACGAGTAGAAGAGTGTCAATCGCCGGTTTACCTGTTCGTTGAAATCGACAACGGAGTGGTCGAAATTTTTCTAACCGCACCACGCGAAGCACCCACTACACGCGCGTTCGCCGGCATCTTGCACGCTTCGCTTAGCGGTCAGACCGTCGATACAGTCTTGAACTTTGATGACAACTACCCATCGATGCTTGGTATCACCGAACTCGTTAGCCCCCTGAGAATGCGCGGAATTCGAGGAATGCTGGCCCGAATCAAGCGCCAGGTGCGAGAGAAAGCCTGATCTCTTTGGCCAACGTGCAGCTAACCGAGCTCTTTGCGAAATTTGCGGGCCTGCGGTTAAGCATGGTTGCCGATGCCGGATTGCAAACCTTTGGTGATAGCAAGACCAGCGGTGATGTCTCAACCGCTCTTGATCGAGAGCTTCTAATTCACCTGCGCAAGCTAGCCGACCTAGCGATAACAGACACGGCGACGGCCGTTGCCGAGGGCTACAAGCGATCGAAACATGTAGACATCGAAGTCTGGACGAAGTCGGGACAGAAACGGGGTCTTTCAGACATGCCCGCTACGAGCGAACTACGCGAACTCAAGGTCGTTCAAGTTGAAGACGAGGCTGCCCGGCTCAATGAACTGCTCGCACTGCGCAAAGCCATACTGCTAGAGACCGGCCTAACTCTCACGAAAATCATCGCGGCTCAACAGCTCATCGATGAGGCCTGCATAACAATCACGGGTGCGCTTGATGAGGCTGAAGCCGTTGCTGCTCTTTTAGAAATGCAGGCTGAGATCGGCTTGCATTACCTGCCCAAACATTCTCAGCTTTGGCTAGACCAGACGCTATTCACACGCCTTGAACGCTGATTCGGCGTGGCAATTCTTGCTTTGTAACATCAATCTCTAACCTGTAAAGGTGAGTGCCGAACCGATTGAGAACTTGCCTGCAGACGTTCAGGCTGCGATTCTCTCTATTCGCGCAGTCGCCAATCGCTCAGAGCTAGAAGTCGATGAAATCGAAGCTCCAAAAGACATCGCCGATCACGCAATTGCGTTCTCGTGCCTGGTCAAGAGCGCGACCAGTGAGGTTTCTGGAGCTCTCGGAACCGGGCGCTTCGTTCTTTTTTGGTCTGCAACTCCGCAAGAGAACTGGACTACAAATTTCAGAGTTGTCTGCTTCGCAAGGTCTCCCCTTGAGACGAACATCGCCATTGACGCGGCAAGCGCAGACATAACCTGGGATTGGCTAACCGAAGCTCTAGCGCTTGCCGGAGCTGAACAATCAGCGCTTGCCGGCACGACAACGCGAGTCGTTTCGAGCGGCCACGGAATGATGTCTGCCGAGGCAGACCACGCCGAGATTGAACTTCGTGCCAGTTGGTCACCGCACGGAACCGAAATTGGTCGGCACTTCACTGCATGGCAAAACATAGTCAGCGTTATGTCTGGATTTCCGCTAAACCCAGGAGTTGGCGAAGTACACCGCTAATGGCTGATGAACAACTCACGCCACTTCTAAAGGCTCGACGCGAAGTTATCTTTGTTGAAAACAAACAACAATTGCAAGATGCCTGTGTAGCTCTCGCTGAACTTTCTGGGCCACTTGCTATAGATGCCGAGAGAGCATCAGGATTCAAATACGGTCAGCGAGCATATTTGATTCAAGTTGCCCGGCAAGGCGGCCCCCTGTTTCTAATCGATCCGGCTTCAATTTCTGACGTATCTGACCCAAATGACTTTGCTGAACTTGCGGCTGTTCTAAACAGTTCAACATGGATTTTGCATGCGGCAACACAAGACCTGCCCTGCCTCTCAGAGCTCGGGCTCCATCCCAGAGAACTGTTCGACACCGAACTAGGAAGTCGAATTGCTGGGTTGCCGAGGGTTGGACTTGGAGCGGTTGTCGAGCATTACCTGGGTTTCTCGTTGGCAAAAGAGCACAGCGCTGTCGACTGGAGCAAGCGTCCACTCGACCCATCCTGGCTTGATTACGCCGCGCTTGACATAGATGTGCTGCACGAGCTTGCCGATGCGCTGCGCGATGATCTCGAAAACAAGAAGAAACTCGCATTTGCCATGCAAGAGTTCTCTCACCTTCTCAGTTTTAAACCAAAACCCGAGAATCCAGACAAGTGGAGAACGACCACCGGTTTGCATGAGGTGAAAAACCAGGTTGGTTTAGCCGTAGCTCGAGAGCTCTGGAAGAGCCGCGAACAACTGGCTGCCAAACTAGACATAGCACCGGGTCGCCTGTTGCCAGACGCCTCGATCAGCCATGTTGCTAAGACACTTCACCGAACTAAACCCGAGCTGGCCTCTGACAGGTCATTTGTGGGCAGGGCTTCTCGAAACTATCTGGATACCTGGTGGGAAGCTCTCGAGCGCGGAAAGATCAGCAGAGACCTTCCAGCGCTAAAACTTGCGAACTTAGGCATTCCGAATCACAGAAGCTGGCCCGTGCGTTGGCCAAAGGCACACAAACGCCTCATCTGCACGCGCCACAATCTCACCGAGGTTGCCAAAAATTTGGAGATTCCGCTCGAGAATCTAGTCTCACCAGAGACGATTCGACAGGTGTGCTGGATAGATAGAGACTCGGCCGACCGAGACGACATTGTGCGCGAACTTCGCAGCTTCAACGCGCGCGAGTGGCAGATCGAATTCATTGCAGACGTAATGGTTGAGTCAATCCGAACGAGCCAGGAATTTGAACCTGCGCCTGCAGAAACAGACAAGACTGAATCAGAGGGTTAGTTTCGAATCTTGACCATCTTCGAGCGGTCTCGCATACGGAACCTTGGCACCAAGAACTTGAGCGACGATATCTCTAGCAATTGCCTGCGGGCTCAAACCAACTCGTTCGAGAATCTCTTCGCGAGTAGCGTGCTCGAGAAACTCGTCGGGAAGACCGATTTCATTCAGAGCGGTATCCACCTGCGCTGCACGCATTGCCTGGCGAATTCTGGTGCCGATGCCACCGACTCGAATTCCATCCTCGATGGTGACAACGAGTCGATGTTTCGCTGCCATTTCCACGACCGACTTGGCCACCGGAATCACCCAGCGAGGGTCGATAACAGTAGAGCCAATGCCCTGAGCAGCTAGCAAACTAGAAACCTGTATGGCAATTTTTGCCATTGAGCCAACGGCCACTAGCAACACATCTTTCGACGGGCTCTCAAGAAGAACATCGACACCGTCTTCGAGTCGCCGCAGTGCGGTTATGTTCTCGTCAACAGAACCCTTGCCAAAACGAACTAAGGTCGGGCCATCCTCGATGGCCACAGCCTCGCCTAGCAACTCTCTGAGCAGGTTCGCGTCTCTGGGAGCCGCAATACGAATGTTTGGAACCACCTGGAAGATCGCGAGATCCCACATGCCGTGGTGACTTGCACCGTCAGGGCCGGTCACGCCGGCTCTGTCGAGCACAAATGTGACACCCTCTTTGTGCAGGGCAACATCCATGAGAACCTGATCGAGCGCACGGTTCATAAACGTCGCGTAGACGGCAACCACGGGGTGCAATCCGCCGAACGCCATTCCTGCTGCCGAAGTAACAGCGTGCTGTTCTGCGATGCCAACGTCGAAGACCCTGTTCGGAAACTCTTTTGCAAATGGTGCGAGCCCGACCGGATTCAACATTGCGCCTGTGATAGCGACAAGTCTCTCGTTGTTTTTGGCCAAGCTGACGAGTTCGCTGCCAAACACTTTTGTCCATGAAGAGGTTGACGCCTCAAGCGATTCACCAGTCTCGGGGTTTATCTGGCCAACCGCGTGGAACTGATCTGCTTCGTTCAAGACTGCCGGGTCAAAACCCTTACCCTTTTGCGTGATCACGTGAACGATCACCGGGTAAGCGTACTTCTTGGCCTGCTCTAGGGCCTGTTCAACCGCTTGCAGGTCGTGGCCATCTATAGGTCCGATGTATTTGAGATCAAGGTTTGGAAACATGCTCTTGGGCGTAACCGAACCAAGCAGGCCTTTTCCGGCTCCGCGAATCATTGAGAATGCTGAGCGCCCAAGCCAGCCAAAGCGTTCGAAGAATTTTCGGCTCAGGCGGTAAAGCTTTCGATAGGTCTGCTCTGTGCGAATGTTGTTCAAGGTGCGCGCAAAGCCGCCAATGGTTGGCGCGTAGGAGCGCCCGTTGTCGTTGACGATTATGACGAGCTTGCGGTCATTGTCATCGCTGATGTTGTTCAGGGCTTCCCAAGCCATTCCACCTGTGAGTGCGCCGTCGCCGATCAAAGCAACCACGTAGCGGTCATCCTGGCCGGTTAACCTGTAGGCCTTCGCAATGCCGTCTGCCCAACTCAGCGAAGAGGACGCGTGTGAACTTTCTACAATGTCGTGTTCAGACTCCGAGCGCTGCGGGTAACCGGCGACTCCGCCCTTTTGACGCAGGTTGTCAAAATTCTTTCGCCCAGTGAGCAGTTTGTGAACATAACTCTGATGACCGGTATCAAAGACGATTGAGTCAACCGGTGAGTTGAAGACGCGGTGAATTGCTATCGAAACCTCAACCACGCCTAGGTTCGGCCCGAGGTGACCACCGGTTTTGGAAACCGATGAAACCAGGTACGCACGGATTTCCTCGGCGAGAGTTGTGAGTTCCTCTGAGCTCAGCTGCTTTAGGTCTTCGGGTCCGTTTACCCGATCAAGAACAGACAAGACTTCGCACCTTGCTATTGATCACGACTGTGCCACCAAACTTCGAAGCACATATTGAAGAATTCCGCCGTTTCTGAAGTAATCGGCCTCTCCAGGTGTATCGATTCTGACAACTGCATCAAAAACGACGCTCGCTTTGCCAGCCGTGGAGTGAGACGAAGGTTTCGCTGTTACGCGAACGGTCTTTGGAGTGATTCCGCTGTTGAGTTGCTCAACACCTTCAATGTCGAAAACCTCGGTGCCGTCTAGACCTAGCGAGTCTGCTGACTCACCTGCCGGAAACTGCAACGGAAGCACGCCCATGCCGATCAGGTTGCTTCTGTGAATTCGCTCGAAACTCTCGGTGATAACCGCGCGAACACCCAGAAGGCTCGTGCCCTTTGCAGCCCAGTCTCGAGACGAGCCCGATCCGTACTCTTTGCCACCGAGAATCACCAGTGGTGTCGAATTGGCTTGGTAGTTCTCAGAAGCATCAAAGATGAAGGCCTGAGGCGCATCTGGCTTAGTAAAGTCACGTGTGTAGCCGCCCTCGACATCGCTAAGAAGCTGATTGCGAAGTCTGATGTTTGCGAAAGTTCCGCGAATCATAATCTCGTGATTTCCTCGACGAGAACCGTATGAGTTGAAATCGACGCGAGAGATACCTCTCTCGCTCAAATACTTTCCGGCAGGGCTATCGGCCTTGATCGAACCGGCAGGACTGATGTGGTCGGTAGTTACCGAATCCCCTAGCTTTGCCAGAACTCTTGCGCCGAGAATGTCGGTTACCGCCGAAGGCTCTTTGGTCATGCCGTCAAAGTAAGGCGCTTTGCGAACGTATGTTGAGTTTTCGTCCCAGTCAAAAGTCGCACCCTCGGGTGTTGAAAGCGCTTTCCAGCGTGCATCACCGTCAAACACGCCCGCATACTGACTGGTGAACATTTCACTGTTGATTGAGCTGTCGATTGTCTCTTGCACTTCTTGAGGTGTCGGCCAAATGTCTCGAAGGAAGACATCTGCGCCCGAGTTGTCTTGACCAAGCGGCTCGGCTTCAAAATCGAAATCCATGGTGCCGGCTAGTGCGTACGCGATAACAAGTGGAGGTGAAGCAAGGTAATTCATCTTCACATCAGGGTTAATTCGACCCTCGAAGTTTCGGTTACCAGAGAGCACGGCAGTTACAGCGAGATCGTTCGCATTAATTGCGGCGGTGATTCGCTCGTCTAGCGGTCCGGAGTTACCGATGCAGGTTGTGCAACCGTATCCGACGAGGTTGAATCCGAGTGCGTCGAGGTGCTTGGTAAGGCCAGCTTTTGCATAGTACTCGGTAACAACCTTTGAGCCAGGTGCGAGCGAGGTCTTAACCCAAGGCTTTGAACTTAGGCCTTTCTCAACGGCCTTCTTCGCCAAGAGGCCAGCCGCCATCATCACGGATGGGTTCGACGTGTTTGTGCAGGAGGTAATTGAGGCGATTGTCACGTGACCGTGGTCAACTGAGAAGCTCTCGCCTTCGACCTTCGCTGGGTTTGATGATTGCGGCGCGTAACTACTGAGCGCTTTCTCGAACGCCTCTTTTGACTCGCTCAGGATGACTCGATCCTGAGGGCGCTTAGGGCCAGCAATCGACGGAACTACGGTTGAGAGGTCTAGTTCGAGATACTCGCTGAAGATCGGCTCGACCGAGGGGTCGTGCCATAGCCCTTGCGCCTTGGCGTATGCCTCAACGAGCTCAATCTGTTCGGCATCGCGACCGGTGATTCGCAGGTAATCGAGAGTAACTTCGTCAATCGGAAATATTGCGACCGTTGAGCCAAATTCTGGGCTCATGTTGCCGATCGTCGCTCGATTGGCAAGGGGAACCGAAGTGACACCCTTGCCGTAAAACTCGACAAACTTGCCAACAACGCCGTGCTTGCGAAGCATTTCGGTAATCGTGAGAACAACGTCTGTTGCGGTCGCGCCAACCGGAATCGCGCCGGTCAACTTGAACCCTACGACCTTTGGAATCAGCATTGATACCGGTTGACCAAGCATTGCGGCTTCGGCTTCGATGCCACCAACTCCCCATCCGAGAACACCGAGACCATTAACCATGGTGGTGTGCGAGTCGGTTCCTACGCAGCTGTCGGGATAGGCCTGCAACTCGCCGCCAACGTTGCGAGTCATCACGGTGCGGGCCAGGTATTCGATGTTCACCTGGTGCACGATTCCAGTGCCGGGTGGAACTACTTTGAAATCGTCAAAAGCGGTCTGCCCCCAACGCAAGAACTGATAACGCTCCGCGTTGCGCGCGTACTCGAACTCAACATTTCTCTCGAACGCATCTGCAGAGCCAGCAACGTCGATAACGACCGAGTGATCGATCACCATTTCGGCTGGAGCGAGCGGGTTAATCTTCTTCGGGTCTCCCCCTAGGTCAGCAACCGCTTCACGCATCGTTGCTAGGTCGACAACACAAGGCACTCCGGTGAAGTCCTGCATGATGACCCTTGCCGGAGTGAACTGAATCTCGGTATCTGGCTCGGCCTTCGGATTCCAGTTGACCAAAGCTCTGATGTGGTCGGCGGTAATGTTTGCGCCATCTTCTGTGCGCAAAAGGTTCTCGAGCAGAATCTTGAGGCTGTAAGGAAGCTGAGTTGCTTCGACTGAGTCGAGTCTGAAAATTCGATAAGTCTTGTCACGAACCTTTAGTTCTGCTGACGCACCGAAAGTGTTTATCTTTGACATCTAATCCTCAATCAATAGCAAATTGCCCTTACAAAATTACCATCAAGGACGTCTCTGGATGACCCCTCGGAGCATTAACCAGGTGACCCAAAGGCCGGCAGCATAGAGCGGAAGGCCCATGATTAGGCGAGCTGTGGCTAAGGCTGTGAGATTGTCAGCCAGGTATAGCGGCCACTGAACCAGCAGTCTCGCCGAGAAAATGCCAACCCAGAGCAAGGTGGCCATGTTAAAAAGGCGCATCTCGTATTTGTTCTTGCGCCAAGCAGTCTTCTCGCCGAGCAGAAAACCGGCAACGACGCCGATTAGAGGCCAACGCACCAAAACAGAGATTGCTAACGGAACCAGATAAGACAGATTGGTAACGAATCCGGTTAAGAAATAGTCTCGCCCGCTTCCTCCATCACGAAAGGCTAGAAACGAAGCGATGGCGATTCCGATCAAGCCACCGATTGCTTGGGCCAGAGGTTTTCTAGTGATTATTCGAATCAAGATAAAGGCCACAGACAATGCAGCCGAGACAGCAATTGATAGGTAAACCTGTGTAGTAATCGCAAACATGATGACAAAAACGAATCCAGGGATAACTGCCTCGAGG
This sequence comes from Actinomycetota bacterium, assembly GCA_009702455.1. Classification (GTDB taxonomy): domain Bacteria; phylum Actinomycetota; class Actinomycetes; order Actinomycetales; family Microbacteriaceae; genus Rhodoluna. Next base: position 10,591 of record WLIA01000024.1, on the reverse strand, counting down.
ATTCCCTGCAGGCCACCCATTGAGACAAGCAAAGACTTGCTGTCGAACTCGTGCCGACCATCTACTTTTCTTATGCCAAGCGCTTTGGCTGCAGCTGTAGCTTCGTCGGGTTTTTGGTCGCTCACGATTGTGTCTTCATTCCTGGCGGCAGAACTGATCCTGCGGGAACAGAAAGTGGCAGTGCTTCGCCCGGAGGAAGCGGCGCATCACCCCTGTGCACAACCACGCTTCTGAATACGTCATCGATTTCGGCTGATGCCTTCGGATCGTTCAACGCGGCCCCGCTAACAGTTCCCCTCAAGCACCAGCGTGGACCATCGAAGCCGATGAATCGAGCAAGGCGAAAACCAGCAGCCCGACCGGTGTCATCTACGAGTGGAAGTTTTGCCTTCAGTTCTGCACCGAGAGAACCGTATCCCTCTTCGACCTCACCACCCTGAGCGGCAACGTTCTGCGCTACGGCAAGCCTGATATCAGACCACAAACCTTCAGTGCGCGGCGCTGCAAAAGCCATTAGTTGCAGTTTCGAGTTGGCATACTCGAGCGTTACCGCAATCACACGATTGGTGTTGTCTTCAACTTCGACACTCATGCCCAGGTCTGCAATTGGCTCAATACGCAAAGCGCCGAAATCTACGTAAGGTCGAACTTGCTCAATCGACTCGCTGTCGAAAGGGCCTATCTGGTTGGCGGTCTCTCTGCTCATTTGGTTCCTGTGGAGCCAAAACCCTGTTGACCGCGCTCGGTTTCGGGCAAAATGTCTACCTCTAGAAAGTGAGCTCTCTCGACCCTCTGAACGAGCAGCTGGGCAATGCGGTCACCAGGTTGAACTTCAAAAGTCTTGCTCTTGTCGGTGTTTAGCAATGTGACCCGTATCTCCCCGCGATAACCTGCGTCAACCGTTCCGGGGCTGTTGAGCACCACTACTCCGTGATTGGCGGCGAGTCCGCTGCGCGAGTGCACCAAACCGACGTAGCCGGCTGGAATCGCGATCGAGATTCCAGTAGAAATCGTAAGTCTCTCGCCCGGTTCAATAATCGCCGCGTGTGAGCTGCGCAAGTCACAACCCGCATCGCCCGGATGTGCGTAGACCGGCAAACCGTTGGTGCTCTTAATCAGTATTGGCAAGTCGTTCATCAGACTTTTGAGCGTAGTCTAAGTTCATGAAAGACACCCAACCCGATAGGCCGTTATTCAGCGAATGGCAGCTTCCAAGGTTCACAACTTTCATTCCGCACCTAATGGTCTTTCCATCGTTTTGGCTGGTTTTCGCACCACTGAATGCCGATCTCGGGCTGATATTGGGAGTTCTCGCGACTGTGTTTTCGGTGTGGATCAGATTCGCACTCTCAAAGCGAATCGTGGTCACGAAGCGAGAGCTGATGGTGGGCAAGGCGCACATACCTAGAGAAGTTCTTGGCCAGGTAACCGTGATTGAAAAATCAGAGCAGTTCGCCGAAAAGGGCCCGAAGTTACACGCCCGAGCATACGTTGCCTTGAAAGCTCTAGACGGGCTTGTAAAAATCGAGAACACGGATGCGGCCGACCCGACGCCATACATTTTGGTTTCAACCCGAAGACCCGAGCAACTGCGTCAGGCCCTAACTAGCCAATAAGCGCTAGACGCACTCCTGGCAAACTTCGCCGTACTTGCCCTTTTTCTTGGCAAGCATCGACTTGTGCTTCACGATGAAGCATTCCGAGCAGGTAAATTCATCGGTCTGCGGAGGCACCACCATAACGTTGAGAGCCTCATCGATCAGATTCTCTCGCTCGTGATCGTCATCAATGCTGACCTCTTCTTGGTCTAGCGAAGCCGTCGAGGTCGGCGCTGAGCGCTCCTTTAGAGCATCAAGAGACTCGGCGTCATCGTCGGTCTTCTTCGGTGCATCGTAATCGGCGGCCATTCTCAACCCTTCTTGTAGTGAGCGTGCACAGTTTGCACCGAAAACATCAAAAATGCAAACATTCCACGCCGCGACACACCAAACTTTCAGGTAGTCGCCACTCGCATCGCGAAATAACGAGCAAAGGCCTGTCTAAGTGGCAAACTCTTTGCAGAAGGAGTGCTTTCATGACAGAACTGCGACTTAGCGGCAATGATGGAGATTACCTGCTTCTCGAGTCAACCGCAGGCGAAAAATTCAGAGTTTTCATCGATGAAAGTTTGAAGTCGACCATCCGAAATAGCGACAAAGGCCTCACCAACTCGGTAACGCTCACACCTCGAGAGATTCAGACCGAGATTCGTTCGGGCGCGACCGTCGATGAATTGGTTGCCCGCTCTGGCGACCCACGCAACTACATTGAAAAATTCGCCGCACCGGTTCTAGACGAACTTTCACACGTGATCACCAGCGCACGAGGCGTCAGGATCTCAATAGCTGGCGATAGGCACACGGAAATTAGCCAAATCGAGTTCGGTGACATCATTTCGGGCCGCCTTGAAGCCAGCGGAGTTCATGAACATTTTTGGAGCGCGCGCAGGGATGAGCTGCAGGTTTGGTTAGTTTCGGTTAACTACATGCTCCAGGGCCAACAGCAGAAAGCCACCTGGTCATTCGAAGTAAAGCGCATGGTTCTAGCACCCGAAAACGAGGCGGCAGTGCGACTCTCGACGCAGAACACATTGATTGAACCAAGCTACTCGCCGCTCAAAGCCGCACCCGACGTCGAACCTAAGAGCGAGCCAAGCGGCATCACCCAGACACTCGCAGACACTCAGCTGGTAGAAACGGTTGTGCCAATCGGACGAGCAAGCGAGTTCGTTGAGTCGAACGACGAACCATTTGAGCCGCCAACAGATTTGCTTGAGGCGCTAAAGAAAAAGCGCGCCGAGAGATCTGCCCGCGATGCAGACGAAGTTGAGCCAACGGCGACTACGCAATCAATTGCAATCGTGCCCGAGGATGCGATTGTCGAGACAGAAACACAAGACGCAGAAGTTAGCGAAATCGCACCGAATCCGGCTCCGGTCAGACGGTCCGGACGCCCGAGCATTCCTAGTTTTGATGAGATAGTTCAGGGAACTAAGAGCGAAGACGAGTAAGCACCTAGCCTCAGCGCTGGCACCTTCGTTTCTTTATCTGTGATTGATCCGTGCTGCCCAATAACCCTCAACGATGCCGGCTTGGCAAATTGCCTGTGAAAAATTGCAATGTCACCCAAGGCGAGAATCACCAGGTCAGGCATCAGGTCTGCCTCTTCGAGAATTAACGGATTCCAATGTTTCATTTGAACGAGCTGTTCAGGAGTAACCACCGCAGCGCTATCGCCTAATCTCTCGCTGAGCAATGCTGCGATTTGAGGCGCAGCTGCAGCCTCGCTGAGATAAATGAATGGCGCTCTCGGGTCGCCGCACACGCTGAGCAGTTGGCCCTCAAAGTCGGTTAACTCATCGAGGTACACGTGGTTGGTTTGAGGCACATCGATGACGCCATGATCGGCTGTAACAACAACGCCAACATCTTTGGCTACTTTGGCGGCAAGCATCTGCACCGCGCGTTCAACGATGTCAAAAACGTCGCGCCACTGCGCACTGTTCACACCCGACCTGTGAGCCTCTTTATCGAGCTCGGGAACATAGAGGTAAACCAGACAGCCGGGCTCTACACGAGTTAGACGCAGGGCTACTTCAAACCTCTCTGCAATTTCAGCCTCGAAGTGGTGGTTGGCTTGATGCATAGTGGCCCTGGTGAATCCAGAGTTTTCATAGGCTGCCAGGGTGACGGCGTGCATGGGCACGCGCGCTCTTTCGCTAAGCGGCGAACCCTTGAAGTAATCGAGAATAGAAAAGCGATCAAGCCCGGTCAACAGATTAACCAGCTCACCGGTTGAGCGGTCGAAGATTGAATAGCCAAACAATCCGTGCGAACTCGCATCTAGCCCAGTTGCAAAGCTAGCGATGCTCGATGCCGTCGTACTTGGAAACCCGCAGTGGGCAAAATCAGTTTCTGAAAGATTGCGACGCATAAATCCCGATTTCGCGTCGTTCAGATTCTCGAAACCCAAACCGTCAATCATGACGACAATAGAACTGGATACCTTTTGCAGATTCATGGCGTTTGGCTCGCCAAGCACCGAAGCCTCTGCGCTTAGAAACACATCTTTTAGGTTCAGCGCCCTCGGCGAAATCGCAGGTAGCATCGTTGTCATCAAGACAAAGTCTGCCACAAGCACATCCGAGCGAAGAATTCATGACTAGCAAAGAGCAACCAGCCGAGAAGATTCTCGACATCGACCTGACTCGAGAAATGCAGGATTCGTTTCTCGAATACAGCTACTCGGTCATTTATGCTCGCGCTCTGCCCGACGCTCGCGATGGCCTGAAGCCGGTGCACCGTCGCATCATCTACCAGATGGGCGAAATGGGATTGCGCCCAGATCGCGGACACGTGAAATCGGCTCGCGTAACGGGCGAAGTTATGGGAAAGCTACACCCCCACGGCGACGGAGCTATCTATGACGCGCTTGTGAGAATGGCCCAGGCTTTTACCCTCAGGGTTCCACTAATCGATGGCCACGGAAACTTCGGCAGCCTCGACGATGGCCCGGCCGCGGCTCGCTACACCGAAGTCAGGCTCTCAACCGCTTCATTGCTCATGAACGACGGTCTAGACGAAGACGTAATTGACTTCAAGCCAAACTATGACGCGCAGCTAACTGAGCCCGAGGTTCTGCCCGCCGCTTTTCCGAACCTGCTGGTAAATGGCTCCTCTGGAATCGCTGTGGGCATGGCCACGAACATGCCGCCACACAATCTTCGAGAAGTTGTCGCGGCGGCAATTCACCTGCTCAAAAACCCCGCAGCGACCACAAAACAACTCATGAAATACGTGCCCGGGCCAGATCTTCCTAACGGTGGAATCATCATGGGTCTCGACGGTGTGAAAGATGCATACGAGTCTGGCAAGGGATCATTCAAAACCCGCGCTCGCGTTTCAGTTGAGAGCGTCTCTGCCAGAAAGCTCGGTCTAGTTGTCACAGAGCTTCCCTACCTTGTCGGGCCTGAAAAGGTCATCGAGAAAATCAAAGAGGGCGTTAACACCAAGAAACTTCTCGGCATCTCTGACGTTATCGACCTAACCGACAGAACCAATGGACTCAAACTAGTCATTGAACTCAAGACCGGCTTTGACCCACAGGTGGTTCTTGATCTGCTTTACCGCTTTACCCCGATGGAAGACTCCTTCGGAATCAATAACGTTGCCCTTGTCGATGGCAGGCCGGCGACCCTTGGTCTAAAAGATTTGCTGCAGGTTTATCTGACACATCGTCTGTCAGTTATTCGTCGACGCACCACCAACCGGCTTGGCAAACGCGAAGCGCGTCTGCATTTGATCGACGGGCTCTTGATCGCGGTCTTGAACATCGACGAAGTAATCCAGGTGATTCGCACCAGCGATGAAGTTGATGAAGCCCGCGCCAAGTTGCGCAAAGTTTTCGAACTCTCAGAATTGCAGGCCGAGTACATTCTTGAACTTAGGTTGCGTCGACTAACGAAGTTCTCACAGATTGAACTCGAGACTGAGAAGTCACAACTTCAGACAGAAATTGTCGAACTAAAGCGAATTCTCGCCTCAAAAGAAGCACTAGACGAGGTTGTGATTTCAGAGTTGCAGGCCGTTGCCGATAAACACGGCGATGCGAGAAGAACAACGCTCATCTCAGAGTTTGAAGAAGTCAAACCGATGTCTGTAGCAAAGGTTGCCGGCATGGATGCGCAGCTTGCGGATTCACCGAGCAGCGTTCGCGTTACCACGAGCGGACTAATCTCAAGAATCGACTCAGACGACGTAGCGCTGGTGATAGGAACTAAACGCAAACGTCACGATGCGGTTATGGTGCGCGTGAAAACCACAACTCGCAGTGACATCGGTTTCGTGACGAACCTCGGTCGCGTGGTGAGAATTCACGTGGCCGACATCCCAGCAATAAGCGACCCTACCGATGTCGCGGGTGGCGCTAAAGCAAGCGAGTTCTTGGGGCTTGCAAGGAAAGAACGCTTGCTTCACGCACTCGAATTGGGCGAGACAACCGGCTTGAGCGTTGGCACAAAGCTTGGAACGGTTAAACGTCTTTCTGCAGATTGGCCAGCAAAAAACGAGTTTGAGATCATCTCTCTAAAGCCAGGTGACGAACTGGTCGGAGCATGTGAAGCGAATGACCAAATGCAATTTGTTTTCGTCACCAACGACGCGCAACTGCTCAGGTTTAAGGCCGACTCTGTGCGACCTCAGGGTCGCGGTGCAGCCGGTGTCGCCGGCATCAATTTGGCTAAGGGTAGCGAAGCGGTTTACTTTGGTGCCGTCGATGACACCGCAGTAGTGATTACCGCAGCTAACAACTCATCGGCAATTGCTGGCACAGACTCGGGCAGCGCCAAGCTTTCAGAGCTCAGCGAGTTTCCGATGAAGGGCCGTGCCACCGGTGGTGTGCGTGCTCACAAGTTCATTCGCAATGAAGATCAGGTTTATTTCGCTTGGGCCGGTAACCCCGAATTTCTAGCGAGTGCGGCTGATGGCAAGCCAATTGAATTCGATCTAGAACCAAGCAAGCGTGACGCCAGTGGCTCAAAGATTGCAAGCCCTCTTGGAGCGATAGGAACCGCTTAGGCGTCGATTCGGTCGCGCTCAAGCCCATCGGCTGATTCAACGATGAAATCGCGACGTGGCGCAACCTCGTTGCCCATGAGCAGTTCAAAGGTTTTCTCGGCATACTCGGCGTCGAGAATATTTACCCTGCGAAGGGTTCGGTGCGAGCGGTCCATGGTCGTCTCGGCGAGCTGATCGGCATCCATCTCTCCGAGACCCTTGTAGCGCTGAATCGGCTCTTTATAGCGCTTGCCGGCCTTCTCGAGCTTAATCAGGAGCGACTCGAGTTCCTGCTGCGAATAGGTGTAGATGACCTCATTCGCCTTGCTGCCGAGATTGACAACCTCGACCCTGTGCAGCGGCGGAACAGCTGCGTAAACCCTGCCGTCTTCGACTAGCGGCCTCATGTAGCGGTAGATCAGGGTGAGCAAAAGGGTTCGAATGTGAGCGCCATCGACATCTGCGTCGCTCATCAAAATCACCTTGCCGTACCTCGCGGACTCAAGGTCAAACGACCTACCCGACCCGGCTCCGATGACCTGAATGATCGAAGCGCACTCTGTGTTCGAGAGCATGTCAGAGACCGAGGCCTTCTGAACGTTCAAGATCTTTCCACGGATGGGTAACAGCGCTTGATACTCGCTGTTGCGAGCGAGTTTCGCGGTGCCAAGTGCAGAGTCACCCTCGACGATGAAGAGCTCGCTAACAAGTGTTTCGTTGGTTCTGCAATCAACCAACTTGCTTGGCAGAGAAGAGCTCTCTAGGGCGTTCTTGCGTCGCTGGGTTTCTTTATGAGCGCGAGCCGAAACGCGAGACTTCATTTCGGCAACAATTTTCTCGAGAAGCAATGCCGACTGCGTCTTGTCGTCGCGCTTGCTGCTTGCAAAACGATCGTTCAGAGTCTTGGCAACCACGTTTGCAACGATATTCTTCACCGCTGGCGTGCCCAAAACCTCTTTGGTTTGCCCTTCGAATTGGGGTTCGGCTAAGCGCACGGTGACAATAGCGGTGAGACCGCTCATCACGTCTTCCTTTTCAACCTTGTCGTTGCCGAGTTTTAGTTTGCGCGAGTTTGTATCGATGTGACCCTTAAGTGTTTTCAGCAGCGCTGTCTCGAAACCAGCTATGTGGGTTCCACCTTTTGATGTCGAAATAATATTCACGAACGACTTCACCTCGGTGTCGTAACCGGTTCCCCATCGCACCGCGATGTCAACATCGCACTTTCGCGAAACCTCTTTGCTCACCATGTTGCCGTCTTCACCTAAAACCGGAATGGTTTCGGTGAAGTCACCAGAACCGGCAAGTCGCCAGGTAGAAGTTAGCGGTTGGTCCTTCGCAAGAAAATTGGCGAACTCGATGATTCCGCCATCAAATTTGAATTCTTGCTTCTCTGACTTGCCAGAACGAACATCGTCGATGTGAATGGCTAGCCCCGGAACCAAAAAGGCTGTTTGGCGAGCTCGATCGCTCAACTCAGACATGTTGAAATTTGCATCCTTGATGAAAATCTGCGGATCAGACCAATAGCGAACTCGGGTTCCGGTGGTGTTTTTAGCGACCTTGCCGATCTCACGCAAAACGCTGTTGTCTTCGAAAGCCTTGAATTTGTTGCTCGGGCTCACGCCCTTGCTGTCATCAAAAATGCCAGGCTCTCCCCTGCGAAAAGACATGGCCCAGGTTTTACCGTCGCGGTCAACCTCAACGTCCAATCGCTCCGACAGAGCGTTGACGACAGAGGCACCAACTCCGTGGAGACCGCCAGATGCCGCGTAAGAACCAGAACCGAACTTGCCACCTGCGTGCAGCTTGGTGAATACAACTTCAACGCCAGAAAGGCCGGTTTTCGGTTCGATGTCTACTGGAATGCCTCGAGCGGTGTCTCGAACCTCGACGCTCTGGTCTTTGTGCAGAATGATCGAAATCGACCCACCGTGGCCTCCGAGAGCCTCGTCGACGCTGTTGTCGATGATCTCCCAGAGACAGTGCATAAGCCCGCGAGAGTCGGTTGATCCGATATACATGCCGGGGCGTTTGCGAACGGCTTCGAGGCCTTCGAGCACGGATAGATGCCGCGCGGAATACTCACTCTTAGACACGTCGCAATGTTACCCACTAGACGTCTAGAAGCCCTGAATAAACACGGGTGCGTAAATATTCGCAGTTAGCGAAATCGGCCCGAATTGAACTGTTTTGTCAGTGGTGTGTGTTCTCATTGATGTACCGAAAGGAATGCAAATGCAATCAACTGAAATCGAACAAGAGCCAGAAACCACCAACGAACTCACAGCCGCAGATCGGTGTGACGAGTGCGGTGCTCAGGCCTACATTCGAGTTACCTTGGCTGCCGGCGAGCTTCTTTTCTGCGGTCACCACGGCAACGAAAAGCGCGAAGCTTTACAGCCGGTTGCCATCAAGTGGCAAGACGAAACCGACAAACTACTCGCTCGATAACTCGATCGCGAGCTTGCACGCATCTTCGGCATACCTGCTGATCGCTGGCGACAAATCTAAGTTCTTAGTTTGACCGTTCATCATCAAACCAATTAGGTCACTTGTGAACTGAGTGTTCTTGGCAAGTATCGGTCCGTGCAAAACCGTGCCGATCAAATTGCCAAAGCGCTCAAGAGTCGGCAAATCTAAATCTGTGTTCTTGTAGCCAACAACTTGACCGTTTTCAAATTCGGCAACTTCGAATTTCGAGATTCGCGGCACCTTGTTGACCTCGGTCGGTAGCCCACGAATTAATCCGTGCAGAGCGGCGAAACCAGACGACACTGCCAACATCTGGGTGGAGCCATCGATCCAGCTCTGCAGGGTAGGTGCGATGCGCGCAAGGTCGGCATAGATTTGTCGCCAGGCCGCCGGAGAACCGTGGCCTAGCAACACGAAATCAGGAGCTTCACTGCCTAATGATTCGCCGGGCCGGTAACTAGAGACCTGCACTTCAATGGCTGCCCACTCAAGTCGACGCTGAAGCACAACAAGGTTTCCGCGGTCGCCATTTAGGTTGAGGTGCTCTGGGTAGAGCTCGAGCAAACGAATCATGCCTCCACCTCATCCGGTCTAATGAAACCGAGGTGACGTCTGAGGCGGCGCATCGAATCGGCCGAGAAGATAACCGTCTTCATTGAATTGGCCGGCGTAGGTAGGGCAAGAAATGCGCTGAACGACTCGAAGAGGTCGTCGTCTGCGACACCTATAGAGACATTGTCGTAGGAGAGTCGCAAAGCGATTTCGCCGCAGTTGTAGCCAGAGACGACGTCGACATGCTTCAACTTCGAGAAATCAACAGTCCAAAGCCAAGACGGATCGTGCACGTCTCGTCCAATTGCAATCATTAGCGATTCAATTGGCAAATTCAGGTTGTCTAGATTGAGTTGGAATGAGGTCGGGTTCTGAACCAAGACAAATTCGATTTGCTGCCCTTCAACTTCGACAACCTCTCCCCTGGCAAAAACCGGTGGCAAGTCGGTTAAAACCTGTTCTGCGAGCTCAAGGTCGAAACGGTCACCAAGCAGTTCGCGAGCCGTAGCGAGTGCCGCAACGGAATCGAGCGCGTAGTGAAGTCCACGACTCGGAAGATCGAAAATGACTTCGCGCTCTGAGATTCTCACAGAACACTTTTTCGCAACCAAATTGAACACCTCGGCCACCAAATTCGTAGGTCTCGATAGCGCTGCTACGTATGTTGGCGCTACACCTAGATCGGAATCTCCCATTACAGAAGATTGAATTCCGAACCAGTCAATCTGAGCAGGGGTTGTTTTCTTGGCCAGAAGCAAAAGGTTCTGGTCATCGGCGTTTAGAAGAACTTTCTGGGTTGCCCTACTGGCAACAGAGTGCAGGGAATCTCGAACAAGAGCGGGATCAACAAATCTGTCTAGCTGATCTTCAAGAACGTTGAGCAGCGTGACAATTCGAGGCGCAACTTCTTTTGTGATCGAGTCTGCGTGCCCCTCATCCATTTCGAGAATTGCAATATCGGCTTTGGTCTT
>WLIA01000023.1 GCA_009702455.1 Actinomycetota bacterium | reverse complement strand
TCGGTGTTGCCACGGGTCAGCCCGCGAGCGTGAGCCTCGTAGATCACAACTCGGTCGAGTGGCACGTCTGGCTTGGTAACCCCTTGCCAGTCGAAGCCGTCGTCAATTGCCACGCAGTAGTACTCGCGCGCCGATTCGCGCTTGATGCCGCGGGCATAGGGGTCGATGAGCAGCAGGTCTCGGTTGAAGTCATGCCTTGGCCCTTCTGGTCCATCAGCACGGATGGCGTACTTCATGCCCGGCTTCAGCGCTGCAGAGGTGGCCGACCAGATGTCGTCTTCGCCCCTGAGCAGTTCGATTTCGCGTCGAATCTCACGTGGGTTTTCGTCGTCGAGAATCACAATTGCCAAATAGGTTGCGTTGGCCGAGTAAACCCTGATGGTTCCAAGTTCGTTGGCGAAAGTTACGCCAAGTTTGTTGCCCGGCACTGCGAAAGACATAGCCAAAAGCCTAGGCTAGCCACATGGCTATTTACCTCGATTACGCGGCATCGGTGCCGATTAGTGCAGAGGTGCTCGCAACCTTCACAGAAGCGTTGCAAACCGTTGGAAACCCGAGCTCAACTCACTCACTCGGTCAGGGCAGTCGCATGATGCTCGAAGACGCGCGTGAGCAAATCGCGCTCGCGGTTGGTTGTGATCGCAGCGAGGTGATTTTCACCGCTGGCGGCACCGAGAGCGACAATCTTGCCATCAAGGGTCTGTTCTGGAAGCGCCGCGGCGAGAACCCGGCCCGCAACGTAATCGTGTCTACCTACATGGAGCACCACGCCGTAATCGACCCAATCGAGTGGCTCGAGGCACACGAAGGTGCAGAAGTCGCATGGATAGGCGTAAGCGACGAGGGAGTTATCGAACTGGCCGCGCTCGAAAGCTTCTTGGCTGCACGAGGTTCAGAGGTGGCTCTGATCACGATGATGTGGGCCAATAATGAGGTCGGGGTGATCAACGACATCAAAGCTGTCACCGCGCTCGCGGTCAAGCACGGCATTCCGGTTCACAGCGATGCGATCGCAGCTTTCGGGCACGTGCCAATCGATTTCAAGAGCTCTGGCCTTTCGGCGCTGAGCATCTCGGCTCATAAGGTTGCTGGCCCGGTTGGGGTTGGTGCACTCATTCTTTCGCGCGCCGAAACCCTCACACCGCTGGTTCACGGTGGCGGGCAGGAGCGCTCGATGAGAAGCGGCACCATGAACGCCCCGGGAGCCAAGGCCTTCGCGCATGCGGCCAGCCTTGCCGTTGCCAACATGTCGAAGCACAACTCGCACACCCGAGCACTTGTCGAGCGGCTTCGCGAAGGCATCGAGAGCACAATCTCAGGTGCGCGCTTCAGCCGCGGTTCGGCCTCAGCCATGACTCACAACGCACACTTCACCTTCGAGGGTCTAAAGTCTGACGGCCTGCTGTTCTTGCTTGATCAAGCCGATATTGCCGTCTCTGCTGGTTCTGCCTGCCAGGCCGGTGTCGACCGACCATCGCACGTGCTCTTGGCTATGGGTCGGTCTGAAGATGAGGCCAACTCGTGCCTGCGAATCACGGTTGGTCTGCAAACCACAGAGGCCGAAATCGAGCGCTTTCTGCAGGTTTTACCAACGGCAGTTGCCGCCGCCCGCAGCGCAAACCCGACTTAAACTTGAACCATGAAGGTTCTTGCTGCGATGTCTGGTGGAGTTGACTCCGCCGTTGCCGCCGCCCGAGCCGTTGAGGCCGGCCACGAAGTGGTTGGCGTTCACCTAGCCCTCTCGCGCATGCCCGGCACGCTTCGAACCGGTTCGCGAGGTTGCTGCACAATCGAAGACAGCATGGATGCGCAGCGCGCAGCCAACATTCTCGGCATTCCTTACTACGTCTGGGATTTCAGCGAAAAGTTCAAAGAAGAAGTAGTTGACGATTTCATTGCCGAATACGAAGCGGGCCGCACGCCGAATCCGTGTATGCGATGCAACGAGCGCATCAAGTTTGCAGCTCTGCTCGAAAAAGCGCTTGCCCTTGGTTTCGATGCGGTTTGCACCGGGCACTACGCGACCATTTTGACCGGCGACGACGGCGAACTCGAATTGCACCGAAGCAATGCCTACGCGAAAGACCAGAGCTATGTGCTCGGTGTGCTGACCACAAAAGAGTTGAAGCACGCGTACTTTCCGATTGGCGCATCGGCTTCGAAAGACGACATCAGGGCTGAGGCGTCAGCGCGCGGATTAGCCGTCGCCAACAAGCCAGACAGCTATGACATCTGTTTCATTCCAGAGGGTGACACGCAGGATTGGCTCGCCGACAAGCTCGGCGAAAAAGAGGGCGAGATTGTTGATCGCAGCGGAAACGTTTTGGGTCAGCACAGCGGCGCACACGGATTCACCATCGGTCAGCGCAAGGGTCTCAACATTGGTCGTCCAGCCGCCGATGGCAAGCCACGTTTCGTTCTAGAGATTCGCCCCAAGACCAACCAGGTCGTGGTTGGTTCGCACGCGGCCCTTGCCGTAACCGAACTTGCCGGCTCGCGCTTCACCTGGTGTGGCAGCGAGCCCAAAGACGCAACCACCTGGTTCGAGGCCGACGTGCAGGTGCGCGCCCACGCCGACGCCGTGCCGTGCATGGCTGCGGTTGTCGATGGCGAAATTGTGATGAAGTTGCGTGACCCGTTGATGGGTGTTGCTCCCGGGCAGACCGCGGTCTTGTATGTCGGCACTCGAGTTTTGGGTCAGGCCACAATCGATCGCACGGTCAGTGCTCTGTCGGTAGAAGCCGAGACAATAGGCGCATGACTCACGCTGCAGCAGCTAAACGCGTTGCCGAACTAGTCGACGAAATCAATAAGCACCGTCGTGCCTACTATTCGAACGACACGGTTCTGATTTCTGACGCAGACTATGACGCGTTGATGCGCGAGCTCGAATTGCTCGAGGCGGAGCATCCAGATTTAATCACCGGCGACTCGCCGACCCAAAGCGTAGGTGGCGAAGCAACAACCACTTTCTCTCCGGTTCAGCACCTAGATCGCATGTGGTCGCTCGACAACGTTTTCAGTCGCGAAGAAATGGCGGCATGGATAACCAAGTCGGGCGGCGGCCCGTTCTTGTGCGAACTCAAGATCGACGGCCTCGCCATCAATCTGCGTTACGAGAATGGCAAGTTGGTGTCTGCTGCAACACGTGGCGACGGAGTAGTCGGCGAAGATGTCACCGCGAACGTGCTCACAATCAAGTCGATTCCGCGAGAGCTATCTGGCAAGGGTCACCCGCCAGTGGTTGAGGTGCGCGGTGAAATCTTTTTTGCAGTGGCCGACTTCGCTGCACTCAACGAGGGCTTGATCGCCGAGGGCAAAGCGCCGTTCGCAAACCCGAGAAACTCGGCATCCGGGTCGCTGCGCCAAAAAGATTCGAAGGTCACGGCTAGCCGCCCGCTTCGCATGCTGGTGCACGGCATCGGTGCCTGGCAAGACGCCCCGGTTAAGAACCAGAGCGAAATCTACGAGTTGCTTAAGTCTTGGGGTTTGCCAACCTCAGAGCGCTATCGCGTGGTTTCGACTGCCGAAGACGTTCAGGCTTACATCGACGAATTCGAAGCCCACCGGCACGACCTAGAGCACGAGATCGACGGTGTCGTTGTGAAGATCGATGCCCTTGCAGAGCAGCAGGAGCAGGGTTACACAAGCAGGGCGCCGCGTTGGGCGATTGCGTTCAAGTACCCGCCCGAACAGGTTCACACCAAGTTGCTAGACATTCGCGTCTCGGTTGGCCGAACCGGTCGCGCTACTCCTTACGCGGTAGTCGAGCCGGTGAAGGTTGCCGGTTCGGTCGTTGAGTTTGCGACCCTGCACAACCAAGACGTGGTCAAGGCAAAAGGCATTTTGATCGGCGACACAATCGTTCTGCGCAAAGCCGGAGATGTGATTCCAGAAATTCTCGGCCCGGTTATCGAGAAGCGCGATGGCAGCGAGCGAGCATTTGTGATGCCAACAAAGTGCCCCGAGTGCAACGCGCCGCTGCATCAAGAAGCCGATGGCGACATCGATCTTCGCTGCAGCAACCACAAGAGTTGCCCAGCTCAGTTGCGCGAACGAATTGCATACATCGGCTCTCGCGGTGTTCTCGACATCGAAGCGCTCGGCGATGTTGCGGCGGATGCACTAACTCGCACAAACGATGGCCAAGCAATCTTGACTTCTGAGGCTGCAATTTTCAGTTTGACTCTCGAGCAGCTAACCGATGACCTGTTCAAGAAAAAAGATGGCACGCCATCTGAAACCGCACTTAAACTTTTGCGCAATCTCGAAGAGGCAAAAACTCGACCGCTTTGGCGACTCTTGACGGCTCTTGGCATTCGGCACGTTGGCCCTGTTGCTGCCAGATCGCTGAGCAACCACTTCGGTTCGCTCGATGCGATTTTCTCAGCGACAGCAGAAGAACTCAGTCAGGTTGAAGGTGTCGGGGCAACTCTCGCGGCTTCGATAAAAGACTGGATTTCGGTCGACTGGCACGCCGAGATAATCGAGTCGTGGCGTGCTGCCGGTGTGCTGCTTCACATCGAAGGTCACGCTGGCCCTGGTGCCGCGGTTGCAGAAGGCGGCAAGTTCAGCGGACTAACCATCGTGGCAACCGGTTCACTAAAGCAGTTCACCCGAGAGGGCATAGAAGAGGCAATCATCTCGAACGGCGGCAAGGCTGCCGGTTCGGTGTCTAAGAAGACCTCGTTCGTGGTTGCTGGCGAGAACGCTGGCTCAAAGCTGGCCAAGGCCGAAGAACTCGGGGTCGAGGTAATCGACGAAGACGAGTTTGTGCGCAGGCTGGGCGCTTAAAGACCCGAAACACCGCCGAAACGGGCTGTCGGGTAAACTTAGCCGGTAAACATCCCTCGTTCTGAGAGAGCCCTAATGTCTGAAATAACCCCCGAGCTAGTGCGCCATTTGGCTGGCCTCGCTCGAATTCTCGTCTCTGACGAAGAAGTCGAGCAGTTCACCAAGCAGCTATCCGTGATTGCTGACTCTGTCGCTCACGTCAGCAAAGCCATCGATGCCGACACCCCTTCGACCAGTCACCCGATTGCCATGGCAAACGTGTTTCGCGAAGACGTGGTCGAGCCATCGCTCAGCCAGGCTGAAGCTTTATCGGGCGCTCCAGACAGCGCAGACGGCCGTTTCAAAGTAAATGCCATCTTGGATGAGGAGTAGGCCATGACCGATCTCATTCGCAAAACCGCAAGCGAACTTGCCGCACTAATTAGTTCGGGCGAAGTCTCGTCTGTCGAAGTAACTCGCGCGCACCTCGAGCGCAGCGATGCAGTCGATGCAGCTGTTCACTCATACCTTTACCAAAGCCCAGAGGCTTCACTGATCGCAGCAGCCGAGGCCGACCGCGCACGTGCCGCCGGCGAAGTCTCATCACCTTTGGCTGGTGTGCCAATCGCGGTGAAAGACAACCTCGCGACTATCGATGCACCGACAACTTCTGGTTCGAAAATTCTTCAGGGATGGCAGCCGCCTTACGACGCAACCGTTGTGAAGAAACTTCGCGCAGCGGGCATGCCAATTCTTGGCAAGACCAACCTCGACGAATTCGCGATGGGTTCGTCGACTGAGTTCAGTGCTTTTGGTCCGTCGAAGAATCCGTGGGATCTCACTCGCATTCCTGGTGGATCTGGCGGAGGTTCGTCTTCTGTCGTTGCTTCATTTCAGGCACCGCTCGCAATCGGTTCTGACACCGGTGGTTCGATTCGTTTTCCGGGTGCGGTCACCGGAACCGTTGGCACCAAGCCAACATACGGTGCTGTCTCTCGCTACGGCCTGGTTGCACTCGCATCTTCGCTCGACCAGATCGGCCCTGTAGCTCGCAACGTTCTCGACGCAGCGATGTTGCAAGACGTAATCGCTGGTCACGACCCACACGACAGCACCTCGCTTCCAGAGTCGCTCGGCTCGATGACCGCAGCAGCCAAGAAGCTTGACGTCAAGGGCATGCGCTTCGGCGTAATCAAGCAGTTGGCTGGCGACGGCTTTCAGCCAGGCGTTGCCGCTCGTTTCAGAGAGAGCCTGAACCTTCTAGCCGCCGCAGGTGCCGAAATCGTTGAGGTCGACTGCCCGAGCTTCGAGTATGCGATTGCCGCCTACTACCTGATCTTGCCCGCCGAGGCGTCTTCAAACCTCGCCAAGTTCGACAGCGTTCGCTTCGGCATGCGCGTTGAGCCAGGCGAGAAAGCCACAATCGAGCGCGTTATGGCCGCCACCCGCGAAGTCGGTTTCGGCCCAGAGGTAAAGCGTCGAATCATTCTCGGTACCTACGCGCTCTCGAGCGGTTCATACGACAAGTTCTATGGCGCAGCACTCAAGGTTCGCACCTTGATTCAGCGCGACTTCGACGCGGCGTTTGCCAAGGCAGACATTTTGGTCTCGCCAACAGCGCCGACCACCGCATTCAAGTTCGGCGACAAGATCGATGACCCGCTGGCGATGTATCTAAACGACATTGCGACGATTCCGGCGAACCTCGCCGGCATCCCTGGTATCTCAGTGCCGAATGGCTTGGCAGAAGAAGACGGCCTGCCGGTTGGAATACAGTTGCTCGCACCTGCTCGCGAAGACGCTCGCCTTTACCAGGCAGGCGCATGGCTCGAAAAGGCGCACGAAGAAATTTGGGGCAAGCGAATGATTGATTTCGCTCCAGAGTTAGAGGTGAACTAATCATGGCGAAAGCAGAATTGATGAACTACGAGCAAGCGCTCGAGCAGTTCGAAGTTGTTATCGGTCTCGAAGTTCACGTTGAGCTCAACACCAACACCAAAATGTTTTGCGGTTGCAAGAACGAGTTCGGCAACGAGCCAAACACCAACGTTTGCCCAATCTGCATTGCTTTGCCAGGCGCACTGCCAGCGGTAAACAAGACTGCAGTCGAGTCGAGCATCAAGATTGGCCTAGCACTCGGATGTGAAATTGCTCCGACAGGTCGTTTCGCTCGCAAAAACTACTTCTACCCAGACCTTGCCAAGAACTTTCAGACCTCGCAGTATGACGAACCGATTGCTTTCGAAGGTGCGCTTGAAGTTGAGGTTCCGTCTGGCGCCGTGCACAACGTTCTAATCGAGCGCGCGCACATGGAAGAAGACGCTGGCAAGCTAACCCACATCGGTGGCTCAACCGGCCGCATTCAGGGTGCCGAGTATTCGCTCGTCGACTACAACCGCGCCGGTGTTCCGTTGGTCGAGATCGTGACCAAGCCGATTTATGGCGCGGGAAGCGAGGCTCCAGAGTTAGCGGCCGCCTATGTTCGTTCGGTTCGTGAAATCGTCAAGGGTCTCGGCGTAAGCGATGCCCGCATGGAGCGCGGCAACGTGCGCTGTGACGCAAACGTTTCGCTTCGCAAGAAGGGTGCCGAGAAGCTGGGCACCCGCACCGAAACCAAGAACGTCAACTCGCTTCGCTCGATCGAGCGTGCGGTTCGCTATGAGATTCAGCGCCAGGCGCACATCCTTGCGAATGGTGGAACCATCATTCAAGAGACCCGCCACTGGCACGAAGACAAGGGTGCAACCAGCGCTGGTCGCCCAAAGAGCGATGCCGATGACTACCGCTACTTTCCTGAGCCAGACCTGGTGCCCGTTCAGCCTTCGCGCGAACTCATTGAATCGCTCCGCGCGACCCTTCCTGAGAAGCCAGCAGATCGCCGCAAGCGTTTGGCAGGCGAGTGGGGCTTTAGCGAACTAGAGTTCCGTGACGTCGTGAACGCCGACCTGCTCGACCAGCTTGAAGAGACCGTTGCCGCCGGAGCAAAGCCGCAGGCCGCTCGCAAGTGGTGGATGGGCGAACTCGCTCGCATCGCAAACGAAAGCGAAGAGGGTGCGATTCCGAACATCACTCCTGCTCAGGTTGCCGAACTTGCCAAACTAATCGAAGACGGCAAAATTAACGACCGCTTGGCTCGTGAAGTTCTCGGATACGTATTGGCCGGCGAAGGTTCACCTGCCGAAATCGTTTCGGCTCGCGGCCTCGAAGTTGTTTCTGACGACGGCGCGCTAATCGCGGCAATCGAAGCTGCGCTCGCAACCCAGCCGGATGTGCTCGACGCGATTCGTGAGGGTCGCATGCAGGCAGCCGGTCAGGTTATCGGAGCGGTCATGAAGGCTATGGCTGGTTCGGCCGATGCGGCTCGCGTGCGCGAACTGCTGATCGAGATGGCCAACAAGTAACGTGAGAAAGTTGAGCCTAAGCTTTCAAGCTTTATCAACGCCCAAAAAGATTCTCGCTCTTTCAGTTACCCTTCCAATTGTGATCGTGCTGTTCGGGCCAATAATCACCTTCTTTGGTCTACCCATAATTGGCTATGCGGTTTCACGAAATTCTTGGACATCAGGTCGCAGAGCAAAAGACAACTGGGTCAACCTGGCTTTTGCGCTGACCGCTCTAGGTTCGCTCGCGCTCTACCTGACCTTGCGAAACCCAATCTTCGTAACCGACTGGGAGGGCGGCAACCCACTAGATGACCTGATCGCTGTCATGATGCTGGGGTTCGTGTTGCTGCTGGCGATAACCTGGGGGTTTGCGGGATGGGTTGGGCATAGATTTGTGATGAACTTGCGGTCTCGAAAAAATCGCGTGGCCGCTCCCGAGTAGTCATTCAGGTCATCAAGCAAATTTGGCTCTAAAGAAAAGGGTTCACCCCAACGCACAAAACCCCTGAGATTTACTCTCAGGGGTTTTTATTTGCGTTGGGGTGAGTAACGGGACTTGAACCCGCGGCCCCCTGGACCACAACCAGGTGCTCTACCATCTGAGCTATACCCACCATGCGCCGCGATAACTCGCGACAACCGCACAATTCTAACAGGCGGCCTATCTCGGGTCTAGTCTGCGCCCAGACCCTCTGCAGCCGACTTAGCCGCTTCACTAGTAGGTCCAGGTGGAGCAACAAAAACTGTCTTGCGGTAATACTGAAGCTCTTTGATCGATTCACGGATGTCTGCCAGAGCTCGATGGCCGCCAGCCTTGCTTGGCAGGTTGAAGTAAACCCTCGGAAACCACCGACGGCTGAGTTCTTTCACCGATGAGACGTCGATGTTTCTGTAGTGCAGGTGTGAGTCGAGCTGAGGCATGTAGCGGTTGATGAACATGCGGTCGGTGCCAATTGTGTTGCCGGCTAGGGGAGCGGTTCTCGCTTCTGGAACAAAACGTTTTACGTATTCGAGAACGATTTGCTCGGCCTCGGCCAAGTCGACTCCGTGTTCGAATTCGTTGATCAGGCCACTCTCGGTGTGCATGTTTGTGACGAACTCGCCCATGTTGGCAAGCCCCTCGGGTGTTGGCTTGATCACGATGTCGATGCCCTCGTCGAGAATCTCGAGTTCAGAGTTAGTTACTACGACGGCAATCTCAACCAGGCAGTCGACTTCTGGGTTGAGCCCCGTCATTTCGCAGTCGATCCATACGAGGTTGTCTGAAATGTTAATCACGCCTAAAAGCTAAGGGAGGCCTCGGACATCCGAGACCTCCCTAATTCTAAACCGAGAGCTAAGCGGTCTTTGCGCTGCGGCTTGGCTTAGATGGCTTAGCTGGTTTCTCTGGCTTCGGAGTGCGGTTAGCCTTGCGGGCCGCGCGACGCTCTTTGCGACCCTCAACCAACCAGTAGAGCACCGGCACGATGACCAGGGTCAGAACGGTTGACGAGAAGAGTCCACCGATAACCACGATTGCCAGCGGCTGCGAGATGAAGCCACCGCTGCCGGTTAGACCAACAGCTAGCGGAGTCAGCGCGAAGATAGTTGCCAGAGCGGTCATCAAGATCGGGCGCAGGCGTTGGCGAGCGCCATCCATGATGGCTTGCTGGGTTGGCTTGCCCTCGCGGCGGTACTGGTTTATTAGGTCGATCAACACAATCGCGTTGGTCACAACCACACCGACTAGCAGCAGCATTCCGATGATTGCCGAAACACCAAGTGGCGTGTCTGTGGCCAGCAAGAATCCGATGGCTCCGGTTGCCGCGAATGGAATCGAGATCAACAGAATCAGCGGCTGGATGATGCTCGAGAACGTTGCAACCATCACGATGAACACGATTGCGATCGCGGCCAACAACGCAACACCGAGCTGAGAGAACGAGTCTGCCTGTGATGCCGAGACACCACCGATGGTTGCGGTTACACCTGCCGGTAGTTCAACGCCCGCGAGTCGCTTGGTCACGTCTGCGGTGATAGCGCCCAGGTTGTCGCCGGTCGGGGCGATTGAAACCTGTGCGCTTCTGTCGCCCTTCTCGGTGGTGATTGCTGTCGGAACCTCAACCTCTTCGATGTTCGCCAAGCTCGATAGTCGAACAACACCCGTTGCGGTAGGAATCGAGATGTTCTTAACCTCGGCGACCGTGTCGGCGATGTCGGTCTTGACCACGTAGATCGAAGTAGAGACTCCGTCGAGGTTGACCTTGCCAATGCTTGCCGGCTTCATGGCCGATGACACGATGCCACCGATTGCGATTTCGGTTAGACCGCGACGAGCGGCTGCCATGCGATCAACGGTTACGCGAAGGGTGCGCTGCTTGTCGGCGAGCGAGTTGGTAATCTCACCGGCATCTTTTGTGCCGATCATCGCAGCCTGCACCGCTGTGATTCCTGCGTTTAGCAATTCGTCGTTAGAAGCGCTCAACTTGATGTCGATAGTGCTTCCGCCGCCAATCGCAGGGCCGCCACCGCCACCAATTTTAACTTCGCCGAGTGAAGCGTCTTTAGCGAATTGAGCGGTCAACTTGTCTTGAAGTGCAATCTGGTCAGCGCCCTCTTCGGCGGTCACCTGAATGCTGATGCCGCCGGCTGCGCCACCGAAGGCAACGCGGCCATCACCAGATGAGCCGATGGTGGTCTGCACAACGGTGATTTCGTCGTAAGAAAGAAGAATGCCTTCGATTTTCGCGGCGGCTTCATCCTGTTGCTTCAAAGTCGCGCCAGACGGCAAGGTCTGGTTGATTACGAAAGTCGTCGAACCGCTCGAGCCGATGAAGTCGGTCTTCAACAAGCCAGCGGCACCGAAGGTCATAACTAGAACAACAAACGACGAGACCAGCGTGATGACCGGGCGACGTTGCGTCCAAGAGAGAATCGGCAGGTAGCCGCGTTGCAACCAAGACTTGCGCTCGCGAGCTTCTTCTTCGTGACGAATCTGCTCTTCGTATGCCTTCGCAGCGGCTTCATCCTTGTGAACCTGCTGGGCCGGAACCTTGAGGAACCAGTAAGCGAGAACCGGAACGATGGTCAACGAGACCACAAGCGATGCAATAAGTGCGATTGCGAAAGTGAAACCGAACGGTCTGAATAGTTCGCCGATTAGGCCGCCAACGAAGGTGATCGGCAAGAACACTGCAACCGTGGTGATTGTTGCGGCGGTAATGGCCGTGGCAACTTCGCGAACCGCGCGAAGAATCGCCTTCTTCTTTGGCTCGCCATAGGCGAGGTGACGGTTGATGTTTTCGATGACCACGATCGAGTCATCGACAACGCGACCGATAGCAATGGTCAGCGCGCTCAGGGTGAATAGGTTGAGCGAGTAACCGAAGAATCCGAGACCGATGAAGGTGATCAATACCGAGGTTGGAATCGAGATGGCCGTGACCAGGGTCGAACGAACCGACAGCAAGAACACAAGGATGACCACGATGGCGAACGCCAGGCCGAGGGTTCCCTCGGTGGCTAGGTTTTCGAGTGACTTCTCAACGAACGGAGCCTGGTCGAATACTGTCACGATGCTGACCGCGCCGAGCTTCTTCTTGAAGTCGTCGAGCTTGTCTTGAACTGCGTGCGAGACTGCCACTGTATTGGCGTCTTGAGTCTTGGTGATGGAAATCGAAAGAGTCGCCTTGCCGTTTACGCGAGAGATAGAGGTAACCGGTGATTTGTCGTAAGTGACGGTTGCGACGTCGCTAATTCGAAGTGCAGCGATGCTGGTGCTAACCGACGGGGCGCTAGGAATTGTGATTCCACCAGGGATGCTTCCGGTTGGAAAGCCCGAGGTCGGAAAACCGGTGGTTGGAGTTGAAGTAGTAGGCGAGCTGACGGTGGTTTTGCTGCCAATCAGTGGCAGGTTCTTGAAGTCGGCGAGTGAGTTGACCGGGGTTCCGACTTCAACCGAAATCGTTCCGTTGCCATCGTCGATGGTGCCAGCTGGAATTACGAATCCGTTTGCCTGCAATGCAGAGATGACCGACTGGCTTGATAGACCGTTAGCGGTGAGTACGGCCTGGTTGAACTTTAGGTTTACGCGTTTTTCAACGACACCCGAAACAGTCACGTCGCGAACTCCGCTGATGCCCGAGAATTCGGCTCTGGCAACGTCTGCGAAAATCTTCTCGAGCTCTGCGTTATTGCCGCTATCAGCCGAGACGCCGAGCACGATGATTGGAACAGTGTCGAACGAACCGCTCAAAACACGAGCGCTTGCATCGCTCGGCAGGGTTACCGAAGCGAGGGCTGCGTTGATTTTCTCGGTTACTTTTGCAGTCGAGGTGCCGTAGTCAAACTCAACGCGCACGATCGAGATGTTGCTTCTAGAGGTAGTGGTCGAAGACACGAGCCCATCTAGAGCGCGAACGGCCGTGTCGATTGGCTGGCTAACCTGCTTGTCGATTACTTCAGGCGATGCACCTATGTATGTGGTGACAATCGCGGCCTGCGGGGTCTCAATGCTCGGAATCAGCTCTTGCTTGAGCGAACCCAGTGAAACAAAGCCGAAAATGGCGATGATTGCTGTGATCAGGGCTACAACAGAGCGGTTGGCAAGGCTGAGTTTTGATAAACGGTGCACGAAAATCCCCTTTATAGGTGCCGATTGGCTTCTCTTAGCCTAACCGCAACCGATTATTGGCTATTCCGACTATCAGCGGGCTCTCAGCCGACGAGAAAGTCCATTTCTTCGGCCGAAAGGGTCACGACTGTCATGATTTCGCGAAGTTGCTCGACCGTTCGTGCGCTTGCGATTGGTGCCGCCACGGATGGCTGCTGGCGCAACCAGGCCAGCGCGATAGCCGAGACGCTCACCGAGTGGTGGTTGGCTAGGCGATCGAGTTTGGCGAGCACGGCCCATCCGTGTTCGTTTGTGTATTTGGCAACGCCGCTTGCGCGCACCGACTCGACCTGAACACCCTCGCGATACTTGCCAGACAAGAATCCTCTGGCAAGGCCAAAGAACGGCAAGCCTTCGATGCCGAGCTGATTCAGAACCGGCACGCTGTCGCGCTCGTATTCTTCGCGCTCAAGCAGGTTGTAGTGGTTCTGCAGAGCAACATACTCGGTGAAATCGTTCAGCTTTGAAACCTCGGCGGCCTCGAGCAATCTGGCACCCGTGTAGTTGCTGGCGGCCGCGAAACGAATCTTGCCGGCTTTCTGCAGCTCGGTGAAGGCACCCATGGTTTCTTCGAGCGGTGTTTCTTGATCGTCATCGTGCGCGTAGTAGAGGTCGATGTGGTCGCGGCCGAGTCTGCGCAACGAGTCGTCGCAGGCGGCAAGAATGTTTGCTCTGCCGAGACCCGGGCGAGTGCTTAGCTTCGAAACCTTTGTCGCGATGATCACGTCATCGGTGCTCGCGCGTGCCTTGAGCCAGCTGCCGATAACTGTTTCGCTTTCGCCGCCGACGTGACCCTCGCCCCACTCGCTATAGACGTCTGCGGTGTCGATGAAGTTGCCGCCCAATTCGGTGAACAGGTTTAGCACCTCGTGGCTTTGACGTTCGTCAGCGCTCCAGCCAAAGACGTTTCCGCCGAGGCAGAGGTTTGAGATTTGAAGGTCAGTTTTGGCCAGCGGGCGAAGATTCATTTGCCAATTCTTACACGCGCTAGCCGTGAAACTGAGGCCTAAAATACGAAGCATGGTCAGCAGCGAAGAGCAATTTGTCACATGTAGTAGCGAAGAGTTGCTTCTGCTCGCGCCAAGCATCAGGGTCTTCTTGAACGAAGCCTACGAAGGCGATTTCAGCGACAGCGACTATGAAAACGCTCTTGGTGGTCGGCATTTCATGATCTTTGTGGGCGGCCATCTCATTGCCCACGCGTCAGTGGTTAAGAGGTCGATTTCGCTTGACGACACCGCATGGAACGTTGGCTATGTCGAAGCGGTCGCCGTGGCTGCCGACTTTCGTGGCCGCACATTCGGCCGGCGAATCATGCAGCAGGTGACCGACTTTTGTCGCGGCAACTATGAGGTGGCGATGCTATCGACAGGTGAGCACGGTTTCTATGAGCGCTTCGGCTGGGTACTCCTCGATGCCACGACATTTGTCGAAACCGCCATGGGGCTGGTTCGAACCGAAGAAGACGATGATTGCCTGATGCTTCTATCTGATGTTTCTGATCTCACCAATGCTCGCCGCGTGGTTGCCCTCGACCGCAGCGAGAGTCCTTGGTAATCAGCTCTATTTACGAGCTGCGTGACCGTATTTTGCTAGAACCGAATCTTCTAGCAGGGCGACGATGTTGTAGAGAACAATCGAGACGATTGTGATCAGTGCAACGTATGTCCACACCTCGGATGGCCTCGCGCGCCCGATGGCCGAAACGATCGCGTAACCGATGCCTTGACCGGTGGCAAGCCACTCAACCAACAGCGCGCCGGTGATCGCGCCCGGCACCGAAATCTTTAGCGCGGCAAAGAAAGACGGGAGAGAAGACGGAAACGCCACCGTGCGAAGCGCATCGAGTTTGTTGCCGCCATAAACGTTCACGAGGTCGAACATGGCAGGCGGTGCGCTGCGCAAACCGAAGACGATGTTCACCAGCGCCGGAAACAAAACCACAATTGCACCCATGACCGCAACCGACATTTGTTCGCGACCAAAAATCAGAATGATAATCGGCGCCATCGCAATAAGCGGAACCGAGCGAAGCAACATCGCAATCGGCATCAATGCCTGCTCGATGCCTTTCGAGAGGCTAAACAAAAGCGAGATCAGAGTTGCCAAGAACATTCCGACAACGAAGCCGATCGAAGCGTCAATCATGGTCTGACCTAGAGCAGTCATAACCATGTCGCGGTTTTCGCTAGCTGCCGGAACCTCGAACATGAACTTGTAGACATCGAAGGGGTTTTTGCCGATGAAGGGCTTCACGTTGAAGGCCCACAGCGCCACAAACCAGAGCACTGCGACAACTGCGAATGACACCAAGGTGTTCAAGATCATTCGCAGAACTCTCTGCCTCAAAGTCATCATGCGCTAGCCGAGCCTTTTGACCAAGGGGTAACAAAGCGCGAAATCAGCCCGACCAGTGCATAAGCGCCACCGGCGATTGCTCCAGAAACCAATGCCAGAGCCCAAACTCGAGCCACCTCGAGCGATTGCTGGGCGTTGACCATTGCCGGCCCAAAGCCCACGTCTGGCCCGCCAACATACTCGCCAAGAATCGCGCCCAAGAAAGCTGCCGGTGCTGCGATTCGCAGAGCCGCAAGGATAGAAGGCAGCGCAGAGAGAAGTTGCACCTTCACCAATCGGTGCCAGGCGTTTCCTCCGAAAACGGTGACGACATCGAGCGCTGCACGATCGGCCGACTTCACTCCTGTCATCGCCCCAACCATTGTCGTGAAGAAGACGCTGAGGGCTGCCAGTGCGATGGCGGTCTCAGAAGGTTCGCCGGCACCCGGTGCGCCAAGCACAAGTCGAATGATTGGCCCAATTGCCACGATCGGAATGCAGTAGGTGATGAGCGCAATCTGGGCGGCTAGGTTTTCGAGCTTTGGCAAGGTTAGTGCCACGGCGGCCAAAGTTAGAGCCGCAAGATTGCCCCAGAAGAACCCGATGCCAGCTTCTGCAATAGTGACGGCAGCGTTGCGAGCAAAGAAGTCAAAGCCATCTTCTGCGAACTGTATGAGCACTTCTGGAGGAGTGGGTATTGCACCAATCGATTCACCCGAACCGTTTGGAGTGTTGCGAAATGAAGTTGCGGCAACGAGCCACCAAATCAAAATGGTGCCGAGTGTGCCAAGGGTGCCAGAGATCCACTTCTTGCTGTTCATAGCGAACTAGTGCTCTTCTAGAATGTTTTCGCCGTGCGCACCAAACAGCAGTTCTGACGCCCTGTCGTGCAGCGCGTGAAACTCGCTTGTGCGCATCATCTCGATTGTGCGTGGGCGTGGCAGGTCGATGTCGATAACTTCTTTTATGCGACCCGGGCGAGCGCTCATCACGGCAACCTGGTCACTCAAGAAAATTGCTTCGCTGATCGCGTGAGTAACCATCAGGGTGGTTGCTGGCTTCTCGGTCCAGATTCGCAACAGTTCGAGATTGAGCCTCTGACGGGTCATGTCGTCGAGAGCGCCGAACGGCTCATCGAGCAAAAGAACTGAAGGCTGAACAACCAGAGCGCGAGCAATCGACACTCTTTGGCGCATGCCGCCCGAGAGCTGAGCGGGCTTGGCTTTTTCGAACCCCTTGAGGCCGACAAGCGAAATCAAATCTTTGATCTGGTTCGGTTCTGGCTTGGTGCCCGAGAGTTCAAGCGGCAGGCGAATGTTGTCGAGCACAGAGCGCCAAGGCATCAGAGCAGAGTCTTGAAAAGCGATGCCGAGTTCATGGTTTTTGCGCAGTTCGGCTGGGCTCTTGCCGTCAACCGTTACGAAACCCTCGGTTGCTGTCTCAAGACCGGCGAGAATTCTTAGAATTGTCGATTTGCCGCAGCCCGAGGGGCCAAGCAGTGACAGAAAGCTGCCCTTGTCGCTGTGCAGAGTGGCGCCATCCAGGGCAGTAAGTGTCTCGCGGCCAATCTTGAATTTCTTGGTGAGGCCAGAAATGGTGATGCCGCTGCCCGTCTCAGGTGAGGAGGCAGCGGCATCGTTCAAATTCATGAACTTAGATTACTTCAGTTCAGGGTTCTCTTCGTAAACCTCTTTCAAGAGGCTCATGTCGAACAACTGATCTGCTGTGATGACATAACCGGCGGCCTTTAGAGTCGCAAGGTTCAGAGCAATCATGGCGTCACTGATGGTGAAAAGTCCGTTTGCGCGGGTTTCGTCAGTTTGAACCAAGATCTCGTTCTGAGTCTTTGACTGGTACTCCTCTTTGTCTTTCGACAGACCTAGGTCTTTGCCGTATACCTCGAGAGCTAAACGTGCACCTTCGTTAGGGTTTGCAATTGCATCCTTCCAACCACGGATGGTTGCCTTGAGGAACGCCTTGAGTGCTTCACGGTTGTTGTCGATTGAATCCTGGGTAACAACAAAGCTCTCGGTAACAAATGGCAAGCCGTTGTCAGCGAATAGCAAGTTGGTGACTTCGTAGCCCTGCTGTGCAACAGTGAACGACTCGTTGGTCACGTAAGCCAAGAAGCCGTCGACCTCCCCGTTTACTAGCGGAGCTGGGTCATACTGCACAGGAACCTTGGTTACCTTTGAGGCGTCAATTCCGTTTGCCTTTAGAAGCGCGTCGAATAGAGTCTCGTTCGGTCCGGCCTGAACACCAATCTTCTTACCGATCAAATCCTGGATGGTGGCGATATTCGCGCCATCCTTGAGAGAGAGAATTGTGAATGGGTTCTTCTGGTAAGTGGTGCCGATGATCTTTAGCTGTGCACCTTCGTTGAGAATTACTGGTGCAACTGAGATTGGGTTCGCGATGCCAACGAGCACGTTGCCGTTTAGAACCTCTGCCTCGGTGGCAGCTGGTCCGGCGACTAGGTTAACCGAGCCGAAACCAGCTTCGGTGTAGTAGCCGTTAGCGTCTGCAAAGAATTCTCCGGCAAACTCTGAGTTTTTGATCCAGCTGAGCTGAACGCTTAGGTCGCCAAATGACTTGGTTTCTTCGGTTTCAGCTGCTGGTGCGCAACCGCTGAGGGTTAGCGCTGCAATTGCGATGGCCGCAACTGCGATTTTTTTTAGTGACTTGAGCATTAAATAATGTACCTTTCGGGAGTCGTTTTAGAGCTTCTGGATAATCCCACCACAACGCATGTTTCAGGCGTGTTTCGTGCCGGGCTTCCGCCAATAATGCCAGATAGAAAGAGGTCAATTGACCACGAGGGCGCAATTCAGGTATCAATTCGATTAAACTGAACCAGTTCGCATGCCCTCGTAGCTCAGTGGATAGAGCAAGAGCCTTCTAATCTCTTGGTCGCAGGTTCGATTCCTGCCGAGGGCGCCACTAGGGTTGGAGTTATCAGTGACCCGAATAACAAATCCTTATGAACATTGGAAGAGGTAGACAGCTATGTCTGGAAATAGCGCCGAGAGCGTAAATCTGCCGAAGCGATTCGGGCCTCTGAGACTGGTGTCGAGGTTTTTCTACGCCAAGTCAAACCTGGCCACCGCGCTGCTGGCCACGGCTACCTTTGCCGGGTACCTTGTCTTTGTCCTAACTTTGCAGGGGAAGGCCTTTGAGTTGGCCAACAGCAGTATTAGGTCACTAGGAACTTCGTTTGGCTTTGGTCAGGCAGAGATTCTTGCTTTCCTGTCAGAGCGTTCTGATCCGATGATTAGTGCCTACATAAACTTCAATCAAGTTTGGGACTCACTTTTTGGCTTGATCTACGGGGTTATGTATGTGATCTGGGTTTCGGTTGCGTTTAAGCCATACTCGCCAAAGGTTGGGATTTTGAATCTTCTCCCATTTGGTCAAGTTGTCTTTGACTGGTTAGAGAACGCCTCCTTAGCAGCGCTGTCAAACCAGTACCTCGCAGACGGTACGATTTCCTCTTCGATGGCTCTAGTTGCCTCGACGGCCTCATCAATCAAGTGGGTTTTTTCGCTACTGGTCTATTTATTGATTTTGGTTGGCATTGTCATGCGGATAGTTCGGGCAGCAAAGATTAGAAGCCAGAGTTAGAGCGGACTCGGCACACACTCTTAGCCTTCTAATCT
>WLIA01000022.1 GCA_009702455.1 Actinomycetota bacterium | reverse complement strand
GTCCATGGGCCTTGGTTGGCAGGTTCGTCTTGAACCCAAACCAACTCGGCATTCGGATACTGCGCATAGGTCTGCTTGATCTCGTCAACCGGAGTTGGGTAGAGCTGCTCAACGCGAACGATTGCGGTTGTGCGATCGTTGCGCTTCTGCGCTTCGGCCAAGAGATCCCAGTAGACCTTGCCAGAGCAGAAAATCACGCGCTTGACGTCGTTCTTGTTAAGACCCTGCTCGTCGTCGATCACCGGCATGAAGGTGCCGCCGGTGAAATCTTCGACCGCCGATGATGCAGCCTTGAGGCGAAGCATCGACTTCGGCGTGAAGACAATGAGCGGGCGCTTCGGCGTCGAGTATGCCTGGCGACGCAACAGGTGAAAGTGCGAAGCCGGGGTAGAAGGCTGCGCAACAGTCATGTTGTTCTGAGCGCAAAGCTGCAGGTAGCGCTCAATTCGCGCGGATGAGTGGTCTGGGCCTTGGCCTTCGTATCCGTGTGGAAGCAGCAGAACAACGCCTGAGTGCTGGCCCCACTTCTGCTCGGCCGACGAAATGAATTCGTCGATTATGGTCTGAGCGCCGTTGGCGAAGTCGCCGAACTGAGCCTCCCAGAGCACAAGAGCGTTTTGGTTTTCGACCGAGTAGCCATATTCGAAGCCCATTGCCGCATACTCGCTGAGCAGTGAGTCGTAGATGTAGAACTTGGCTTGGCCGTTGGCGAGGTTGCGCAGTGGCAACCATTCCTGGCCGTTTTCGCGATCGTGAAACACTGCGTGACGCTGAACGAAGGTTCCGCGACGGCTGTCTTGACCGGCCATGCGAACTACGGTGCCCTCGATCAAGAGCGAACCGAAAGCTAGCAGTTCTCCGAAGCCCCAGTCGATGCCACCTTCGCGACCCATCTCGACGCGCTTCTGCAACAGCTGCTGCAACTTAGGGTGAACGTTGAATGACGGTGGCACGTTGCCGTGGGCGTTGGCAATCTGTTCGACGACACTGCGAGAAATGGCAGTCTCGTGAGTGACGGCGGTCTGCTCTGAAGCGGTTGTGCCGATGCCAACCGGGCGCGCAACAAGTTCGACCGGCTTCGAGGTTGCCTCGTGAACATCGTTGAACGCTTGCTCGAGCGATGCCTGAAAACTTGCGTTTGCTTGTTCGAACTCTTCGCGCGTGATGTCGCCACGACCAACGAGAGACTCGAGATACAGCGTGCGAACTGAGCGCTTAGCTTCGATGAGGTTATACATCAGCGGTTGGGTCATCGACGGGTCGTCACCCTCGTTGTGACCGCGACGACGGTAGCAAACGATATCGATGACAACGTCTTTGTTGAATTGCTGACGGAATTCGAAAGCCAATTGCGCAACTCGGTAGACCGCTTCTGGGTCGTCACCGTTCACGTGGAAGATCGGAGCCTGAATGCTCTTTGCAATGTCGGTTGAGTAGATAGTCGAGCGCGACTCAGATGGCGGTGTGGTGAAGCCAACCTGGTTGTTAATCACGATGTTTATGGTTCCGCCGGTCTTGTAACCGCGAAGTTGCGACATGTTCAAAACTTCGGGAACAACGCCCTGGCCTGCGAACGCCGCGTCACCGTGAATCAAGATCGGCAGCACCGGATAGGTGGCGTCGTAGATGCTGCCAATGCGGTCGAGCTTTGCGCGCACGATTCCCTCGAGAACCGGGTTTACCGCCTCTAGGTGAGAAGGGTTAGCCGCAAGCGAAACCTTGACCTGCTTGCCTTCGAGGCTTGAGTAAACACCCTCGGTGCCGAGGTGATACTTAACATCGCCAGAACCCTGAACGGTGTTGGTGTCGTAGTTGCCTTCGAACTCACGGAACACCTGACCATAGGTTTTGCCGGCGACGTTAGTGAGCACATTCAAGCGACCGCGGTGGGCCATTCCGATTGCAACTTCATCTAGACCTGCGTTGGCAGCGCTCTGCAAAATCTCGTCGAGCGCGGTGATAGTTGATTCGCCACCCTCGAGCGAGAAGCGCTTCTGACCGACGAACTTGGTCTGCAAGAAAGTTTCGAAAGCCTCAGACTCATTCAACTTCTCGAGAATGCGAAATTGCTCTTCTTTGGTGAGCTTGGCGTATGGCCTCTCAAGCTTCTCCTGAAACCACGCACGCTGTGCCGGGTCTTGAATGTGCATGTATTCGACACCCACGGTGCGGCAGTAGCTGTCGCGCAAAATCTTGTAGATGTCTCTAAACGCCATCTTCGACTTGCCGCCGAAACCGCCGGTCTTGAAGGTGCGGTCGAGATCCCACAGGCTCAATCCGTGGTTCAAAATGTCTAGGTCTGGGTGTGAGCGCTGCTTATACTCGAGCGGGTCTGTGTCGGCCATTAGGTGACCGCGCACGCGATAGGCGTTGATCATTTCTTGGATGCGCGCAGCCTTGCTGCGCTCATCTGCGTCGTCTTGATCGAAGTCGTGAACCCAGCGCACCGGCTCGTAAGGAATTCGAAGGTCGGCGAACATCTCGTCGTAGAAACCACGCTCGCCGAGAAGCAGCTCGTTGACTTTCTTGAGGAATTCGCCAGAGCCGGCGCCCTGAATTACGCGGTGGTCATAGGTAGAGGTAAGTGTGATGGTCTTGCCGATGCCTTGCTTCGCAAGTGCGGCTTCGCTCATGCCCTGAAACTCGGCTGGGTAGTCGAGCGCACCGGCACCGATGATGCAACCGGCACCCTTCATGAGACGCGGCACCGAATGCACGGTTCCGATGCCACCCGGGTTGGTTAGCGAAATGGTTGATCCAGCGAAGTCGTCAGCGCCAAGTTTGTTGTCGCGAGCGCGCTTCACGAGGTCTTCATAGGCAACTAGATACTCGGCAAAGTTGAGCTTCTGTGCGCGCTTGATGTTTGGAACGAGAAGCGCACGGGTGCCGTCTGGCTTAGGAATATCAATTGCCAAACCGAAATTGATGTTGGCCGGGGTCACCGCTGCCGGCTTGCCATCGATTACGTCGTAGTAAACGTTCTGCGATGGAAACTCTTTCAACGCACGGATAATCGCGTAGCCGATGATGTGGGTAAACGAAACCTTGCCGCCGCGGGTGCGCGAAAGGTGCGAGTTGATCACAATGCGGTTGTCGATCATGAGCTTCGCCGGAATCGTGCGAACGCTGGTTGCGGTCGGCACTTCGAGCGAGGCATCCATGTTGGTGGCAAGTGCCTTGCCCATGCCTTTCAAGAAGTCGACTCGATCTTCGGTTGGCTCTTCGGTTTCGGTAATGATGCTGATTGACGAGGTGGCCGGTGCCTGCGCTGGAATCGGCTGTGGTTTTGGCTCAACGCGAGTGGTCTTGGCAACTAGCGGAGCATCACCGGTAGCTGCTGTTTGTGAGGGTGCCGCAGCAGGGGTTGGCGCTGCGCTTGGAATCGAAGTCTGGGCAGCCGCCGGGGTAACCGGGGTGCCAGTTGCGTGTGATGTGTCGGTTGGCTTGTAGTTCTCGAGAATCGGCCACCAAGAGCGGTCTACGGCGTCTGGGTTCTCTTTGTACTTGGCATACATCTCATCGACTAACCAGTCGTTTGCGCCGAAAGTGTTGTCTTCGCCCGAATTCGTGCCTGACAAAAGAACCGCCTTTTTGCTTGTCTTTACAAAACCTTTACAAGCCTACCCGCTCAAAAACCATGCCTGTATGCTTCATTTCATGGATGCGCCGCTGATGTTGGCCCTGTCTGTGGTTCTCACCATCGGCACGGGCCTTTTTGTAGCAGGAGAGTTTTCTCTTGTAAATCTCGAAAGATCAGAACTCGAAGCTCGACGTGATCGCGGTGAAAAGGGCCTAAACCGAACCATTCGAGCCCTTCAGCGAACCAGCACCCACCTCTCTAGCGCTCAGCTCGGCATCACCCTCACGACTCTAATGACCGGCTTTTTGGCAGAGCCCGCACTGTCTGAACTGCTCTCACCTACGCTGCTCGATCTAGGGGTTTCAGACGAGGCCATCGGCCCGGTCTCTTTCGGCATCTCGCTCTTCTTGGCTACCCTGTTTGCCGCTCTGGTCGGTGAACTGATTCCGAAAAATATGGCTCTCAGCATTCCGCTCAAGACCAGCAAAATTGTGGTCGGTTTTCAGTTGGTCTTCAGCTGGGTTTTCTCGTGGCTCGTGGCTCTTCTAAACAACACCGGAAACCGTGTGGTCAGATTGCTTGGAATCGAACCGAAAGAAGAACTTTCTTCTAGCCGCACCGCCGAAGAGCTTTCATCGCTAGTGAAGCGTGCGGCTACTCTTGGCTCGCTCGATGCCCAAACGGCAACACTTCTAACCAAGACTCTTGCGCTCAGCCAACTAACCGCAGCCGACGTCATGACTCCGCGACCTCGAGTTGCCATCGTGCCGGTTGACGCAACCGTTGCCGAATTGGTGGAGCTCTCAATCAAAACCGGTCACTCGAGATTCCCGGTTGTCGAGGGCACGAGTGACGACATCATTGCTATTGCACACGTTAAGCAGGCCGCATCGATTCCTCGCGAAAAGCGCGCCGGCGTTAAGGTGAGCGCAATCATGGTTGAGGCCATTCGCGTTCCTGAAACAATGTCGCTTGAGCGTCTAATGGTTGAACTTCGCGCCAAGGGTTTGCAGATGGCAATTGTTGCCGACGAATACGGTGGCACCGCCGGCATCGCAACCCTCGAAGACTTGATCGAAGAACTCGTTGGTGAACTTGGTGACGAGCACGACCGCGCAACCCCGGGCGTTACTCGCGGCGCAAACTCGAGCATTTTGTTTCCTGGCATGATTCGCCCAGATGAATTGCTCGAGATGGCCATCAAGGTTCCGGCAGACGGAGCATACGAAACTGTTGCCGGTTACATCATGGCTCAGCTTGGTCGCATGCCGGCGGTTGGCGACGAAATCGAAATCGATGGCGGCGTTTTGCGCGTCGAGCGCATGGATGGTCGCCGAGTAGATCGCGTTCGCTTCAAACCCGAACAGCTCAACCTGGGCGAAGGCGAGGTGAAGAATGTCTGATTCATGGATGGGCATCATCTGGTTTGTGCTTCTACTGGCAGCTAACGCGTTCTTCGTTGGCGCAGAGTTTGCAGTTATCTCGGCCCGCAGGTCTCAGATCGAGCCTCGAGCCGAGGCCGGCAGCCGCCCGGCCAAGATCACGCTCAAGGCCATGGAAAGCGTTTCGCTCATGCTGGCCACGGCTCAGATCGGAATCACTTTGTGTTCGCTCGCGATTCTCTTGATCGTAGAGCCGAGCATCCATGACCTTCTAAAGCCTTTGCTTGCCGGTCTGCCAAAAGATGTTGGCTACGCAGTGTCATTTGCGCTGGCTCTAATCGTGGTCACGTTCATGCACGTGGTCTTCGGCGAGATGGTTCCGAAGAACATCGCATTTTCGATTCCAGAGCGTGCTGCGCTGGTTCTTGGTCCGCTTCTGTATTTCGTGGCTCAGGTTGTTCGCCCGATTGTTGTCTCGCTGAACGCGTTGGCAAACGGAGCGCTTCGCCTGATGCGCATCGAGATTCGCGACGAGGCCTTCAGCGCTTACACGCTTGATCAGGTTGAAGACATAGTCGAGCACTCAACTCGCGAAGGTGTTTTGAACGACTCATCTGGTGCGCTATCGAATGCATTCGAGTTCACCGAAAAGAAGGTGCTCGACATTTCGGTTGCGCCTGCCTACCTGGTTTCGTTTAGCGAATCTGTAACTCCACGCGAAATTGAGCAGGCGGTTGCCAAGCACGGATTCTCGCGTTACCCGCTAACCAGCGAGAGCGACCCGAGCGAGATTGTCGGTTACGTTCACCTCAAGGATGTTCTCGATCTGCGCGACGATGAAGTCGACCGACCCATTCCGGCCAAGCGAATTCGAACTTTGATTTCGCTGCCGGCAACCATGGAACTCGAAGACGCTTTGGCATCGATGAAGCGTGTTGGTGCGCACATGGCAAGGTCGTTCGATCGCTCGGGCAAGCTGGTTGGGGTGCTCTTCTTAGAAGACATTCTCGAAGAGCTTGTTGGCGAAGTTCAAGACGCTACTCAGCGTGACTAAGGGGTAGTTGGCCACTTACCTCGGGTGTACTGAGCTGGCCAGTAGTCAATCTCAACGCCGAGTTCAGCTGCAGCGCGCAGTGGCCAATATGGGTCACGCAGGCTCGCGCGTGCGATTGCGATTACGTCAACCGCACCAGACGACAAAATCTTTTCAGACTGTGCAGAAGTTGTTATTTGCCCAACTGCGGCAACTGGCTGGTCGATAACTTCGCCGACGCCGATAGCCAACGGAACCTGGTAGCCAGGGCCAGACGGAATCGTGACGCCGGTGATTAGGCCGCCGCTAGAAATATCGAAGAGGTCAACACCCTCTGCAGCACACCACTTGGCAACCTGCTGGGTCTGCTCGAGATCCCAGCCGCCCTCGCTGTAGTCGGTTGCCGAGAAGCGAATCATCAGCGGCATGCCCGACGGAATAACAGAGCGAATCGCCTTGCAGATTTCGAGCAGTATGCGTGCGCGGTTTTCTAGCGAGCCACCGAATTCGTCTTCGCGCTGATTGGTTAGCGGTGACAAAAATTCGTGAATCAGGTATCCGTGGGCTGCGTGAATTTCAATTGCGTCAAAGCCGGCCGCTACCGCTCGCTCAGCTGCCGCTTTGAAGTCTCGAATCAAGTCGTAAATTTCGCTTGTCTCAAGCTCGCGCGGGTCTGCGTAACCCTCGAATGGCTCGCTTGTTGGCGAGATTCCCTGCCAGCCACCATCGGCAGCGCTAACCATTCCGCGCTTGCCATCGAAACCTCGGTGAGTTGATGCTTTGCGACCTGCGTGAGCCAACTGAATTGCAGACTTGGCTCCATACTTGGCGATGCCGACTGTGATTTTCTTCCAAGCGGCTACGTGCTCATCGCCCCAAATTCCTGCGCACCACGGAGTGATTCGACCCTCAGGGGTAACCGCAGTGGCTTCAACGATGATCATTCCGGCACCGCCAACCGAGCGTGAAATGTAATGCACCTGGTGCCAGTCATTCACAACGCCATCTTGGTCTTCGCAAGAGTATTGGCACATCGGCGCAATAAAGATGCGGTTGCGAACCTCGACATCGCGAAGTTTCAATGGGGTGAACAATTTAGCCATTCGACAATTCTCTATCATTTTGGGTCTAATTCAGTAGCGTTAGATGGTGCTCAGACCCCAACTGCTCTCGCTGCTGCGAGAACCCACCGCAGCCGACAATAAATACAGTCGGGGAGTGGTCGGCTTTGTCACCGGTTCACTCGAGTATCCGGGGGCGGCAATTCTCGGGGTAACCGCCGCAATGCGCTGCGGAATCGGCATGGTTCGCTATCTCGGCCCTCAAAGAGTGGGTCATTTGCTGCTCGAGGTGCGTCCAGAAGCCGTTCTTGGCCTCGGTCGCGCCGATGTCTGGGTGCTCGGTTCGGGCATTTCAGCCGATCACGACCCCGATGCCACCGAGGTGCTCGATGTCTTGACCCAGTTCGCGACCGCACCGATTGCGGTGGCTGACGCGGGTGCTCTGGCCATGATCGACTTCTCGCAGCATCCGGCTCGCACGGTTCTAACCCCGCACGCCGGTGAACTTGCCACCCTGCTCACTCGCCTTGGTCACCCTATTTCTCGCGCCGAGGTAGGGAACTCCCCAGTCGAAGCCGCGGTTCTGGCTGCCAGGCTCACCGACTGCGTTGTCTTGCTAAAGGGCAACACGACCCACGTGGCGACAGCCAGCGGTGAAGTCCGCACAGTCGGCCCACTGTCTGCGCAACTTGCAACCGCCGGCACCGGTGATGTGCTCGCTGGAATGCTCGGTGCTCTGCTCGCCGCAAACAAAGATGCAGTGCTCGCTGAAGAGCAAGTTTTTCTCGACGTGATTGAGCTTGCAATCGAATTGCATTCGCGCGCGGCCGAAATCGCGCATCAAGGTGGCCCTGTTGCAGCCATGGATGTTGCCGAGTCGGTAAGAAAGGTGATTGCCGAACTCTCATGACCGATCTCGTTCAAAGCGCGAAACGCAAACCCTTCGAAAGCATCTGGCTGCTTCTGATTGTTGGCCTCTTCGCACACCTCTGGTTGATCTACACCGGCCTTCGTTCACCGAGCACACCGATGGGCGACATCTTGTTTGCCTATCAACCGTGGGTGCAGTTCATGATCGACTCACAAAAATTGCTCGGAGTTAACGTCGATTGGGTCTACCCGTATCCGGCGATGATTCCGATGTGGGCAAGTGCGCTGATCAACCCAAACGATTTTCAAGCCGGCTGGCTAACCATCATCACGGCACTAAATCTTTTGCTGGTTGCGATGATTGCGAACTTCGGCAAGCAAAATTCTGAAACGCCTCTTCGATTTAGTGCGGCCTGGTTCTGGATTTTCTTCTTGGTAGTTCTCGGCCCGGTTTCGATTTCACGCGTTGACTCTTTCAGCGTTGTCATCGCGCTATTGGGTGTCATGGCACTGGTCAACAGAAAACTAAATGCCTCGACCGCCTGGTTTGCGGTCGGTGCGGCAATCAAGATCTGGCCGGCCGCGCTTCTCGTTTCTGCAATGGCGACCAGCAAGTATCGTTTGAGAATCTTGCTTGCGGCGGCTACAACGGCCGCGGTTATCGTTGTGGTCGGCTTTTTGCTCGGCGCAAACATGAGCATGTTCAGTTTCTTGACCAATCAGAGCGACCGCGGAATTCAAATCGAGTCGCCAATCGCCGGCTTCTTCTTGTGGGCGGGTGTCTTGGACCTTAGCAACAATGAGATCTACTACGACACCGTTATGTTGACCTTTCAGGTCGCCGGCGATGGGGCCAATCTTGTCGCTTCGCTGATGACAGCCGCAATGGCCGTGGCCATCGCCATCACCGCTTTCTTAGCCTGGCGGGCTGCCCGAGCCGGGGCCAGCTATCGAGTCATCATGCCGATCGCAGTGCTCACGGCAACCCTCGACCTGATCGTGTTCAACAAGGTTGGGTCGCCTCAGTTCGTTACCTGGCTGGCTGTGCCGGTAATCCTGGGCATTCTGTTCTCTGCGCAGAAGTGGCGCTTGCCGCTGTTTTCGGTCATCGCGATTGCACTGCTAACCAACCTGGTTTACCCGGTGTTCTATCAAGATTTGTTGCAACTCAACCCGGCAGCTCTGGCGCTGGTTACGGTTCGCAACCTTTGTTACATCGCGCTTTTGGTCTGGGCAAACATTCGGCTGTCGGCTCTCGCCAAGGTCGACAAGTCGCTGCCGGCCATCTAGCTATTCAGCAACTGCTCGAGCAGCGGGCCAACGGCATCGCGTTCAATTAGAAAGCCGTCGTGACCGAAGGCCGAGTCGACCACATGTAACTTGTCGCCGACAAGTTTTGCAGCGAGGCCCTGCGCAATAATCTGCTGACCCTCAATCGGAAACAACCTGTCGCTCGAAATTGCAACGACCAAAGTTGTGGCCTCAATTCGTTTCAGTGCCTCGTCAACCGAAATTCGACCGCGACCAATGTCGTGCGAGTTCATCGCGTTGACAAGAGTGATGTATGAATTCGCATCGAAGCGTCTGGTGAATTTGTTGCCGTGAAAATCGAGGTAGCTCTCAACGGCGAAACGACCGCTGCCACCGAGCGGATTCACGTTTGATTGCCAAGCGCGATCGAAACGTTCATTGAGTTCGTTTGGTGAGCGGTAGTTCAATAGCGCCATTCTGCGCGCGAGTGCTAATCCGCGGTGTGGGCCAAAGCCTGGCTTCGCGTCGTAGTAGTGGCCGTTGTTGAACGCAGGGTCTGTCATCACTGCCTCAACCTGAACCGAGTTCAAAGCGATGTGGTCGGCAGATGAAACCGGTGGCGCTGCAATTACCGCGAGACGCTCCACCGACTGCGGATGCTCAATGGCCCATTCGAGAGCTTGCATGCCGCCCATTGAACCGCCGATAACGGCAGCCCATTTGTTGACCCCGATCACCTCGGCAAAAAGTTTTTGGGTCTTTACCTGATCGCGAATCGTGATGAAAGGAAAGTCAGAACCGTACTCAATGCCGTTGCTCGCCAGCGATGATGGTCCGGTTGATCCTTGACAGCCGCCGAGCATGTTGGGCGCGAGCACCCACCATTTGTCTGTGTCGATTGCCAGACCGGGGCCGATAATGCCGTTCCACCACCCCTCGGTTGGGTGGGTCTTTGAAGCTGGCCCGTTTGCGTGAGAGTCACCGGTTAGGGCGTGCAGCACCAAAATGGCATTGCTCTTGTCGGCGTTTGGCTCGCCCCAACTCTCGAAGGCAATGCGCACCGATGAGAGTTTGCGCCCGTTTTCTAGCTCAACCTCGCCTACTGCCGCGAATTGGCGGTCACCAGACGGGTCGCCATCGCGCCAAGCGCCGGTTGCAGGCGGGCGGCCGATTAGTTGGCGACTCAGCTCTTCAGTGATGAAGGCTGAAGGCACCGAGTCTTCTGAGCTTTGGAATTCCATAGACGGCAATTCTCTCGCAACTCAGTCGAGTTGCGTAATGGTTGGTAACTTAGGCGCTCGGCTCGCTCAGGTGGTCAAATGCCATTGCGGCTAGAAGCGCTGCTCCGTCGGCCAAGACCGTGTCGTCAAACTCGGCCTTGTTCGAGTGGTTCACCGCAGCCGTCATGAAGTCAACACCTGGCTTGTGTGCACCGAGGAAAACAAAAGCACCGCCCATCTCTTCGATGATTGAGGCCATGTCTTCACCGCCTGCCATAGGCGTAGGCATGTCGAAGTAGCGCTGCAGGCCAAAGGTGTCTTTAACCACGCGCTCGACTCGAGCTACTGCATCGACATCGTTGATCAGCACCTTGGTGGCGTTGCTGAACTCGTGTTCGATTGTCACACCGTATGACTTTGCGACTCCGGCTAAGAACTCTGGCACGACTTCGCGCAACTTCGCAAAGTGCTCGCGTGAGAAAGTGCGAACCGTTGCGCCGAACGAAGCTGTTTCAGGAATCACGTTGGTTGTGTGAGTGTCGCCGGCATCTAGCCAACCAACATTCACAATCACCGGGTCAAATGCGTTCAGCCTTTTGTTCAAGAAAGTTTGCATGCCCGAGATAACTTCAACAAGGGGAGTGATTGGGTCGTTTGCCATCCAAGGCGAAGAGCCGTGACCGCCAGCGCCGGTTACCTTGACGATTAAGTCGCCCGCGCTCGCCATCATGGTGCCTGGTCTAGAAGCAAAAACACGGTTCGGCAGCATCGCGCTAAACACGTGCAGACCATATGCAGCAATCGGCTTGTTGCCACTGATCAGATGCGCACCTTCTTCGAGCATCACACCAGCGCCATCGTGACCTTCTTCACCAGGCTGAAACCAGACCACTACATCGCCGTGCAGCTTGTCTTTATGTGTCGCGATTAGATGCGCGGCACCGATGCCCATGGCCATGTGCAGGTCGTGACCGCAGGCGTGCATGTAGCCGTTGGTCGACTTGAAGTCTTCTGAGGTGTCCTCTTGCACAGCAAGGGCATCCATGTCGGCGCGCAGCAAAACTGTAGGACCAGGGTGAGCGCCCTTGATTAGAAGCGCAATGCTGGTGAGGTTCTTGCCGAGAGTAACCTCACCGATTCCCTTGATCGAAGCAAGGATGCGTTCTTGAGTCTTCGGCAGGTCGAGAGCGAACTCAGGAATCTGGTGCAGATCGC
Source organism: Actinomycetota bacterium (assembly GCA_009702455.1). Taxonomy (GTDB): domain Bacteria; phylum Actinomycetota; class Actinomycetes; order Actinomycetales; family Microbacteriaceae; genus Rhodoluna. The sequence continues at coordinate 7,989 of WLIA01000022.1, read as the reverse complement.
GGCGAATGCCCTGAAGGGTTTCTAGGTAGGTGGCTGCCTCGGCGACGAGTGCTTTGTGGTCCACGGTGACTCCTTTGCTGGTCTGTGGCTATTCTGGCACGCCTAGGCTTGACCCATGTTCTTCGAGCAGATGCATCCCAGTTGGCAAGAAGCGCTTGCCGGCCAACGCGATTTGCTCGCCGAAATTGAAGCGAATGTCAGCACGGATGCCGCCGTGGCTCCAGCGCTGCCTCTGGTGATGCGGGCGTTCGAGCAGCCCGTTGATTCGGTTCGCGTGCTGCTGGTTGGGCAGGATCCATACCCGACACCGGGGCACGCCATCGGTCTCTCGTTTGCGGTTTCGCCAGAGGTTGGCCCGCTGCCGAGAAGCCTGCAGAACATGATGCGCGAGTTGTGCGATGACCTAGGCAAAGAGGTCTCGAACGGCGGCGATTTGCAACGTTGGTCGAACCAGGGAGTCATGCTGCTGAATCGCCACCTGACTACTTCGTCTGGCACATCGGCAGCACACTTCGATGCCGGTTGGGGCAGGTTTACAGATGCGGCAATCAAGGTGCTCAATCGCGCTCGCGGCAGAAAACTGGTTGCGATTTTGTGGGGCAACGAAGCCATCGCTCTGCAAAGGTTGCTCACCGATGTGCAGGTGGTTTCGAGCGCGCATCCGAGCCCGCTTTCGGCACGACGGGGATTCTTTGGCTCAAAGCCATTTTCGAAGACTAACGACGCACTCGTTTTCGTGGGTGAGCAGCCGATAGATTGGTCTTGCTAAATAATGTGCAAAAGGAATCTCGATGGCTCTCGACTCTGAATCTCGCTGGAAGCTTGTTCGCAAGCTGCGAGCTAAAGGCGGCGAGCAAAGCCGACCAACCGAGGTCAACATTCGCGAGGCGCAACTAGCCGACCTTGTTGCCGTCACCGAGATCTACAACTACTACATCGCCAACAGTGTTGTGACCTTTGACATCGATTCGATGACCAACGCCGACTGGGAATCAAAGTTTCACTACATTCAAGGGCTCGGTCTTCCGTTCATAGTTGCCGAAACCGACAGCAAGCAGATCATCGGTTTTGCCTATGTCGCGCCCTGGCGTCAGAAGGCGGCTTACCGTCGAACAGTTGAAGACAGCATTTATCTGCGACCGGCTGCAACCGGCAATCGCGTGGGCACGAGACTTCTGAAGGCTCTGCTCGAGGCGAGCAAGGCCGCCGGCGTCAAAGAAATCGTTGCTGTTATCTCAGACAAAGGCGCAGAGTCTTCGATTGCGCTGCACGAGAGCTTCGGTTTCACCAAGCAGGGGCAATTAGGCAAGGTTGGCTTCAAGTTTGGGCGCTGGCTGGGCGTCGTATTGATGCAGAAGAGCCTCTAGTTTTAAGGTATTTCACAGAGCCCCCGCATAGGCTTGCAATATGAAGCGTTTTCGTGGGGTAGCCGCTCTTGCATTGGCCGTTATCGCGTCAATCGGGCTAATTTCGCCCGCAACGGCTTCGCAAACCACGTTCGAACCCATCGAAACCGGCACCGCCACCGGATTAATCGTCAAATACCGCGCAGGTGTTGATGCCCTTGCTGCCGACGGCCTTGCCACTGGCTCGAACGCGGCCAAGGTTGCGCTTGCATTCGGGCATGCGCTCGGCGACAACATCTACACAGCAGATTTTTTGGGTGACCTGCCGATTCTTGAAGCTCGCAAAATCGCGCGAGCGCTCGAGCAAGACCCTCGAGTCGAAATGGTGTCAATCAACCAAAACTTCTCACCGGCAACCTTGAGCGTCGGCGGCAGCTCGGCACTAGCAGCACTTCGTGCGGCTTCGGCTGTTCAGTCGCTAAAGGCGGTTGATGCGTTTAGCAAGGCAAGCCCAACCACAGCTGCCGTGCGTCTCACCTGGAAAGCTCCGCGCAGTTTGTTCGGTGCAAAGATCACCGGCTACATAGTTGAATACTCTTCAAACGGAGGTCAAAGCTACACGGCCATCAAACGCGGCACAGCGCTCAGCTACACCATGAACACTTCGCTCGAAGCGGGCACCCTTTACTCGTTTAGAGTCAAGGCGGTTACCAAGTTGTCAACCGCATCTAAAGCTGGTGCTCCGTCGGCAGTCGTGCGAGTGCGCCCAACTACTGCGCCGCAGGCACCCATCCTTGCGAGTGGAAACGTTGTAACCAGCATTCTTAACCCAACCTGGATTCAGCAAAACTTGGCGCAACAGGGTGGATTGCCGGTCACCTATCTGGCAACTGCAACAGCAGAGGGTCTTGCGAACATCACTTGCACCACAATTGCAAACACTTGTGTTTTCACCGGACTTTCGGCTGGCGTGAATTACAAACTTTCGCTCGTCGCAACCAACACCCGTGGCTCTACAAGTGCGGTCACCGAGTTCAAGCCGGCAGACGAGTATTACAGCAGCCAGTGGCACCTATTTGCCGAGTATGGGGTCAACATGCCGAAGGCCTGGAACTTCACGCGCGGCATTAAGTCGGTCGTGGTTGCAGTGATCGACAGCGGAATCACCAAGCACCCAGACCTCGATGCCCAAGTTGTGCCCGGCTATGACTTCGTGAGCAACAAGACCCGCTCGAACGATGGCGATGGCTGGGATGCCGACCCGTCGGATCCGGGTGACTATTTCACGGATGCTCGCGGCAACTTTGTTGAGAGTTCATGGCACGGAACCCACGTCGCCGGAATCATTGCTGCCGCATCGAACAACATCGGCATCACGGGCGTTGCACCTGGAATTGTTATTCAGCCAGTTCGCGCTATGGGTGCCGATGGCGGAACATCAGCCGACCTGATTGCCGCCATCAACTGGGCAGCCGGACTCTCTGTTCCTGGTGTTCCAGACAATCCAACTCCAGCCAAAGTCATCAACATGTCGATGGGCACATCCGGCATCTCAGTTTGTGACGACATCGCAAGCGGTGGTCGTTTGGGCAGCACCGGTCAAGCTCTCAAGGCAGCTAAGGCAGCTGGCGTCACCACCATCACCGCAGCCGGAAACTTCAACACCGATGCTCGCTTCTCGTATCCCGGAAACTGTTTTCCGACAATCAACGTAGGTGCAACCGGATTCAGCGGTGACCGCGCCTGGTATTCAAACTTCACAGCACCGACCGCTCAGGGTGTAGGCGTTGACATTTCTGCACCGGGTGGTGACGACCGCGATCAGTCACAGACACCACCGAGCACTGAGGGGCAGTTGGTTTCAACATTCAACGACGGCCAGTCGAAGCCCGGCAACCCAACCTATGCAATTGAAGAGGGAACCTCGATGGCAGCGCCTGTAGTTTCAGGAATCATCGCCCTGCTCTATTCGATTAAGCCAACACTGACTTTCGATGAGGCTTGGAACATCATTAGCAAGACGGTTAAGCCATTCAAACCTGGCGGTCAATGCGCAACTTCAACGACGGGGCTGTGCGGAATCGGAATCGTGAATGCTGGAGCAGCCGTCGAGTTCTTGATAGCGCAAAAGTAAAACCTTAAGCAAAAAACCGGTTGTCTGAGACAACCGGTTTTTCATTCGTGCGGGCGAAGGGACTTGAACCCCCATGCCTTGCGGCGCTGGAACCTAAATCCAGTGCGTCTGCCAATTTCGCCACGCCCGCAACCTTTTTATTCTAAACCATAAGTAGGGCTGTGGAAAAGTCCGGCAGAATCTGCGCACCCGTGCGACCTTTGCCATCTGGAGGCATTCATGACCACGATTCAAGGTGAAATTTCACAGGCAGCAAGGCAACTGAACAATCGAGTCTCAGCCGCCGAAGCACTCGACCGAGCTGTTGATCTGGTGAGTCAAAAGCGCGGGCTAGGGCTCGAAGCCAGACAAGATCTTGCCTCGGCCGCGAAATCAGAAACACTCGGATACGGCGTGCTGCAACCCTATTTCGACGATTCAACGATTGAAGAGATATGGATCAATCGACCTAACGAACTCTTTGTGTCTAGGGCAGGTCTATCCGAGCGCATTTTCTTGAGCCTGAGCGCAGAAGACATTAGCAGCCTGGTTGAACGCATGCTTAGGCACTCGGGTCGAAGGTTAGACCGCTCTTCGCCATTCGTTGATGCGGCCCTAGCCGATGGCTCGAGGCTTCACGTGATAATTCCAGACATCGCTCGCGAGCACTGGTCTCTCAACATAAGAAAGTTTCCGTCGCAAATCTGGAGGCTTGCCAACTTGGTCGAACGTGACGTTTTGACGCTTCAACAGGCCAGATTCTTGGCGGGCCAGATTCGAGCCGGTAAGAATGTGCTGGTTTCAGGGGCAACGCAGGCGGGCAAGACCACGATGCTGTGTGCATTGATTGCAGAAACTAACCCGGCAAAGCGGTTGTTAACCGTAGAAGAAACCTTCGAAATACGCGCGGTCAACTTTGACTGGGTGGCTCTTCAAACTCGTCAGGCAAATCTCGAAGGGCGCGGCGAGGTGTCGCTTCGGCGATTAGTCAAAGAGAGTCTAAGAATGCGACCAGAGTTACTTGTGGTCGGCGAAGTGCGAGAAGCCGAGAGCCTCGATCTGCTGATTGCGATGAACTCTGGACTGCCTGGACTGTGCACGATTCACGCAAACTCAGCACTTGAAGCAGTTCAGAAGCTTTGCACTTTACCTCTGCTTGCCGGCGCAAATATTTCCGCCGAATTTGTCAAAGCCACCGTCGCCAACTGCATTGAGATTGTCGTGCATTGCGAAATGCTTGAAAATGGTCAAAGGCGAGTAAGTCAAATCGCAGCCGTGAATTGGAATGCCACTCGCCATGAAGTCGCAGTCGATCTGATTGAGATCGGCAAAAGTGACTAACTGGCTTCAACTTAGGTTTGAGCAGGCTGCAATTTCCAATCCGGTTCGCAGCCAAGTGGCAGCGGCTATCTCGCTTCTGCTGGTGTTCGCTTTGGTTCAAGACACTTTCGGGGTTTGGATTTTGAGCCTCTCGGTATGCGTTGCTCTGTTGGCTCTCGCCATCGAGGCCTTGAGCATCAGGGCAAGAGCAAGAGCGCGCCAGGTTTCTGACGAGTGGCCATCGGTGCTCGAATCACTCGAGTCGGCAGCGCAGAGTGGCATGTCACTGCTCGATTCGATTCGCGACTTGGCCGAGTCAACACAACTGTTGGTCTCTAAAGACTTCGCCTTTGCCTATCAGCTGTGCGAAAGGGGTGTAGGTCTAGATATGTCACTGACCCAGCTCAAGCAAAGATTTGGTCTGAGCATTTGCGACTCAACGATTGAAACCTTGAGGTTGGTAAACGACTCCGGCGGAGCGGGCTACCTGCCGGCTCTTCGGCACCAAAGCCGAGCAATCAGGGCTAGCAGCAGCGTTTCGCAACAGATCCAAGCCAAACAGGGATGGGTTCTCGGCACCGCAAAAATTGCGGTGGCAGCGCCCTGGCTGATCGTGGTTCTGCTCTCTGGGCGGCCAGAAAACGCCGCCGCTTACTCATCGCTGCAGGGTTCGATGCTTTTGCTTGCCGGGTTGGCAGCCTCTGTCGTGGCTGTTTACCTGATCAGCAAAATCGGCAAAACCGATGAGCAGATTCGAGTCTTGGCGTGATGCTGCTGCCAACGCTAATCTCAGTCGTTTCGATTGCGACCGCTGCTGCTTTGCTGGCAACTTTTACTGGCAAGGTGACCGTCGCTTCGCGCTTAGAGCACGTGGTTCCGGGTAGCGGTTTAGACCTGACCGGCGCCGTGAAACAGAGAAGAGTTTCGCATCTTTCAAAGCGCATGGGTAGGCAGATTGATGCCGAGTTGCCAGATCTAATCGACCTAGCCTGCGGTGCTCTGCTTACCGGTCAGTCTTTACACTCTGCAATCGAAAGAGTTGCCTCAAGATCTAATTCGCTGGTTGCAAGCGAACTACATGTTTTTCTCAGAAACGTATCGCTTGGCCAGAGTTTGAGCAGCGAGCTTGCTGCTCTCTGCGAAAGAAAGCCGACCGCCGCCATGAAAGAGTTCGTGAACAAGATTTCGATTTCAATCGCTCGCGGAACACCCTTGGCTGAGTCATTCGAAGCGCTGAGCACAACAATTCGAGAGCGCAGAGCCTTAGACCTTTTGAAGCGCGCGGGTGTCAACGAGACCAAGATGCTGATTCCGCTAGTGTCCTTGGTCTTGCCAACCACTATCTTGTTTGCTCTCTATCCGAGCGTCTTGGTTTTGAATGTCGGCTTCAACTGAAAGGAAGAAAATGAACAGACGAGTACCCGATGAACGCGGCGATGTGCCGGGTTGGGTTCTGATAACTCTCATGACGGCAGGTTTAGTGGTTCTCATGTGGTCTGTTGCAGCGCCAGCCCTGCGCGGTGTCTTCGAGCAGGCCCTTGCCAAAGTTGCCTCGTTCTAAGAACCGCACAACCTCAGATTCGGGTTCGGCTGTCGCTGAATTTGCCCTGCTTGCTCTGCCGCTTTGCATCATGACAATCTCGGCAACGAATTACGCGATCAACGTTTACAGCGACACCCTGCTGCGAGCGGCAGCGATTTCGACAGCAAGGTTCGCCTCTCTGGCAGACACCTCTCTAGACGAGGCCCAGGCATTTGCCAGACGCATTTGTCTTTCTCAATCAATGGCTTTGCAAGCATCCTGCCTTGTTGAATTCGCTACTGACGCAAGGCCTGTCGCTGTGGCTCAGTTCACTTATCAGCCACTGAGCCTGATGGTTTACCAACCCGAGCAGGTGACTATCCGTGTCTCAACAGCACTCGAGGCCTCAAAGCGATAGCGGCAATGCACTGCTTGAGTTCGTTCTGTTCTTTACGGCGGGCTTGTTGCTAATCATCTTGCTGTCTGCAAACTTTGAGCGCGAAGTGCGAGCAAGAAGCGCTGCCCTATCTATCGCGAACGAATCTCTTCGGGCTTGGCAAATCAGCCAAGACTTGCATGTCGCCAAGAACTCGGCCAACTCTGCGGCTGCGATATTCCAGCTCGAACCAAATACATGGTCGCTGCTGCTTGATGATCGTTGCCCAGGCGATGAGGGCTATCGAGTTCTCGCAACGGTTAGCGGGGTGTCCGAACGTGTTCAAGGTGTTTGCTAGGCAAGACGGTTCGATGCTTCCGCTCTTCATAGTTTTTCTAATGATTGTTCTTTGGCTCGCGGCGTCTGCAACCAATTTGACTGGCATAACTCTTCAGAGACAGCGACTTCAAGCGCAGGCCGATCAAAAGGTGCTATCTGTGCATGCAAACGGTTCATTTCTGCCCAACCAAACGGCCGAGATTGCGATGTGCGAGAAATTTGAGTTGCCAATAAAACTAATCGGGCTGCCACCAACACACGAAATTTGTGTGAGGTCAGCAGCCCGCTAGTTATGCGCTTATGGAACCTTGACGACTCTCACGTCAGACGTCGCAATCAAACCGGAGGTGGTTTTGCTGATTGCCACAAACTGAATAGAGGTGCCCTTCTTCAACTTGCTGTACTCATAGAAGAGAGCGAACGAAGCTGCATCATCGCTTCCGATATATGTCCAGGTCTTGGCAGTGCCAACCTTCACAGCAAACGAAACTGTCGCCGGATCAGCACTTACCAAAGTCGCGGTGAGGTTCATTAGTTTCTCGTCACGGTCGATTGCCACGCGAAGGGTAGGCTTCACAGCCTTGTCGATCAAAGGCAACTGGCTGTCTGCGCGCAGAACAACCGAACCGCGCGGCCCAACAGTCACAGTGACCGTGCCGGTTGCGTCGCTAGTGATTGTTTCTGCGCCACCCCAAACAGAGGTGAACTGAGTCGAAGGCGAGCTGGTCTTGACGGTCAAAGTCTTGGTTGTGGATGCGTTGTTGAAGCCAACCAAGTACTCACGCTTGTCGGCGGCATCAATTCGGCTCGAAACCATGATTGGTCCATCGGCACCGCGAACAATCTGAGCGCCGGTTGCTAGAACTGGATACTTCGCGCGAAGCTCGTTCAACGCCTGAATGCGCAAGAAAATCGGGTTGGTGGTGTCGGTTAGCGCAGACTTTGTGCCAATTGGCCCGCCGGTCACGCGAAG
>WLIA01000021.1 GCA_009702455.1 Actinomycetota bacterium | reverse complement strand
GGGTTCTTGTAGTAGTGGAATTCGGTCATAACCGAGTGGTCTGGCTTCTCGCCGTTTACCTGTGGCAACAACTGAACATACAGGGCATCTAGTGAAGTACCCGGAATTGTGTCGTCGGTCCAGTTAGTTGGTTTCGGCTCGCCCTCGCTCGCATCGTTGAGGTTCACCAACGTGAACGAAACGTTTCCGAAAGAATCGGTCTTGCGAATCGGGTTAGCTTGGTCGAACGGAGGCTTGTCTACACCATTGGTCTTCAAACCATCAACACTGACGATTGCGGTTGAGCCCGAATAACCCTTGCCGACTCGAAGATTCACAGGAGTGTCGATGAACGGGTTACCGTTCTTGTCTTTCACGTGATAGGTCACGGTTATTGTCGACCCAACCGGTGCCCAGGTCTTTGTGAAAGTTAGTCCGGTTCCGAACCAGGTGTTAGCCACCCAGCCGTCTGCCATCTTCTGGTTGTCAGCCTTCATGCTGATCATGTCGTCAGTGATTACCGGCGAAACCAAAGAGATGTATGCCTCGCCAGAGGCCGTGGCTGCGTTAGCAGAGACTGAAATGCCGGTTACTCCAACGAAGCTCAGTACAAGAGCTCCGAAAAAACCGACTGCCTTTTTCCAATTGCGGTTCATGATTTTCCTTTTTCTACTTGATTTCATTTTTTGTCAGCCACAAGGCATTAACCCTTGACGGCACCATCCATGACACCGCTTACAAGCCTGCGGCCGACAAAGATGAAGAGCAACAACAGCGGCGCGGTGGCCATGAAGGCACCACCCATGTTGAGGGCGTAGTCGAGCACGTAGCTCGCCTGCAACTGCGTCACCGCGATCTGCGCGGTGTAGTTGTCTGGCGAGGCCAACACCAATCCGGGCCACAAGAAGTCATTCCAGGTGGCCAAGAAACTGAAGAGGCCGAGCACGAAACTGCTCTGGCGAATAATCGGCAAGACAATGCTCCAGTAAACCCGCAGCACGCCGGCTCCGTCGATGCTGGCGGCCTCAAGCAGTTCGTTGGGCACCTGCGCGTCGATGATCTGGCGCATCCAGAAGACACCAAAGGCCGTTACCAAAGCGGGCACAATCAACGCCAGTAGCGTGTCAAACCAGCCCACCGCCGACACGAGCATAAACAGCGGGATGATGCCCAGCTGGCTCGGAAGCATCATCGTGCCGATCACGAAGAGCACCATAAAGCGGCGACCCTTGAAGTTGAGTTTGGCGAAAGCAAAGCCAGCAAGAGCCGAGAAGAACACCTGCGCTAGAGCCACAATCGTGCCAACAATCAGAGTGTTCAGCAGGGCGCGGTTGAACGGGACCACCGAGTAAACGTCGGCCACGACCTTGAAGAAGTTACCACCCGGAATCAGCGTTGGCGGGTTCTTTGAAATTTCATCGGAGCCGTTCGAGGCAACTACGAACATCCAGTAAAAAGGAAAGACCGAAGCAAAAGTTACCGTAGCCAAAATGATGTAGCCCATTAGCGACATGCGACGGCTCTTTGGCTTTCTGCGCAAAAGTTTCGTCAATAGTTTTGGTCTCGCCGTAGTGGTGATCATCGGGTGCTCTCATCTGCTAGACGACGGGTGATTGCAAAGTTAATTGCAGAGACGATGAGAACGATGAACGTAATCAAGATTCCGACCGCTGCCGCATAACCCCATTGGTAACTGGCAAAAGCCTGCTCATACAAGAACAATGTGAGTGTTGAGAACTGTCGTGACGATCCACCAGAGAGTCCACCACCGAGAGTTAGTGGCTCGGCAAATACCTGCAGACCACCGATGGTGCCAACAATCAAAACGAATGTGATGGTGTTTCTTAGTCCGGGCAGAGTGACATAGCGGAATTGCTGCCATGCGCTTGCGCCATCTAGAGACGCTGACTCGTAAAGCTCATCGGGAATCGCGAGCATCGATGCCAAGAAGATCAGCGCGTTGTAGCCCATCCAGCGCCAAGTGATCATGGTTGCGATAGCCACGTGGCTTGCAAAACTATCTTCGATGAAATCGACTCGCGGAAAACCAAGGGCCTCAATAACGTTGTTGATCATTCCAAAGTCGCGACCGAAGAGTTGACCAAAGACAATCGCAACGGCAATCACAGATGTGATGTTTGGAACCAGCAAAACCGTGCGCCATGCGGTTGCGCCGCGCAGAAATCTATTTCTCAAAATTGCAGCTAGGCCTATAGAGCCGACTAGAGCAGGAAACGTAGCTAGAACCCAAATCTCCATCGTGTTTCCCAGAGCGAGCCAGAAGCGGTCATCAGCCAGAAGGTCTTCAAAGTTTTTTAGACCGATGAATTCAACTTCACCGATCGGATCCCAGTTGAAGAACGCGATGACTGTTGAGTAGACAATTGGGGCTAAACCGAAAATAAGAAACATGACAAAGAACGGAGCTGTAAAAAGGTAACCCCACTTGCCATTCAGTGACGCTAGTCCGCCCGGGTTCTTATCGCTCTTGATTTTCTTAGCACGCCAAGGAGAGGGAGCCGGCTTGCGCCGGCTGCCCTTGGATCCTTGTCGAGACGACTCGCTCGGTTTCGTCGAATCGTCAATTGCTGTCATGCTTTAGCGCCCTAGTTGCCCGAGGAAAGGCACTTGTCTTTGGAAAGGGCCGCGAGTGTTGCCGTCCAGGAGGCTGCAGCCGTCTGTTTCTTTGCTTGCACTCGACCGAGACCCGCTCCGAAAGCCATGTCAATCGCTCGCTGGCAAGTGCCCTCGAAGATTGGCTTCAGTTTCAACATTCCTTCGCCATAGATCTTGCCGACTGGGGCGTTGTTAAAGAATGGGTCTTTGTAGTCAGCTACTGCTGGGTCTTTGTAAGAAGCAAGGGTCGATGGGAACAGACCGAACTTCTTGAACATCTGCAGCTGCTGAGCTGGGGCAAGGTACCAAGTCATGAAGTCGTATGCCTCTTGCTTGTTTACAGCACCTGCAGGAATTGTGAGCTGGGTGCCACCCTGGTTTCCGCCACCAACCGGGATGGTAGCAATGTCCCACTTGCCCTTTGTGCTCGGTGCCTGAGCTTTGATGTACTCGGTCATCCAAGCCGGGGAGAGAATAACGGCGAACTTTCCGTTGTTCATTCCAACTGGCCAGTCTGCTGTGAACTGCGCGGTCTTCGAGCTGATGCCAGAGTTCATGGCATTGATCGTGGTGTCCCAGGCTTTCTTGATTGCAGGGTTGTTTTTGTAAACCAACTTGCCCGCATCTGTGCCGTCATTTTCGTAGTACTTTGCAGTTCCTTGGTTCAACATCGCGGTGTAGATGCTTCCTGCATCGTCAATGAACGCGAAGTTTTTCTTCTTCTGCGCAGCGGTTAGCTTGGCGACATACTTCTTTCCGGTTTCAATGAATTTGTCCCAGGTTGGCCATAGCTTGCCAACAGCGGTGCGCTCAAATGGAAGTCCGGCTTTCTTGAACAGGTCGCTGCGGTAGGCAACTTCGAGACCTCCGACGTCGGTTGGAATTCCAATCACGCTGTCGTCATAACCAACACCCTGCTCCCAGCGCCATGGAAGGTAGTCGGCCTTTAGGTCAGAACCTGACAAACCTGCCTTTACACCAGCTGCAACGTTGGTGTCAGAGGTTTCCATTTTGCGCAGGTCTTGAAAGCACGATGGGGTGGCGCGCCATTTTCCTGAGTATGCAACTTCAACGGCAACGATGTCTGGGCCACCGAGCTTCTTGGTTAGTTTGTAAGCCGAGCACTGGGTGATCAGCTTGGTGCCGTTTACATCATCGAGGTTGTACTTGGTGTACTCGATGGTCACGTTCGGGTGCAGTGCCTGGTACTGACGAACTAGGTCACGCTGAATCACATCACCGAAAGACCACACGGTAATCTTCACCGGTGCATCGGCAGATTTCGCCGGCTCGACACCAATCGACAAAACGCTCAAAAGAGCCAAAGCAGAAGTCGCGGCAAGAACGCGCTTCTTTGCGAAAAACTTAGCCATGGTGGGAATCTCCTAAATTAACCTAAGATAGTGTGAAACCGATTTCACAGAATAGAGTAAACACAGTTGAGCCTGCCAACGCAAATGAATCCCCGTAAAATAGGGGATTCGTTATCAAAGCGTGACAGACCCTAAAGGTGGGTTCGGTAGCATTTTCTCGATAGTTATGAAAGGCGTTTCATGAAGTTCAGCTCGCTCACCAGACTAATCGTCGCAATCCTTAGCGCAGCGAGCCTGACCTTCGTTGTTGCCTCGGCACCAAGCCAATCGGCCACCGCTGCCACCAAGAAGCTGCTCTGGTCGCAAGAGTTCAACGGCACAAAGCGAGTTGGCGTTGACAAGCGCTACTTCACCCACGATCTGGGCAACGGCTTCGGCTGGGGTAACAATGAGAAGCAGTATTACACCGCGAGCTCTTCGAACATTCTCACCGACGGAAAGGGAAACCTGGTCATCACGGCCAAGCGAATTCCAGAGACTTCGTCAATTTTGAACTTCTGTGATGACTGCCAGTTCACAAGCGCCAAGGTGAAAACAGCCGACAAACTCGGCTTCATGTATGGCCGTCTCGAGGCCCGAATTAAGACACCGGCCGGTTCAGGCATGTGGCCAGCTTTCTGGATGTTAGGTGCTTCGCTCACCGATGGTGACACCTGGCCTGACTGCGGTGAAATCGATATTCTCGAGGGCAAGGGCTCAGAGCCGAATCGCGTTTATGGCACCATCCACGGCCCAGGCTACTTTGGTGGCGACGGATCGCAACGCGGCTATGGCTTTGACAACATGGTGCCGTTGACTTCTGGCTTCAATGTTTACGCAATCGAGTGGCGAAAGAACGCAATCGATTTTTACTTCAACAACAACAAGTACTACAGCATCACTGCCGCACAGGTGAAGCCAAATGCTTGGGTGTTCAACAAAGAGTTCTTCTTAATTCTCAACCTGGCCACCGGCGGAAACTTTGAGCCGAACATCGACCCTTCTGTTCAAAGCGGCTCTCTGTCGATTGACTACATTCGCTACTACTCGATCAACGGTGTTGGCAAGCTAATCAAGCACTAACTAGATTGTCGCTTCGTCTAGACCTTTGAGCACTTGCTTCGCACGCATGCGCAACTCGGGCAAATCGGTCAATCGCTTTAGGCCGAAAACCTGCTGACTCATTCGGTGGTTCTTCGAAAAGGTTTCAGCGTGACGATCTAGAAAATCCCAGTAGAGAGTTGTGAACGGACAGGCATCTTCGCCGACTCGTTTCTTGGGGTCATAGAAACAGCCCTTGCAAGACTGGGTCATGCGGTTCAGGTATGCCCCGCCGGCCGCATAGGGCTTGGTCATTAGCTTGCCGCCATCAGCGTGAACCGCCATGCCAATGACGTTTGGCACCATCACCCACTCCGAGGCATCGATGAACTGCTCGCGCATCCAGTCGAGAAACTGCTGCGGGTTCGTGCCGGTTATCAGCGCAAGGTTGCTCAGCACCATGAGCCTCGGAATGTGGTGCACCCAGGCGCGTTTCTCAACGTCGGCAACCACCGAGCGCACACACTCCATTTTGGTTTTGCTTGAGTCGTTGAAAAGTGGCAAGAGCTCTCGGTTCGCAGCGAGCCCGTTGAGCTCGCGATATTCTTCGCCCAAGAACCAATACATGCCGTTGATGTATTCGCGCCAGCCGATGATCTGTCGCACGAACGCTTCGACAGATTCAATCGGGTATCCACCGCGCGCAAATGCAGCAACCGCAGCATCGACAACTTCACTCGCGTGCAAGAGGCCGACATTCATGTATGGGCTTAGCAGCGAGTGGTGCAACGCCCACTCGTCTGCGGCAATCGCATCTTCGTAAGGACCAAACTCGGCCAGGTGACGCTCAATGAAATAGTCGAGCTGCTTCAGTGCACCAGCGCGAGTCGTCGCCCAAGTTTTTGTTGCAGTGTGACCAAGCTCGGTTTCTACCTCTTTATCTATCGCATCACGCTCGTGTTCGAGATGCGGTGGCCAAACGTAATTCTTTGGCGGTGGCAAACGATTCTCTGCGTCGTAGTTCCAGCGACCACCCACGGGTTCACCCGAAACAACAAGAATGCCTAAACGAACGCGCTGCGCACGATAGAAGTTCTCCATGACGAAACGCTTCTGCTTGCCGGCCCAAAGGGCAAAGTCGGTGCGCGATGTGAGAAACAAATCATTCTCAACGAACTGCACACCAAATTCTTTCAACTGCGCAAACTGCCTAAAAGACGAAGGCTCTGCGCAAACGATTGGCAGCTCGCCAAACTCTTTGCGTGCGGCGGTCAATCCGTGAATTGTGGTTGCGGCCTTTAGATAACGAACCGTGTAGCCCCTGGCTTCGGCCTCGGCGGCAAAGTGGCGGGCGGCAGAGATCAAGAAAAACAAGCGCTCTTTGTGCCAGGGGCGACCCTCGGTCATGCGCTTGCTCTCGACCAAGACGACCAGGTCGCTTGCTGGGTCAGCTGCCTTCAGGGCACCACGGTCAAAGTTCAGGTGGTCAAAGGGCACATAGACAATGCGTTCAAACTTGGCGGCCATCAGCCCTTGCACTTCTGCGAGCAATACTTCACATTGGCCCAATCGCGGGCCCATTTCTTGCGCCACTCAAACTTCAGGCCACAGCGCTCGCAAGTCTTGGGCTCGAACCCGTTCTTGGTCTTGGCTACCGGTGGCATGGTTCAACCCTACTTAGACTTGCTCTGACGAAAAGTGAGCAGACCCATGAAATACATCATCTTTGTGATCGACAGCGCGTCGAACTCGGCAGACGGCAACGAGATGGCCGCAATCGACGAGTTCAACGAGATGCTTCAAGACAAAGGCCACTGGATAACCGCCGCGGGCATTCACCACGGCGAAGCGGCGACCGTTATCGACAATCGCGCTGACGCCGGCATCGTGCTCGACGGCTCGCTCTACTCGTCACCCGAGCACTACAGCGGCTTCTGGATCATCGAGGCCGATGACCGCGAGACCGCCCTTGCTTTGGCAGCGGCCGGCTCTAAAGCTTGCAACCGCAAGGTCGAGCTTCGACCATATCTCAGATAGGTAAATAAATGAATACAAAAGACTCAGTCGCACGCTTTCGCTTGGTGCTTCGCGCCGGCTCTATTGTTTTCGGGCTTAGCGCAGTTGCGTTGATCGTTGCCCCAAAGCTTTTCAACGAACTTCTCGGATTAGTCTCGACACCCGAACTTGAGTGGTCAATGCGCATGACCGGAATAACTTTGGTCGCGCTTGCCGGCAACATGTTCTCTCACTCGACTCGCGGCAGCGTTGAATCTGTTCGTCTCGCCGGTTTTGTGATGATGGGCAGTGCCTTTGCACTTGGTGTGCTGACACTGCTAATTGGTGTGCCACTGACCTGGTTCACAATTGCCTACGCGATTGTTGGCTTCGGATTCTCAGCTGCCTATGCCTGGGCAGCTAGAAGTTAACCTTTGCAGCTGCCTTCTTTGTAGTTTCCGAAACCGTTTAGCTCACTTAGCTTCTCGTACATTCCTGCAAGACCGTAGCCCCAACCCGGATCTTCCTGTGCCATTTTCTTTTCATCCCAGGGTTCAACAGACAAGCACATGTGAAAGTTATCTGAATCGGTGAGTTCGATTCGATCTGCGACGCCTGGTTTCGACTCAAAGAGTTTTAGCTTTAGGTCATATTTGTAGGTCGCGAGAATCTCACGCATAAAAGCCGGATCAGTTGGGTTTCGATCTGGATTCGCCAAGCGAGCCTGACCAATTATGTTGAGCAGTTCATTCACCTCGACCGTGCCCAGACTTAGGTCGCCATCTCGCAGCACCGGGTCCATTCCATATGCGGTGCTGATGTAGAGCTCGAACGAGAAGGTGTTTGGCTTCTCAGACTTTGGGTCGGTGTTCATCAGCATCAAATCAAATGTGAGCGGAGAGCTTGGTTCGAAGTTTGCTATTCCGCCCATGACAAAACTGTCGCTGTAGGTCGAGAAACGCTTCACCTTTAGCCGAGGGTAGCCGTCTAGAACCTGCTCGCAGGCCTGAATTGTGGCCGCTTGGTCGGCAACTTTGCCGGTCTCACGAGTGTCTTTGCGCATCCAGTCGGTTGCCCCTAGGCCGAAGGCGTACTCAACCACAGCTGTGCACTTTTCACGGATAGGCGCCTCGGCACCTGTGTTTGCCGATAGCCCCCACTGAAGATTGGTCTCTTCAGCAAATGGTTCGGCAAGACTGCCTTCGAACCCTGCAGGCGGGTCGATGCTTTGCAAATACTTGATTGTCACTGAAGCGTCATCGGCCTGCCCTTGCAAGTTATTGGCAATCTGACTTGGGCCTAGCGCTTTTGCAATTGTCGGAGCAAGCGAGCCAGAGAAGAGTGCAAGTTGCAAAACTGAAACAACGACGATCGCGATGAATCTACTTTTTGCCATTCTCTTTCTTGCCACCAACGCCATAACCAAGACTGCGATGCCGAGGGTTCCGAAGAATAAAACGTCAGCCACACCTGCATAGCCGATGCTCCAACTCACGTATCCCATGCGTGAGTCTGGGCCAAAGAATTCGGGGGTATTTCTCAAGTCATTCACGAGAGCGAATTCGGTGAAGACGTTGATGACGAGCATCAGAGCTGCCCCGACCAGCAGGAGTATGCCCGCATTCCTGCTATTGGCATCTTTCGATGCGCTGTCTGCTTGGGTCTTTAGATATGGGTTCGGGGTAGGTTCGGCATTCGTCTCAACTTGTTGCCTGCCAGCCACAATCTCTTGATTGATCTTGCGCGCCTGAGAAAAGATCCATGCACCCCCAAAGATTGGAAGCAAGATTGCGAGTCCGGGGACACCCATTTGAAGGGCAAAGACTGATCCGGGAATCATTGCAATTGCGCCGAGAGTAACGAACGTGCCGATAATCAGCTGAAAGCCCCACATTGAGCGATAGACCGTGGCGGCCTTCTCGTCGTCTAGAGATTTAAGACTTTGCGCCCGTTTGTATAGCCAGAGAATTCCTGGCCACGCTAGCGCGTCGCCAACGAGAGTTACAGAAGGGCTGAATACTCCACCGCCCACAAGAAATGGAATATAAGTTGTGGTGAGAAGCTCGGCGATTATTGAAATGAGTTTCAAGCCGGTTGAAATTACAAGAATTTTCAGAGCTGTGCGATAAAGCTTGATCAGCCTGTCGATGTGCGATTGAGTCACGGCACCCCCCCTTGACCAAAGATTTTATTAGGGTACCTGCCCAACGACAAGCACCCCACACAAAACTTAGTCGGTCAGGGAACATCGAATTGAATACACTCAAGCCATGGCCGACAAACATGACCCTCTCGAGCTCGAGTGGTTTCAACTCGGGTTATCGGGGCCGGCCCGGCGTGCGCTGGTAAACGCGAAGCTATACAAAGTGTCCGACCTGCGCAAAATCTCACTGGATGAGCTACTCGGCATGCACGGCATGGGCAAGTCATCGGTAGCGCGCATCCGTGTGATTATGGACGCCAAAAAGATAAAGTTCAGGCCCTAGCTTTTGTAGCTAGCGCGCATCAGCCGATCGTTGATTGCTTCAGACAACTCGTCACCCTCTGGGGTGATGGCAACCACTCTAGACAAACCGAGCTCGTCGGCCTTTCGCAGTGCCAGGTAGAGCTGGTTCGCATACTCTTCGCTTGTCGCCGGTGCTGCGAGACGAATCGCTCCTTTAGGCGTTTGAAAACTCTGCAGCGCAATCAAGCCATCTCCGGCATTTGCGGTCTGGTTCAAAACCAATTTTGCAGTCGGTGCGTAGTGAGACTCGAGCGAACCGCTCACGCGAATTTCAGATGCATCGTTCTTCAGTTGCAAACTAGTCGCGGCAGAAATCATCGAGGCGGTGATTGCGCCGAGACGAAGAATTTGAGGATGCGCTGATGTGCAGTCGATGATTGTCGACTCGATTCCAACCGAACTCTGACCACCATCGAGAATCAAATCGTCAACGCTGAGATGTTGCTCAAGCTCTTGCCAAACTGCATCGCTTGTTGTTGGTGAAACTTTGCCAAATCGATTCGCACTTGGAGCCACGACTCCCTTGCCACCGAGAAGTTCGAAAGCTGCGAGAAGTTCTTGCGCAACCGGATGGCTCGGCACTCTCACGCCAACTGTGTCTTGACCGCCGGTGATGTCGTCGGTTGCCAGAGCCGACCGCCTCAAGATAAGCGTCATCGGGCCGGGCCAAAAGTGGTCTGCGAGTTTGCCCACGTAGTCGGGCACTTCATCGGCCCACTGAAGAGCGGCTTCGAATGAACTCACGTGCACAATCAGCGGGTGATCTTTGGGTCGACCCTTTGCCGCGAAAATCTTTGCGACCGCCTCAGAATTTGTGGCGTCTGCACCTAGGCCATAAACGGTCTCGGTTGCGAATGCGACTAGATGGCCGGCAATCAGGGTCTGCGCAGCCGCTTGCACGTCATCGTTTCTCATCGCTTCTAATCTAACTACGGGTTGCAGCGCTCACAGCGGGCAGGGTCGACAGAGTCACGACCAAGCGAACGAAGCTCAGAGTGGTCGCAAGTTACACATCCGAGTTTTTCTGCATGTGCCACTGAGGCCACGACTTCGAAGCAATCGCTGCAAGGCAGGCCGTATTCAAAGCCCACGCTTCCCCAGCCGATCTGATTGCAGGCCGGGCAGTGGCTGCCGATTCGAGCAGCGAGCTTTTCAGCCAGAGCACCAATGTTGGCCTGGCGACTTGGCGAACTCATTGCCCGAAAGTCGTTCTCGACTTCAACGGTCGCCGATTGCCCAAGGGCACCGGCAACAAGCCTGCGGAGTTCTTCTGGGTGGTGGATTCCTTTTATGAATTGCCGTTCACCATCTATGTTGATAGTCACGTTTGCGGCATGCGCTGGCAGATCGAGTTTGGCAATTAAATCTTCGATATCTGTGTCACTGTTCACGGTCGATGAATAGGCCTGAATCTCTATCGACATCAGCGTCTCAACAACGGCGAAGTCGCTCTTCAGATCTACGAACGCCATGACCTCTAGGTCGGCGTTGATGAAAGGAATTTGCGGGTGTGGGCCGATTGTGCCTTCACTCGCTAGACCAAAGTCAAGACCAGCGTGCAATGCTCCGGCTTTGGCTTTTTCTATTGCAGCGTCTCTCGGGGTCAGCAAGCGCGGCACTTCGCCGCTGAAGGTTCCGTAAACATCTGTGTCGATCTCGACCAGTTCGATTTGCCAATCACCAAGCGAGGCAAATGCCGGTGCAATTTGCGCGAGCTTGCCGTGTTTGGTCGCAAGTGCTACTTTTTTCTGCATCGTGCAGTCAAGTCTAAATTGCCAGTGACTTCCCGAATTGCTGAACTCTTGTATAACGCTTTTTCAATTCAAGAAGCTTGCGCAGTTTTAGGTCTAATTCTTTGGAATCAAGCCTTTTCCGTTGTTTTGAATCGGAATCGGGTCTGAAATGTAACCTCCGAAGGAATCGTCGTCTGGGCCACCGATAAATCCCAAGAGATACCAGTTGTCTTGGTGCTTGACAGCCCTAGCTGCGTAGAGAGTCTCGTGAGGAAACCAGACTGCATTGTTAGGGTCGAATGGGCCCAGAAGGCTCGGACCGGTTGTGGAGAACATTCCTCCATGAGGAAACTTAGCGCGCATTTCTTCAGTGAGTTCACGTGGGCCGCAGCACCAGAGCATTGTTGGAACACCATCAATTTCCTGAATTTGAATTACTTCCATTTGCCCAAACCCACTTTCGGTTGGCGTGAGAGACTCATGGACTTGCCAGTTCTTCAAGTCTTTCGAAGTAGCGTGACCAGCGACACCGCGACCGTACTTATCTCCAGTTAGTCCCCTGGCCGTCACAATCATGTGCCAAAGGTCGTCGTGCTTGAAAACCCAAGGATCGCGCCAAGCCTCATCGTGCCAAAGGTCGTAGTCGAGCTTTTCGTAAAGTTCAGGATCTGCTTCAGTAAAGGGGCCGGGCAATTTTTCCCAAGTAATCAAATCCTTAGAAGTGGCAGCGCCAACTCGCTGGATATCTCCACCATCCTCGCGAGACGTGCCGGTGTAGAACATCCACCAGAGACCAGATTCGTCTCTTGTAACACTGCCAGTCCATGTGGTCCAGGAGTCCCATGCCGGCGAGTCACTTATGGCCAATGCGTCTGGCAGAATCTCCCAATCCTTCAAGTTCTCCGATACCGCGTGGCCCACGAATGGGTGCCTATGGCGTCGGTGGGGATCTTTCAGGCCCCTAGAAGCTCTTAGGAAAAAAGCGTGATGCCTTTGGCCGTCGAACGCATACCAACTATCCCAAACCCACGAATCATTTAGTCTTATCAACTTTTATCCTTTCACTCCTGATGAGGCAACAGAGGCTACAAAGGACCGCTGGAATATGACAAACACGATGATGATTGGCACCGTGATGAGAGTTGAGTAAGCCATGATTTCGCCCCATTGGGTACCCTCTTCACTTGTTGAAGCCCAGAAGTAGTCGAGTCCAACCTGAACTGTTCGAAGAGCTTCTGTTTGAACCACCATCACAGGCCAGAGATACGCATTCCAAATTGCAAGAAAGCTCAAAATGGCGCTCGTTGCAAATGCGGGCCCAGCGAGTGGAACAATGATTCTCCAATAAATTGAAAAGAAACTAGCGCCATCGATAAGCGCAGCCTCATCGAGCTCCTTAGGGATTGTCTTGAAATATTGAACAAACAAGAAGATCGAGAATCCCCAGGCAATAAAAGGTGCAATCTGTACTAGATAGGTGTTCAGCCAACCGGTTGTGAGCTCAAAGGAACCATTCTCAAAGCCGACTCTTGGAAGAGAGTTCACCAACACCAAAAGGGGCATCGCAATAGTCTCGAACGGAATCACGAGAGTGGCAATCAATCCCACCAAAATGATGTTTTGACCTTTGAACTTTAGGCGAGCAATAGCGTATCCAGCCAAACTATTCACGAAGAGCCCGAGCAAAACGACAACCGCTGAAATGAAAATGGAGTTGAAGAGAAACTGCCACAGAGGTAGTCGATCAAAGACGCCAAGATACTGATCAAAGTTCACGTCTCCCACAGGAAAGAAAGCTCGCCACGACTTGACGTCTGCGAAAATTGCCTGTGGGTCTTTGAAGCTTGACGAAATCATAAACAAGAGCGGAAGGCTGAACAGCAGCATAAAGAAAATTGCAAATCCATATTGGATGGTTAGACCAAGGGAGAATTTCTTCTTCATTTTCAATCCTTGTCTCTAGTAAGTCGGCGCTGAATAGCAGAGATAGTTACAACAATCACAAAGAACACAATTGCTAGTGCCGAGGAGTAGCCGATGTCGTTTTTTCGGAATCCCTCTCTAAATATGTGGAAAACAAAAGTGGTTGTTGAATCGAGCGGCCCACCCTGTGTCATGACATTTATCTGAGTAAACACACCCATGGCTTGAATCGAGATGATAATCAAGACGAACACAAACGTAGTTCTCAGACCAGGCCAAGTCACAGCTCTGAACTGTTGCCAGCTGTTTGCTCCATCTACTCTTGCAGCTTCGTAAAGCTCTGCAGGAATTGTCTGAAGCCCAGCAAGCCAAATAATCATATGGAAACCAACCGCTTGCCATGCCGACATGAAGATAATCGCGGGCAGAGCCAAATCGGGGCTAGTTAGAAATGAGACCGGTTCAAACCCGGGAATCAATGCGTCAAGAATCACATTTGCAAGGCCGTCTTTTTGGTAAAAGAAAATCCACAAAATAGAGACAACAACCATGGATGTCACTACAGGAATGAAGTAGACGGTTCGGAAAAACACCTTGCCCCTGATCTTCGAGTTGATCAAAAGCGCAAGTGCCAAGGCCAGTCCGCCCTGCAAGGGGGCAATGACCGCGGCGAAAACGAGAGTGTTGAAAAGCGATTTCCAGAACAACGCATCGCCGGCAACAGTGAAGTTTGCCTGTGTACCATCAGCACTATAGCTTTCAGAAAGAATCTGCATGCCCGCGTATGGTGAAGCGTTCGAAGGCTTGGTGTATGTGCGCAGGTTGTCGTATGCCACGTTTTCGTCATTTGGATCGGCTTCAACGGAAACTTGGCCGAGAGATAGCATTTCGGTGAAATTTTCAATGCCGATGAACGAAGGTTCGGTCGGACTTGCAAACTTTGCATTTGTAAAGCCCAAGGAAAAGGCCAAAATTACTGGTGTAACTAGAAACAGCAGCATCATCGAAACTGCTGGGAAAACAAAGAGAAAGCCAGCCCTAGCCGACCTAGATTTTAGGCTTTGCCCGAGAAGTTTTCGATTCAAGTTATTGAGAGATACCAAGGAAATTCCTTTGAATAAGTGCCCCGGGGGTGCGGTGAAAACCACACCCCCGGGACTTAACTTAGACGCCTGATCTTATTTGTAGAACTTGTTGTCTGCTAGATCAGCATCGATTTCATCAGCGGCCGCATCCAAGGCTTGCTTGGCGTTTGCACCGTTGATGATGTCAGCAACCGCTTTCTCATAGATTGTAGAAATCTTGAGATAAGCAGGTGTTGGTGGGCGAAGAACCGAGAACTGGTTCGATAGTTCAACGAAGATCGCGAATGGTCCACCAGGTGCATAGTTTGGAACTTCAGCTGCCGCAGCGGCCGTAGCAGGAATCAAACCAATGCGGTTCGCAAATGCAACGATGTACTTGTCCTGAAGGATGAATTCGATGAACTGGTTTGCACCTTCTGCGTTCTCGCATGTTGACGAGACGCCGAACTGCCATGAACCAGCACCAATCTTTGGTCCACTTCCGAAGTTCGGTGGTGGAACGATTAGTAGGTCATCACCTAGAGCTTCCAATGCATCCTTTACAGCCCAGTTGCCGTTGTACTGGATTCCAATGGTGCCAGCGATGAACTCGGTGCGGTCACCAGTCTGGGCAGCGTTTGCATAGCCCTTTGCAAAGGTTGAACCGAACCAGTTACCGAAGGCAACTGATTTGTCTGAGTTGATCGCGCCGTCAGCACTCTCGAAGGTGTCTCGGTTGATTAGGTCTCCACCGAAACTTTGCATGATCGGGCTGTAAGCGTATGGATACCATTCGCCGGTCCAGCCGTTGCCCCAGTCGATTGCGTAATCGTAGTCGCCAGTTGCGTCAACAGCCTTTAGCAGCCCGTCAAACTCTGCCAATGTCCAAGGCTCAGAAACGGTCGGAATTCGAGCGCCGACTTTTTCCAAAGTTGACTTACGAACTAGCATTCCAAGGGCGGCATCCCATGCACCAGCCGAGTAAAGCTCACCGTTGTAGTAACCCTTGGCACCTGCAATTAGTGACTCCTCTAGTGTGGAGCTGATCTGGAGTGGCTGCATGTAGCCCGACCATGCCCAGTTAGGCATGATTGGACCATCAACGTCAATAATGCAAGGAAGAGAATTCGAAGCTGCAGCTGCAGCGATGGAATCGTTGTATGACTCCTGTGGGAACTCCTCTAGAACTACCTCATAGGACGTTTGGCTTGCGTTGAAGTCGGTAATTGCTTCCTTTACGGTTGCAATTTCCTGGTCATTTCCAGCAGCGTGTGACCACATTGATACCTTCACAGGTTCACCCGTGTTTGTTGCTGGAGCACAACCTGTTATTGCGAGCACGCCAGCCAATGATGCAGCTAGCAAAACCCTAGTTGTTTTAATCATTTTTCCTCTTCTTGATTAGATAGAGCTGAATCCGTTGACGATGAATTGCTGGCTGAAGTGTTTCTAGGCACTGAAACAGAATCACGCACCACGAGTTCCCCTTGGATTTCAACTACATTCATTGGGATCTCATCTTTCTCCTCGCAGATTCGGATGAGTTGTTCCACAGCTTCTCGCCCCATTTGGTAATGAGGCAATCGGACAGTGGTTAATCCGGGGCGCAGGCCACCGGAAATCAATTCCAGGTCATCGAAACCAACAACAGACACCTGTGCAGGGATGCCGATTTTTAGTTCCTTTAGAGCCTGATAGGTACCCATTGCTAGTGGGTCGTTGTAACAAGCAATTGCGGTTATCTCTGGATCGCGCAACATCATCTCGAGAGTTGCCCTGTAGCCACTCTCGGCGTTTGTATTTGCGCATTTGTAGATTCGCTCATTTGCACGGATCCAACCGAAGTTCTGGGCCGCATCGATGAATGCTTTTGTTCGCCCTTCGACGGCTGGCCATTCAACTTCATCAATAATTAATCCGACGTTCTTGTGTCCAGCGATACCAAGTAATTTGAGAGATTGCATAAAAGACGAGTACTCAGCCGGAATTATTGTTGGGTACTTGCCTTTATTGGCATTCGAAATGCAGTTGGCAAGAACTAAGTTCTTTGGAGTCGTTTTTGGAAGCTTTACCTCGGAGTGAAAGTAGGCAGCAATTAGGGTGCCAACCACTTGGTGTTCTGCCAAGAGGCCGAAGGCTTCTTCAATCGACTTCGCATTATTTTCAACTTCAACAAATAGGAGCTCATAATCGTGAGACCGGGCCGTCTTTTGAGCCGCCGACAATAGTTGACCTGCGTAAGGCGTAGTCGCAACTTCAATGCTTAGCATTCCCAAGGTTCTGGTTTGCTGCTCCTTGAGAGATCTCGCTAATCGGTTAGCTCGATAGCCAAGATCTTTTGCGGCCTTCTTGATTTTTGCCTCTACGGCAGGGGAACAGCGTTTGGCCGCCTTGCCCGAAAGCACTAACGAAACAAGCGAAACAGACACCCCTGTGGCCTTTGCCACATCGGCTAGCGTTGCGTGCTTCATGTTTCCCCTTCAATTTAGTCAAACGATTGACTGAATTTGAGATGAAAGTAGCACAAGGCAAGCCGCGAACCGCCGACTAACCCCAGTTGTTATTGAGTCGTGATAATTTCACTATTTGGTCGCTCTAGGTGCCGGCCGCGAGCGCAGCCCAAGGGCTAGGGCTGAAGTCGTTGAACGTGCCACTCAGAAAATTTGCCATCGGCATCGCGAGTGCGTACGAACTCAATGCGATCGTGCATTCGATTTGAGCGGCCTTTCCAAAATTCGATGCGCGTTGCGACAATGCGGTAGCCACCCCAGTAATCGGGTCGAGGCACATCCGTGTTTTCAAAGCGCTCAAGTGCAGCAGCAAATTGCGCATCGAGAGCCGTGCGGTTGTCGATTGGCTGGGATTGGTGGCTAGACCAGGCCGCAACCTGTGAGTCGTGCGGGCGAGAAGAGTGATAGTCATCTGATTCGCTGGGGTCTACTCGCTCGGCGAATCCTTGGATGAGCACCTGGCGGTACATCGAATACCAACCGAAAGCCGCGCTGACACTGGGGTTTGCGGCTACGGCCTCGCCTTTGCGCGACAGATAATTTGTCGCAAAGAAGAATCCGCGCTCATCAACGCCCTTGAGCAAAACGGTTCGCGAGCGTGACTGATTCTGTTCGTCAACGGTGCCAAGCACGAAAGCATTCGGTTCATAAATTCCGGCCTCTTCGGCATCGACCAGCCACTGCTTGAACTGCTCGATGGGGTCTGCCAGAAGGTGGGTCTCGTCTAGTGACTCTTGGCCGTAATCCTCGTGACGATTGAGCGAATCCACTTTTTAGGCTTGCAATTCGAGTTCGCGACTAATTGGTGAGTGACTTGTCAAAAAATTCGGTCAGCGAAGAAGCGTAGCGTTCAGTTTCGGTCAGCATGCCCTCGGTGTGATCGGCACCCTCGAAAGTTTCAAATGTGATATTTGCGCCTACTTTCTTGGCGTATTCATAGAAGTCAACCGAAGACTGATAGAGCAGTCGCTGATCAATATCACCGTGCAAAACAAGCATCGGCCGCGAACCGGCCGCATCGATACCCTGAGTCACCGAAGTCTCGGTCAGATTTACTCCGTAAAAAACTTGCGCTGAGAACAGAGCGAGCTGCCACAAAAATCCTGGGTAGCCTTGAAATTCAACTTCTTTGGTTGCGGCCGAGTTGAAATCAAAGATTGTTCCTTCCATCGCAAACGCCGAAACGTTTTCGGTCTTTGCCGGAAGCAGCGAAGTTGCGACTGCACCACCCGAAACCCCAAACATTCCAAGAGACGCCGGCTTGATGTCTTTGTTGGCAACCAACCAATCAGCTACAACCGCAAGGTCAGTCGATTCTTCTTGACCGGCCGAGTGACGACCGTCGGTGCAGGTTGATTCGCCGGTATCGCGAGAGTCTACGAGTAGAACGTTGAATCCCTTCTTTACCAACATTGCCGAAGGAAGAAGGGTGTTGAAATCTCTACGTGATGTTCCAAAGCCGTGAGTGACAATAACGGTCTTGCCGTTTGAAACTTCTGGAACAATCCACCAGGCCGAAAGAACAATGTTGTCTTCTACTGGAATCTCTACAGCATCGTATTTTGCTTCGGTCAGCCACCAGGGGCTCAGATCGTAGCCAATCCACTTGTCCCAGCCAGCTCCGGGAAAGGGTCCGTTATCTTTAGCCGGTGTGTAAAAAGACTCCGGCTTGTTGGCTACATCATCTTCATTAATGGCACACGGTTGAACTGTTCCTGAGGTGTAAACGTAGGAACCGGCAGCCAGGGCTGCGCCAGAAATACCTAGAACAAGAACGCCTGCCGTGATGGCAATCCACTTAGATGCTCGCATTTCACCACACTAGCACTGCACTATATAGATGCCCGTCGGCGACCGAAGCAGGAATGGCTATGCCTGCACGAACTTCACTTGCGGTGTAGTCGGTTGACTCGCCCGTGAATTCATTGACGATTCTCATGGCACCTTCATGAACCGGATGCCAGATGAGCTCTTTGGTTGAAAGCGGTTCGGTGATGACACAGGCCATCAGTTCTTTGCCAGATGGGTGAACAAAAGAAATTGCCAAAACTGCTTGATCGGCTCGCCATCTTGAATCGGGCTTCCAGCCGCTAATTGCCGCCCAACCAACCGAACCCGAAGCAAACAGTGGCCGCCAAGTCTTGTAGACACTCATGACGCTCTTTGCCAGCGTCAACTTCTCGCTTGACCAGTTCGGAATGTCGCCCATCAGAATCCATGGGCCACCGACCGCATAGATTGCCAACTGAGATTTCAGCGGCAGCGAGTTTTGATCAGACATGTAGCTCGAACACCAGTGCGCCGGAAGGTAATGCCCGAGCCCAACCTTCGCTACCGCGTTGTGTCGCACATCGCACCAGTCGTCACCGATGGTTGTGTCGTGATGCGCGAGCATCTGCAGATCTAGCGGCTTTCCGCCGTTCCAACAGTTTTCGATCCAAACGTCAGGATAGTTTTCTCTGAACTGCGAGATCAGGCGATACCAACCGCGAACCGCCCAGTCTTCGCCTAAACCTTGCGGGTGATCGTGCTTGTCGCTGTCGCACCTATTTATAGTCTCGAAATCGTGCAGCAGCCAGGTGAGTCCGTTCTCTGCGAGGTGCGCCAATTCGCCAGATAGATAGTCGATTACCGGCCCGTGACCCATGCAAAAAGAACTGGTTCTGTGTGAAACCACCTGCACCTTGCCACGCCAAGTTGCAATCCAATCGGGATGTGCCTTGGCGATCGACGCCTGCGGATCAACATTGCCGAGCGAAGCCCAAAGGCCGAGACGTGTGCCGCTCTTTGCCGTGATCTCTGACAGACCTGCGAGGCCGTCTTGAAAATGCGGCCCGGGTTGCCACTCGCCCACGATTCTCTCCCAACCCTTGTCGATGGTGAGAATCTCGAGGTCTAACTCTTTTGCAGTTGCAGCGACAGCAGAAACCAAATCTTGATTCACGTTGGTGCCGAAACCCCAGGTGTCGACAATCAGTGGTGCCGAATAGTCGCGCGCTCTGGCCGGCATCGCAGCCAAAAGAATTTCACGCAGCTTGGCGTGCGCGGTTTGCAAATCTCCGGCACCAGAAGTGATTTGCATTTGCGGCAAATCGATCAACTCGTGGCAAGCCTCGATTGGGTAAATCTGTTTGGGCAGAACGAGAGAGATTTCAAGCTGGCCATTTTCTAGAACCATGTGAACAAGTTGCGTGTTGCTCTTTTCTAGAGCGAGGGCAACGAAGCGATCTTTGCCGTCGATACCTTTGCCTGCAGCAACAATCCAGCCAGCGGCATCCTGGTATCGCTCGCCGGCAACGGGCGGTTCGCCGTGCACGAGGTAAAGCACGCCGTCGTAATCTTCGCGCTCGGGAAATCCGACATCTTGCTGCGGGTCTTGGTTGAAAGCCGCTGCGTCTGCCGTTGCATAGGGACCGCAAACCGCAATCAATGGCTCGCCCTGAACAAGCTCGGTGTCGAGAGTTTCGAAGGCCCTGTGTTTCGCATCCCAGGTGAAGCTTCTGAGCAACCTGACGGAGCAACTCGACCAACTGGTTTCGCTGAAAGTTTGCGCAATTACACCGAGGTCAACGCCGTCAACTTGGGCAACCTGCAGTTGATTGAACGAAGCTCTCTGCATGGGCGCAGCCTCCTGGGATTTTATTCGTCATACCTTATGCACTAACTTTAGAGCCGAGGCTAAGGCAGGAGCGACGATGTCAAACATTCCTAGCGCCGACCTGCTTGCCGGTGACGAGATTGTTTCGGCCGAAGAGGTTCTGCAGCCAGACGACCCGGTTTTTGACCCAAAAACTCGACCGGACATCAACACGGCGCTGGCCCTGTCTAGCGGAAGTGTTGCCGGCTGGGTTGTGCCTTTTGCCTCGGGCACTTTTGAACACCACGAGAACACGACAGATCAGGGACTCTTTCGTTGCCTCTTTGGGCGTGACTCTCTCATCATTTCGTCGCTCTTGAAACAGCAAAACCCCGTCTTACAGCTCAACACCGTTTGCGCGCTGGGTGCCTATCAGGGTGAGAAGTTCAACTCGGCGAGCGAAGAAGAGCCAGGACGAATCGCACACGAGG
>WLIA01000020.1 GCA_009702455.1 Actinomycetota bacterium | reverse complement strand
TCACCAATCATTTCACCGTTCTTTACATCGACCAGCGCACCCTTGATTCCGGTGCCGCCTATGTCGATTCCGATTGCAATTTTCTTGGCCATGAGTTTTCTTTCGATCAGGGGAGTGTGAGTATGTCTGCGCCGGTTTCGGTGACGACAAGGGTGTGTTCGAACTGCGCGGTGATGCTTTTGTCTTTCGTTAGAACCGTCCAGTCATCAGGCCAGAGATCCCATGTGTAAGTGCCGAGCGTAAGCATCGGCTCGATGGTGAAAACCATGCCAACCTGCATCTCTTGAGAGTATGCCGGTGCGGCGTCGTAGTGCGGAATCACTAAGCCGCTGTGAAATGAGCGACCGATTCCATGCCCAGTGAAGTCTCGAACCACGCCGTAATCAAATCGTTTGGCGAAAGACTCAATTGTGCGGCCAATTATGTTGATCTGGCGCCCCGGTGCTACCGCCTGGATTGCGCGGTTCAGCGACTCTCTTGTTCGCTCTACCAGCAGGCGCACTTCATCTTTGACTTCGCCAACCATGAACGTTTGGTTGCTATCGCCGTGAAATCCGTCTTTGTAGGCGGTGATGTCGACGTTGACGATGTCACCTTCAACGAGAACCGTATTGTCTGGAATCCCGTGGCAAATAACCTCGTTTACTGACGTGCAAATTGACTTTGGAAACCCTCGGTAGAGCAGTGCAGATGGATAGGCGTCATGGCTGACTATGAATTCGTGGGCTATTCGATCAAGTTCATCGGTGGTTACGCCCGGTTTGCAGTTCTCTCCGACAAGGGCGATGGCCTGGGCGGCAATTCGCCCAGCTGCGCGAATCAACTCAATCTCGTCGGGCTGCCAGATGTCACCGTAAGCGTTTTTTGCCGGAGCCTTTTTGCCAACATATTCGGGCTTTGCTATTTGAGCAGGCACCGATCTCAGTGGCGACAATTGACCGGGAACGAGATTTCCGGTTTCAAGGTCGCGAGGCATGCGTCTAGTCTAAGAGTGAGCAAGGGGTTCGACATGGATAGCGATGCCAAAGAGTTTTGGTTCAACACCAAAACCAAACTTGTCGAGGTTGGCAAGCAAGCAGCGGCGATTTACAGAATCGGCCCGTTTGAAACTTACGAAGAAGCAAATCGAGCACTCGAAGTTATTGAAGAACGCACCAAGGCTTGGCAGCGTGAAGAAGACGAGAGCAACTAGGCGCTGAAAGACTCATCCTGGTTCGGAAAGTTTTGGCTCTCGACATCGGCCGCATAGCGCTTAGCGGCTTCAAGCAGATCATCGCGAAGACTCATGTACTCGCGCACGAACCTTCTCGGCTTTCCGCCACTGAGTCCGGCGAAGTCTGTCCAGACAAGAATCTGACCGTCGGTTTCGTTTCCGGCACCAATGCCAATTGTCGGAATGCGCAGTTGCTTCGTGATTCTCGCGGCAAGCTCTGCCGGAACTAACTCAAGCACAACTGCAAATGCACCGGCCTCTTGCACGGCTAGAGCTTCGGCCAAGATTTCATCAGCGTCTTCTCCGCGACCCTGAATCTTGAAGCCACCGAGTGCATGCACACTCTGCGGTGTGAAGCCAATGTGCCCCATTACTGGAATGCCAGCCTCGACGATTCTCGAGATCTGATTTGCACTTCTGCGCCCACCCTCGAGCTTCACGGCCGCAGCACCGGTTTGCTTCATGATCTTCATTGCGTTTGCGAGAGCATCTTCTGGCGAGGTCTCATAACTGCCGAAGGGCATGTCCACGACGACCAGTGAAGATTTAGCCGCACCCGCCACTGCCCTGCCAAGAGGAATTATCTCGTCGACAGTGATTGCCAAGACGCTGTCGAGTCCGAGCGCGTTTTCGGCTGCTGAGTCGCCAACCAGCAATACGTTGATTCCTGCTTCATCGAAGATCGAGGCTGTCTGCTGGTCATAAGAGGTTAGGCATGAGAACTTGCGATTTGAGTCTTTGAACTCCTGCAGGTGAGAAATGCGCGCAATCTTTGCCATCTAGTTGTTTCGCTTCCATGCGTCGACTTCAATTTCAACCAGCATCTTCGGGTTGATGAATTGAATGCCTGCAAGCATTGTGGCAGCGGGTCTGATCTCACCGAAAATCTCGCCATGTGCTTTGCCGACGGCATCCATGTCTTCAGCGTTGCTTAGATAGATGCGACTGCGAACTACGTCGGCAAGTGTGTAACCGGCTTGAGCCAGGGCGGGGGCAATTACCTGCTCAAGGGTGACCTTAGTTTGGTTGTAGGCGTCCCCCTCGTGCTGCAAGACTCCGTCGATTGTCGCGGTCGAGCCCGAAACGTGAACGTAATCTCCGGCAACTGTCGCTCGAGAGTAACCAATAACCGACTCCCACGGGCCGCCACTTGAAATCAATCTGTCTGCTGCCATCTCTGCCTACCTGTACTTATTGGTTATCGGAAGTCTGCGGTCGCGACCGAAAGACATGCCAGTGATTTTAGGCCCGATAGCACCCTGGCGACGCTTCCATTCGGCGCGATCTACGAGGTCAATAACCTTGTCGACTGTCGCCGAGTCGAAGCCCATGGCCTTGATTTGGTCTCGCCCGAGTTTTCGCTCAATGAAGGCATCGAGAATCTCATCGAGAATCGCGTAATCGGGCAAGCTGTCTTGGTCTACCTGCCCTGGTCGCAGTTCTGCTGAGGGTGGCTTTGAGATGCTGTTCTCTGGGATAGGTGCCTGCAACCCCTGCTGCTCTGCGAAAGAGTTTCGCCATTTGGCCAGCTGCCAGACCAGCGACTTTGACACGTCTTTCAGTGGAGCGAACCCGCCGACCGAGTCGCCATAGATGGTGCTGTAGCCCACCGCCAACTCAGACTTGTTGCCCGTGGTTAGGGTTAGGTGACCTTCTTGGTTGCTAAGTGACATCAAGATCGTTCCGCGCACTCGGGCTTGCAGATTCTCTGCGGCAACGTCTTTGAGTTTTAGCTGCTTCTCTAAATCCTTCACGGCACCCTTGATTGCTTCGGTGCGAATGTTGATACCAAGTCGTTTAGCGAGGTCGAATGCGTCTGACTTTGAGTGATCGCTCGAGTGTTTGCTTGGCATCGAGACACCAAAAACTCTGTGAGCACCGATTGCGTCAACAGCTATCGCTGCGCAAACGGCAGAGTCGATGCCACCGCTGAGACCGAGAATCACAGACTTGAAGTTGTTCTTGTTCACGTAGTCACGAAGACCCAGAACCAACGCATTCCAAACTTGCCAATCGTCATCGAGCTTGTGTGAGCCTAATTCACTTGCAGCCACGATGTCGGTTTTACTTTCGATATCGAACAGCAACAGATCTTCTTCGAACTGCTTGCCTCGGCCAATTAGGTTTTGATTTGCGTCGACCATTAGTGAGTCACCATCGAAGACCAAGTCGTCTTGCCCGCCGACAAGATTTACGTAGGCAACTGCAACGTTTTGTTTCGCGGCAAGGTTTTTCACCAGCTCAACTCGGCGGTCATCCTTGTCAATCTCAAATGGTGAACCATTCAAGACCAAAGCCACATCGGTCTTCTCTTCACGCAACTTGGCAACCGGCCCACCCTCTTGCCAAATGTCTTCGCAGATAAGCATTGAGAATTTCAGTTCTCCGAGTTCGAAGCTGATCAACTGATCGCCAGGAATGAAGATTCTGTATTCGTCAAACACCGAGTAATTCGGCAGGTGGTGTTTCGCGTAGCCAGCCCAAACCCGGCCCTCTCGAATAATGACGGCGGCGTTTTGGGCAATGGCCCAAGGGCTGCGGTGTTCCTCGGCAACGATAGCCGGTGTTCCGAGCACCACAACTACCTGACCGAGACCGCGGTTGTTGAGATCGACCGCGAAATTCTTCACCGCTTCGACGCTGTCGTTTAGAAAGCTCTCTCGGGTGGCCAGGTCTTCAATCGGGTAGCCAGAGGCCATCATTTCTGGAAAAACCACAAGTGCGGCTCCGCGCTCAGCCGCTGTCTCTACGCGGTCGAGGCACTTGCGCAGGTTGCCCTCTAGGTCGCCAACAATGGCGTTGGTTTGCGCAAGGGCAATGCGAATAGCGGGCATAACGACTAGCCTAATAGCAGGCAAAGAGAGGGCATTCCCATGGATAAGCAGACAGATTTCGTGCTCAGAACTATCGAAGAGCGCGGCGTCAAGTTTGTTCGCCTTTGGTTCACCGACGTTGCAGGAACCCTGAAGTCAGTGGCAATCGCACCCGCTGAAGTCGAGGGCGCATTCGCCGAGGGCTTGGGATTCGACGGTTCGGCCATCGAGGGCCTTGCTCGAACTTATGAAGCCGACATGCTAGCCGTGCCAGACCCGAGCACTTTTCAGATTCTTCCTTGGCGCGGAGAGATTGACCCAACCGCTCGCATGTTTTGCGACATTCAGACCCCGGATGGCCTTCCGGCATCTGCGGATCCTCGAAACGTTCTTCGCAGGGCTCTCGCCAAGGCCTCGGATCTTGGTTTCTCGTTCTACATTCACCCTGAGATTGAGTTCTACCTGCTCAAGTCTGCCCAGTTTGGCGAAGACGGTCCGATTCCGGTAGACAAGGCCGGCTACTTCGACAACGTTCCTGGTGGCACAGCACACGACTTCAGAAGGCGAGCAGTGTCGATGCTCGAGCAGCTAGGAATCTCTGTCGAGTTCAGCCACCACGAGGGCGGCCCTGGTCAGAATGAAATCGATCTTCGCTACGCGGATGCGTTGACAATGGCCGACAACATCATGACCTTTAGAACTGTCATCAAAGAGGTTGCAATCGAACAGGGTGTTTATGCAACATTCATGCCAAAGCCTTTCACCGAGCACCCTGGCTCAGGCATGCACACTCACATGTCGCTGTTCGAAGGCGACACAAACGCGTTCTTCGACCCGAGCGGCCAGTATCGCCTGAGCAAGACAGCAAGACACTTCATTGCCGGTCTACTGCGTCACGCTCCAGAAATCACTGCCGTTACCAACCAGTATGTGAACTCATACAAGCGACTCTGGGGTGGTGGCGAAGCGCCTTCATTCGTTTGCTGGGGACACAACAACCGCTCGGCGCTCATCCGTGTGCCGCTCTATAAGCCAAACAAGGGCAACTCTTCGAGAATCGAATATCGCGCTATCGACTCGGCCGCTAACCCTTATCTGGCCTACGCACTGCTTCTTTCGGCTGGGCTAAAAGGCATCGAGAACGAGTACGAGTTGCCTCCAGAGACCGAAGACAACGTTTGGTCGCTAAATGATTCCGAGCGACGCGCAATGGGCATTCAGCCGCTTCCGCAGTCGCTAGATCACGCGATTCGCAAACTTGAGGAATCTGAGCTCGCCGCCGATACTCTTGGCGAAGAGGTATTCAGCTATGTGCTCGCTAACAAGCGCCGCGAGTGGAGCGACTACCGTGCTCAGGTAACCCCGTTCGAACTAAAGCAAAACCTCGAAGTTCTCTAACCGAGCAAATGGCTGATTCAAGGTCGTTAAGCCTTTCTGAGCTAGCAAAGTATGGGTTCTCTGACCTTTCAGCAACCCTGCCCAAGTTAGAAAACCTTGTCGAGCTAGTTGGCGATAACGCTCGCTCTGCACTGGCGAGTCTGGCTAGATCGGCCAACCCCGATCAAGCACTCAACTATCTTCTGAACCTAACCCGCATCGACCTAGCGAAGATCAAGAAACTGCTTGGAAAAGAAGATTCTGCTAATCGATTGTGTCGACTGCTCGGTGCTTCTGAAGCAATGGGAGATCTGCTTATGCGTCGCCCAGAACTTCTCTCGCAGTTCGACAAGCGAATTGAAGACCTGCGTTCGGCCGCTGAACTTCGAGAAGCGCTGCACTCGTCTATTGCTGGCGAGCTATCTGCCGAGTTCGACTCAGCGAGTGTTTGGTCAAAACTCAGGCTGGCCTATCGCGGTGAGTTGCTAAGAATATCGATCTTTGATCTAGAACAGAGTGATGCCGAAGCCGGATTGCCGAAGGTAGCCGCTTCACTGGCAGACCTGGCTGGAGCTGCCCTCGATGGCGCGCTTGAGATAGCTCGCGCCGAACTCAAGACCTCCTCACAATTCGGCTCATTTTCGACTGATGAAGTTGATCAGACACGCCTAGCAGTGATAGCGATGGGCAAGTGTGGAGCGCGCGAGCTAAATTACATCAGCGATGTCGATGTAATCTTCGTAGCCGACTCAGAGTCTGGCGCAACAGAAGGCAATCGTTCGCTCGAGGTCGCAACTCTTCTGGCCACTCGAATGATGCGAGCAATCGATGCAAATGCGGTTGAGCCGATGCTGTGGCAGGTAGATGCGAACCTAAGACCAGAGGGCAAGAGCGGTGCGCTCGTAAGAAGCCTCGAATCGCACGTTGCCTACTACGAGCGGTGGGCGCAGAACTGGGAGTTTCAAGCGCTTTTGAAGGCTCGTCCGATTGCAGGCGACATGACGCTCGGGCAGCAGTATGTTGTAGCAATCTCACCGAAAGTTTGGGCATCCTCTGGCCGTGATGGCTTCGTTGAATCTGCGCAGAGAATGCGCGAGCGAGTTACAGAGAACATTTCGGCCAACGAAATCGATTCGCAAATCAAACTTGGACCTGGTGGCCTAAGAGACATTGAATTCACGGTTCAACTGTTGCAGTTGGTTCACGGCCGAACCGATGAGAGCTTGCGTCATCGAGACACCCTTGGTGCCATCGCTTCACTCGCCCAGGGTGGATACATCGGCCGCAGCGAAGCCGATGCCTTCTCGAGGCACTATCGATTCCTTCGCCTGCTAGAACACCGTATTCAACTGAGCCAGATGAGAAGAACCCACCTGATGCCTTCTTCTGAATCGGCTCGACGCTCACTTGCGAGATCGGTAGATGTCAAACAAACGGCCGATGAACTGCTTAGTCGTTGGGAGAACGTGAAGCTTGAGGTGCGAGGGTTGCACCAGCGCATTTTCTATCGACCGCTACTCAGTGCCGTGGCGAAAATTGACGGACTTAATCTTGAGCTCACATCTGGTCAGGCATACGATCGCCTCTCGGCAATTGGTTTCGTAGATGCCAAGAGCGCATTGTCAAATATCGCCGCTCTAACCAGCGGGCTCTCTCGTCGCTCGGCCATTCAGCGACAGCTGCTGCCGGTTCTGCTTCAGTGGTTTACCGAAGGAACAGACCCAGATTCTGCGCTTCTCGCCTTTAGGCGCTTGAGCGAAGACCTAGGTGAGTCACCTTGGTATCTGAGAATGCTGCGCGACTCATCGGGTGCTGCAGAGCGCATGACCAAAGTTCTTTCTAACAGTCGT
This sequence comes from Actinomycetota bacterium, assembly GCA_009702455.1. Lineage (GTDB taxonomy): Bacteria > Actinomycetota > Actinomycetes > Actinomycetales > Microbacteriaceae > Rhodoluna. The sequence continues at coordinate 13,627 of WLIA01000020.1, read as the reverse complement.
CTCGCCACCGGCCTCTTCGAGCGCATTCCGGAGGGTGCAGCTTGGTTCGAGGATGCGGCCGAATTGGTTCCGTTAGAAAAAAAGCTGCTGGCGTCTGAGCTTCAGGCAATTTCTGACCGTCACGAAGACCTAGAAGCCGCTTCGGCAGCAATCCGTCAGATTCGAAGACGTGAAACGCTTCGAATTTCTATGGGCGCGGTTCTAGGCGAGCTCAGCATTCACCAGGTCAGTGAAGCGCTCTCACAGTTGACCGAGCTTTACCTTCAAGCGATGCTCGCGGCCATCCAAGAATCAATTGAAAGCGATCAGCAAGCTGCTCTCGACTTCGCCATCATCGCCATGGGTCGCTTCGGGGGAGAAGAACTCGGCTTTGGCTCAGACGCCGACGTGATGTATGTGTACGAATCCGAGAGTGACTCCGAAATCGCTCAGAAGCAAGCCGAGTTGATCGTTTCTCTTTTGAAGAAGTACACCAGCGACAACGTGTTGGAGTTCGAGATTGACATTGACCTTCGCCCAGAAGGAAAAAACGGCGCGGTCGTTAGGTCGATTGAGTCTTACGAGAATTACTACAAGCGCTGGTCTGACAACTGGGAGGCTCAGGCGCTGTTGCGCGCAAGGCCAATTGCCGGCTCACCGGCACTGCGTCAAAAGTTCACGAACTTGATAGACCAACACCGTTACCCCGCTGAGTTAAGCGACGCTGCCCTGATCGAAATCAGACGAATCAAAGCTCGTGTCGAAAGCGAACGTTTGCCCCAGGGTGCCGACCCGAAGCGACACTTGAAGCTCGGAAGAGGCTCGCTCAGCGATGTTGAGTGGCTCGTTCAGCTCTACCAAATGCGTTTTGGCAGCCAGCACGTTTCCATTCGAACCCCGAAAACTCTTGAGGCTCTAGAAGCCATGGTTGCCGAAAAATTGATCGAACCGCACGACGCGCTGGTGCTTTCTCAAGCCTGGACCTTGGCTTCTAGGGTGCGCTCTGCCAGTGTGCTCTGGTCGAATAAACGCACCGATGTCTTGCCAACCGATCGCCGTCAGCTAGAGGGTATCGCTCGAATCTTGGAATACCCGAAGGGCGGGGCGTCGACGCTGGAAACCGATTACCTTGCAAGCACACGTAGAGCGCGAATGGTTTTCGAAAAACTCTTCTACTAAAAAAGTGCCCGACTTTCGCCGGGCACTTTTTGGCTAAACGCCGAAATAGAGTTCGAACTCGTATGGGTGAGGTCGAAGCGCGATCGGAAGAATTTCCTTCTCGCGCTTGTAGTCAATCCAGGTCTCGATCAGGTCCTTGGTGAACACGTCTCCAGCTAGCAGGTAGTCGTGATCTGCTTCGAGAGCCTTCAAAACGTCTTCCAGGTTGCCTGGCACCTGAGGAATGTTCTTTGCTTCCTCTGGTGGCAACTCGTAGAGATCTTTGTCGACAGGAGCGTGTGGCTCGGTGCGGTTCTTGATTCCATCTAGACCGGCCATGAGCATCGCTGCGAAAGCCAGGTATGGGTTGCTCGATGCATCAGGAGCGCGGAACTCAATGCGCTTTGCCTTCGGGTTGGTTCCCGTCATCGGAATTCGAATTGCTGCCGAACGGTTGCCGGCCGAGTAGACCAAGTTCACCGGAGCTTCGAATCCAGGAACCAGGCGGTGGTAGCTGTTCACGGTTGGGTTTGTGAATGCAAGCAGCGAGGGCGCGTGCTTCAAGATTCCACCAATGTACCAGCGTGCAATATCGGAAAGTCCGCCGTATCCTGACTCGTCATAGAACAGCGGCTTGCCGTCTTTCCAGAGCGACTGGTGCACGTGCATGCCCGAACCGTTGTCGCCGAAGAGTGGCTTTGGCATGAAGGTTGCGGTCTTGCCCCAGCGATGAGCAACATTCTTGACGATGTACTTGAACTTCAAAACGTCGTCAGCTGCGCTGACGAGCGTGTCAAAGCGGTAGTTGATCTCACCCTGGCCGGCGGTTCCGACCTCGTGGTGGCTGCGTTCTACCTGCAGGCGAGCCTTTTCGAGCTCAAGAACGATGTCGTCACGCATGTCAGCATGCTGATCGGCAGGGGTAACAGGAAAGTAGCCACCCTTGTAAGGAGTTTTGTTGGCAAGGTTTCCGCCTAGGCCATCGACGCGCTCGTCGCGGCCAGAGTTCCATGCGGCTTCGCTTGAGTCGATGAAGTGCATCGAGCTGTTGCTCTTGTACTCGTAGCGAACGTCATCGAAGATGAAGAATTCTGCTTCTGGTGCGAAGAAAGCGGTGTCGGCGATGCCGGTGCTGGCAAGGTAGGCCTCTGCCTTCTTTGCTACCTGACGTGGGTCGCGACCATAGATCTCACCGTTGCGCGGGTTGTAAATGTCGAAGACCATAACCAGCGTGCTGTTGTCGCGAAACTCGTCGACATAAGCGGTGGTCACATCTGGAAGCAGTTTCATGTCTGATTCGTGAATCGAGGCAAAACCTCTGATCGACGAACCGTCGAACAGCTGGCCTTCTTTGAAGAACTCTTCGTCGATCATCGAAGCTGGAAGGTTGAAGTGCTGCTGCACGCCTGGAAGGTCGGTGAAACGCACATCCAAGAATTTGATGTCATTGTCTTTGATGTACTTGACCACTTCAGACGCTGACTTGAACATTGGGTTAGACACGGGGTGATGTCCCTTCGCTAGTTTGATGGCCCTACAACTAGGCCGATGCCACGATTCTAGTTAGCGACAAGTCACCAGATCGGCAATAAATGTTTCGGCAATGTAAAACCTTTGCCAGGGCGGCTGAAGGGTGCTCAGACCCTAGCGACGCGGCGCACGGATGCGGTTTGGGTCGATGCCCTTTGGCACTGGAATGTTCATGCCGATCGAGTCGAGACGGTTGGCCACAACCGAAACTTCACGGCGATTTAGCGCTCGTTTGAGCTTCAGAACGGTCTTGCCAAGTTTGGCCAGCGGTGTCGATTTCTCATCACCTGGCACAACGAAGAAAGCGTGTGTCATAACTCCGGGAGCTATGCGCTGAACCTTCTTGCGCTCGTCTTCAACCATGACTGCTACGCGAGCACGAGAGTGGCCTTCGCCAACTAGAACAACTCCGCCTGGCCCAACAGCACGATAGACAACCTCTTGGGTTCTCGGGTTGATGTGCACTGGTATTTCGTTGAATCGCCAGCCGCGTCGAAGCGAACTGCGCAGAACGGCTCCAGCGGCACCGGCTTGGCCTTCGAAGCGAGCATAGGCAGCTGCCTCTGCACGTCTCGACATGATTATCATCGCCACCAAGAGACCGATGGTGAAACCAAGAATCGTCCACATGACAAACACAATTACGTTGCCAGGTTCAACAATTGAAGCGACGCCAACACCGAGAAGGGTTGGAATCGATAGGCCGAGTAACGCCCAAGCGACAGCTGCTTTGTCATTCTTGGCAGTTGCACCATAAATCTGCAGCAGTTGCCTAAATCGACCTGGTTCGCGCTTGGTTTTCTCTTTCTTAGCCATGACAGATAGCCTAAACGATTTAGTGAACAGCCTGGCTGAAGCCCTCGGCGGCAGCGGCGACGGCAAGGTGCTGAAGATTTTCTGGAATCTCTCGACCCTTCTTGATCATCGACTGAGCCCAGAGCCGGCCAGCCCTGTATGAAGATCTCACCAACGGGCCGCTCAAGACGCCGATGAAGCCGATGTCTTCTGCAATCTTCTTGAGTTCGACGAACTCCTGTGGTTTGACCCAGCGCTCAACGGGATGGTGCCTAGGCGTTGGTCTTAGGTACTGGGTGATCGTGATGATGTCTGTGCCGGCATCGTGCAAATCGTTGAGGGCCTGCACAATTTCTTCGATAGTTTCGCCCATGCCCAAAATCAAATTTGACTTGGTCACCAGCCCAAAGTTTCTTGCCTGGGTTAGAACGTCTAGCGAGCGCTCGTAAGTGAATGCCGGGCGAATCTGTTTGAAGATTCGAGGAACGGTTTCAACGTTGTGAGCAAATACTTCTGGCTGTGCCTCGAAAACCAGTTTCAACAAATCAGGATTGCCAGAGAAGTCGGGAACGAGAATCTCAACACCGGTTCCCTCTGACTGCTGGTGAATCTGTCGGATTGTCTCGGCATACAGCCAAGCGCCCTCATCCTCGAGGTCGTCGCGAGCTACACCGGTGACGGTTGCATAGCGAAGTTGCATCTGCTTTACAGAGTCGCCAACTCGTCTTGGCTCATCGGCATCAAAATCTGCCGGCTTGCCGGTATCGATTTGACAGAAGTCACACCTTCGAGTGCACTGTGACCCACCAATCAGAAATGTGGCTTCGCGGTCTTCCCAGCATTCATAGATGTTCGGGCATCCGGCTTCCTGGCATACGGTGTGCAGACCCTCAGACTTAACGAGTGACTGCAGAGCTTGATATTCAGGACCCATTTTTGCGACGGTCTTAATCCACTCAGGCTTGCGCTCGATTGGAACCGAAGAATTTCGCACCTCGATGCGCAGCAGTTTGCGCTCAGGTTTTTCGTTCATCGGGCTGTTCCAATCTGTCCAAGGTGTTTCTTGACCACTTCGGCCGCCATGGCTGGGGTGATCTTCTTGCCCGTGAGAATCTCGAGCGTTGTCGTGCGAGCATCTGAAATACCGCACGCAACAATGGTGTCATACGGCTGAAGTGAGTTGTCACAATTCAGGGCGAATCCGTGCATCGTGGTCTTCTCGGCGACCCTGATGCCTATGGCAGCAACCTTCTCGAACTCTCCGTTGACGTCGACCCAGACACCCGATCGGCCACCGACGCGTTGCCCGATGACCCCAAATTCGGCGATGGTATCAATCAAAACCTGCTCAAGCCAGCGCACATAACCAACCACGTCGATGGGTTCAGGCAGGCGCATGATTGGGTAGCCAACCAACTGGCCAGGGCCGTGCCAGGTAATTTTTCCGCCTCGATCAACGTTTATAACCGGTGTGCCGTCGGTTGGCTTTTCATAATCTTCGGTTCGCTTGCCGGCCGTGAAGACCGAGCTGTGTTCGAGTAAAAGCACGGTTTCAGGTTTCTGACCAGCTGCGACCGCTGCATGAACTTCTCTTTGAGTTTGCCAAGCAGCCTCGTAATCAACAAAGTTGGGAGCGAGGCCGATCGTTTCGAAAATTGGCATGTTGCTAGTTTAAATCCACAATCTCTTGATTTATTCCGTTCTCAACAGAAGTTCAATCACCGCCCAAAACCCGGCTGAGGACGTTCAAGATATTCGAGTGCGCTGGTCTAATTTCATTGAAATTGCAGAAACTTCAAGCATCCATGGCTACAGTCGAGTTTTCTCGAACTGGTTTCGAACCCGTCAACGCCTAGATGAATCTTCGGCAAACACAGTTGTGCATCGCATTTCGCCAAAACGCGTGGTCATCGAGATAATCAATGGCAAAAAACACAGTCGTTCTAGACGTCGAGCTTTCTACTTGTTCGCCTTTTCTGGGGGAGTTGGCGTGGTGCTATTGGCAATTTTCAGCCTTCCGAACTTGGCGACGAAAGCCGCAAACTTCAATCGGTCAGAACTCGAACCGCAAGTGAGAAGTTCAACACCCGCCGACCTCGCCACCTGCGAGAGCCTCGCGGAATTCGACAATCTAGAGATAGAAGACCTGAGTGACTTTGAAGTTGGTGGATGGAAAATTCAGATCTACTCAACCGCTCGAACTCTTGGCTCAGTTTGGTTTGTGAATTTCGAGGCTGCTTGCTCGGGCCAGGTTATAGATGGCCTTCTGACTGCAGAGCAGATTGAGGGTGGATACAGGATATTGAGAATGACCCCGACCTAGTGGCCGGGGTCAATCTCGCTGTTCTAAATTCCTAGGTCAGCGCTGAAGTTTGCTTCTTCAAGCCTCTGCTTAACATCAACCAAGAATCTGCTGGCGTCTGCGCCATCAACCACGCGGTGGTCGTATGACAGCGCCAGATAGACCATGCTTCTGATGGCAATTGACTCGGTTCCGTCTGCGGTCTTCACAACCGCTGGTCTCTTCGTCACGATTCCGGTTCCCAGAATGGCTACCTGCGGAAGGAAGACCACCGGGGTGTCAAACAGCGCGCCGCGTGAGCCGGTGTTGGTAAGCGTGAAGGTGCCGCCACTTAGCTCGTCTGGCTTGAGTTGGTTGTTGCGAGTGCGTGCTGCGAGGTCGGCAATCTGAAGTGCGATCTGAGCAAGGTTCAGCGTAGAGGCATCCCTGATGACCGGGGTCAGCAAACCCTTTTCGGTGTCTACGGCAAAAGAGATGTTTTCGGTCGGGTGGTAGACGATGTTCTCGCCGTCAACGCTTGCGTTGAGTTTCGGGTGCGATCTCAGAGCTTCGGCCGCAGCGAGAGCAAAGAATGGCATGAAGTTCAACTTGACACCGGTCTTGGCAACGAAAGCATCTTGCACGTTCTGGCGCATGCTCGCGATTGCGGTTACATCAACTTCAACAACGGTTGTTAGCTGCGCGGTAGAAACCATCGAAGCAACGGCTCGCTCCGCAAGAACTTTGCGCAATCTCGACATCGGTTCTGTAGTTCCTCGAAGGTGCGAAGTTGTCACCGCTGCTTTAGGAGCGCTCGATGTCGCTGGCGTGTATGAGGCAGTTGGTGCCGCGGCGGATGGAGCAGAGGTTGCCGCAATAACGTCTTCCTTGCGAATGCGTCCGCCAACTCCGGTGCCCGAAAGGTTTGAAAGGTCGATGCCGTTGTCATTTGCCAACTTGCGAACAATCGGTGTCACGTAACTTGCATCTGATGATGCCGCGCTAACCGATTGTGGTGCCGAAGCTGGTGCGGCTGCAACAACAGGAGCAGCAACTGGTTGAGGAGTAACAGGGGCAGGGGCGACATACGCAGGCGCGACTGGCTCGACTACTGCTGGGGCAACGGTCTCAACGACTGGCTCGGGCGCGGTTTCGACAGCGGGGGCGGCCGCAGGAGCAGGAGCTGTTCCAGAGCCGGTGCCAATCAATGCGAGGGCCGCACCAACCTGCACTGTTTCGTCTTCTTGAACGAGAATTTGCTCGAGCACTCCGGCAAAGGGTGATGGAATTTCGGTGTCGACTTTGTCTGTCGAAACCTCTACCAGCGGTTCGTCAACCGCTACCGTGTCTCCGACCTTCTTCAACCAACGGGTTACCGTTCCTTCTGTGACGCTTTCGCCCAGGGCTGGAAGTAGTACTGATTCGCTCATTATTTATGCTCCTATTGCAAAATTCTACGCGTGGGCGTGTAGCGGTTTTCCGGCGAGAGCAAGGTGTGCTTCGCCGATTGCCTCGTTCATTGTTGGGTGTGCGTGCACAAGTGAGGCCACATCCTCTGGATAAGCCTCCCAGTTGACGATTAGCTGACCTTCACCGATCTGCTCGCCAACGCGAGAACCAATCATGTGAACTCCGACAACCGGGCCGTTGTTCTGGCGAATCAACTTGATGAAGCCGGCGGTTCCGAGAATCTGGCTCTTGCCGTTGCCGCCTAGGTTGTACTCGTAGGTCGAAATGTTCTCTGCGCCAAATTTCTCGGCAGCCTTTGCTTCTGAGAGACCGACTGAAGCAATTTCAGGTTCGCAGTACGTGACCTTCGGAATTCCATTTTCGTCGATTGTCACTGGCTTCAAGCCGGCGATCTCTTCGGCGATAAAGATGCCCTGCTGAAAGCCGCGGTGTGCAAGTTGCAAGCCTGGAACAATGTCTCCGGCGGCGTAGGTTCCGGGCACGCTGGTTTCAAGGCGCTCGTTGGTTAGAACGTAACCTCGGTCCATCGAGACGCCGTTTTCTGCGTAGCCAAGACCATCCGTGTTCGGACCACGGCCTACTGCAACAAGAAGCAACTCGGCCTCGAAGCGCTCTCCGCTTTCGAGGCTTACGACAACACCGTTTTCGTGTTGCTCGACACCAGAGAAACGAACGCCAGTCTTGAATTCGATTCCGCGCTTGCGGAATGCTCGCTCAAGGGCCTTGCTGATTGCCGGCTCTTCGTTAGGAACTAAATTTGGCAAGCCTTCAATGATGGTGACTTCGGTTCCGAAACTACGCCAGATCGATGCGAACTCGACGCCGATTACGCCGCCGCCCAAAACGATTACCTTGTTAGGAACGAAAGTCATTTGCAGGGCGTGTTCAGATGTAATTACTCTTCCGCCGATTTCAAGACCAGGTAGTGAGCGTGAGTAGGAACCAGAGGCGAGAACCAAGTTCTTGCCGGTGTATGAGTCTGCTCCAACGCTCACGGTCTTTGGGCCCACCATGCGACCTTCGCCCGCGACAACTGTGATGTTCTTCGAGTTGACCAAACCGGTAAGGCCTTTGAACAGCTTGTCTACTATTCCATCCCTGTAAGCGTTGACGGTAGTCATGTCGATTGAACCAAACTGAGAGTTGATTCCGAAGTGAGCTGAGTCTCTAACCACGTCTGCCACTTCGGCTGAGTGAAGCAGTGCTTTGGTTGGAATGCAGCCTCGGTGCAGACAGGTGCCGCCGAGTTTGTCTTTCTCGATTAGAGCAACCGATTTGCCAAGCTGCGCCGATCTGAGCGCTGCAGCGTAACCACCGCTACCTCCGCCGAGAATAACTACATCGAAATTGTGTTCAGCCAAAACGTGCTCCTAGAAGGTCTGCTAACTCATCAACTTTACTACTGCCCAGCAGGTGCCGAGCGGGCGAGTATTTACTGCTTGCTAAGGCTCTCAGCCAGAGCAACCAAGCTGCGCACATAAGAACCTGTCGCACCCTTTGGAATGTAGCCATAGCCAGGCCCGTCGTTGTCGGCTGGTCCGGCGAGATCTAGGTGCACCCAAGAAATTAGCTCGTCTGAGGTCTTCGACTTTTTGCCAACGAATTCCTTCAAGAACAGACCACCGACGAGCATTCCACCGCTCGGGTTACCAACTCTGGCATTCATTAGGTCAGCAATATCGCTGTTGAGAAGTGCACGAAGCTCCTCTGGGAACGGCATTGGCCAAGCGAACTCGCCGGCAACTTTGGTGGCCTTGAGCAATGCATCGACACTTGAGTCATCGCCCATGAGGCCGGCATATCGGGTGCCTAGCGCGACCCGCTGTGCTCCGGTAAGGGTGGCAACGTCAACGATCAAGTCCGGATAGCTCTCGCTAGCCAGAGCAATTCCGTCGCCCAAAACAAGGCGACCCTCTGCATCGGTGTTGGTCACTTCGACGGTTTTGCCATTGCGCAGTTTGATTACGTCACCAGGTCGAGTTGCTGAACCTGACGGCATGTTCTCGGCGAGACATAGGTAAGCGGATGCGTGAACCTTCAGTTTTAGTCGAGCGATTGCAAGCACAGCGTTGAGAACGGTTGCCGCACCGGTCATGTCATACTTCATACCCAACATTGAGTTGGGTGGCTTTAGTGACAGGCCTCCGGTGTCATAAGTGATCCCCTTGCCGACGAAAGCAATCTTCTTCTTCGCGCCGGTTGGCTTGTATTCGACTTTCACCAGACGAGGTGGTCGCACAGAACCTTTTCCAACTCCGAGCAGTCCGCCAAATCCGCCAGCCGCTAATTTCTTCTCGTCGAGAACCGTGATGGTTACTGAAGAACCTTTCGCGAGTTTGGTTGCGAAGCTCGCAAAACTCTGTGGGTAGAGATCATTAGCGGGCATGCTAACGAGGTCTCTCGTGTCATGAACAGCAGCGCGCAGAATCTCAACTCGAGTTAGCACCGCTGGTTTGACTTTGGTCTTGGTGACAAGCGAAAAAGTTTGAGTGATTTGTTTCTTGGCGTCTGACTTATAGGCCTGGTAGCTGTAGTTTCCGACGGCGTAACCTTCTAGCAGTGCTAGCGCTTCGGCTTCTGCTGAAATCGGTAGGGCTGACACAACGTTTCTGAAATCGCCAAGTGTTCGTCCCAAAGTTCCGCCAACGTATCTCAAAGAATCGATGTCTTTTGGCTTGAAGCCGCCAACGATAGCGAAGAACGAACCGTTCGGGCCCGGCACCTTTACCAAGCTGTCAGCCGCCGGCTTTGCGCCAATCTTCTCTAGGTCGAGCGACTTGAGCGAACTGATGTCTACCCCTTCAGCAGAGAGGGCGAGCTTTGTGCCCTTGAGCACACAAGCGATTACGAAGATTGCGTCTTTTGCGAACGCTGGGGCGGTGCTTGCCACCTTTATGTTGTGTTTAGCCATGCCAACACTCTAAACCCCTCTCGTAGACTTAGAGACGTGGTTGAACCTAGCGAGTTGTATGAGTTGCACAACGATGACTTCGATGTGCCTAGCGGACTGCACCTGATAGCAGGGCTAACTGGTTTCACAGATGCTGGTTCGACCATCGAGCAATTCTCACAACATGTTTTTGACAATCTTCAGCACCGCGTTGTTGCCTTGTTCGACAATGATGAGTTGCTCGATTACCGCTCGCGACGACCGGTTATGTACTTTGAAAAAGATCACATTTCTTCTTATGAACCTTCGATGCTCGCTCTATATCTGGTCACCGATGAGGTTGGTCAAAAGTTCCTCTTTCTTCACGGATACGAACCTGACTTCAAGTGGGAGTCATTCACCCAAGCCGTTTTTGATTTGATTGATTTTTTTGAAGTGGAAGATTTTGCTTGGGTTCACTCGATTCCGTTTCCAATTCCGCACAGCAGGCCGGTCGGTGTTACTATCTCAGGCAATCGAAAAGACATCATCGATCGTGTCTCGGAATGGAAACCGCAGACGCAGGTTCCTGGCAATGTCTTGCACTTGCTCGAATTTCGTTTTGCCGAAGAAGATTTTCCAACGGCGGGCTTCGTGATGCTGGTGCCTCACTATTTGAGCGACTTGAGCTACCCACAAGCTGCCGTGATGGCATTCGAGCAGATATCTTCGATCACCGGTTTGGTTTTTCCAACCGACAGCCTTCGCGAATCGGCAACCAAGTTCTCAGTCGATTTGGAGCGCAAGATTAGCGACAACCCAGAACTTGCCAAGTTGGTAACCAGCCTCGAGGATGGTTTCTCTTCAGACGAGTCAAACTCGCGCGGACCGAGAATCAGGGCGCCAAAAACCGAGGTGCCGAGTGCCGACGAGATTGCCTCTGAACTCGAGGACTACCTAACCCTTAGGCGCAAACAGTCTGATGAAGGTCAAATTTGACCCGGTTTTGCCTCATTTTGGAATAAAACACGATCATTTTGGGTTCTAAGCAAATAGCAAGAGAAGCCAGTATTTGTCAGTTGACGATGGCATAATTGCAGAGGACCCTGTTTAGTCGTCAAGACTTGACATGGGTCTAAGTTATGCCCGATTCATCCCAGTTTTCAGGCCCAGCCTGCAGGAGGCACCGATGGCAAAGCAGCAAGACAACTCGAAGAAACGCGGTTTTCTTGGCAACCTTGGCCTCGCCCTGTCTCGTGCACCTAAGGCCGAAAAGGTCGCAAAAGAGAGCAAGATCATTCCAAACAGCAAATCGCCTAAACCGGCCGCTAAAGCAACGACCGCAGCGAAGCACAAAACCGCTCCAAAGGTGGTCAAGGCAGCTCCAAAGTCGACTGCAAAGCCTGCCGCCAAGCCAACTAGCAAGGCGTCAGCAAAACCCGCTGCTAAGCCATCTGCTAAACCAGCCGCCAAGCCGGCGACAAAGACCTCGGTCAAGACCTCAAAACCTGCGGGCAAGACCGCTGCAAAAGCTGCCAAGCCTGCCGCTAAGCCTGCCGCTAAGCCAGCCGCAAAGTCGAAAACCCCAGCCAAGCCAGTTGCTAAGGCGGTCAAGCCGGTCGCAAAGACAGCAAAACCAGGCGCTAAGGCCGCTGCCTCAAAAAAGCCAGCCTCCAAGCCAGTCGCAAAAGCGACTAAGCCAGCCAAGCCGGCCGCTAAGGCCGCTGCCTCAAAGAAACCTGCCGCTAAACCAGCTGCAAAAGCCACTAAGCCATCTTCAAAGCCTGCCGCTAAGCCAGCCGCAAAAGCCACGAAAGCTAAGGCTAAGCCAGCCACACCTGCAGCCAAGTCAAAAGGCCCCGTCAAGCCAGTCAAGCCAACAAAAGAAGCCAAGGTTGCCAAAGGCGCTAAGGCAATTCTCGGCGACGACGATCTAGAGATCGAAGACGACGAAGAGATTGAACTCATTCCAATCGAGGTCATTGTTGCCGAAGCTGGCACTGTCGTTGACCTAACTGTCGAAGACGAAGTTCACGCAGATGACGACGAAGAACCAAAAGAAGAACACCCAGAAGGTGTCTTGGTATTCGACGACAAGCGCGAAGACGACATCCCTGTTCAGACAATTTCGATTACTGGAGCGACCGCAGACCCGGTTAAGGATTACCTAAAGCAAATCGGCAAAGTTGCGCTTCTAAACGCAGAACTTGAAGTAGACCTCGCCAAGAGAATCGAAGCCGGTCTGTTTGCCGAAGAGAAGTTGGCCATTAAGTACCACTACATAATTGACAAGCCTGAAACGCTAACCAAGGCAAAGACTCCAGATCTCAAGGATTTGGAATGGGTAGCCAAGGATGGACGTCGCGCCAAGGCTCACTTGCTCGAAGCAAACCTTCGTCTCGTTGTCTCACTAGCTAAGCGTTACACCGGTAGGGGAATGCAGTTTCTCGACTTGATTCAAGAGGGAAACCTCGGCCTTATTCGCGCGGTTGAAAAGTTCGACTACACAAAGGGTTACAAGTTCTCGACCTATGCAACCTGGTGGATTCGCCAAGCTATTACTCGTGCAATGGCAGACCAGGCTAGAACCATTCGTATCCCAGTGCACATGGTTGAGGTCATCAACAAGTTGGCGCGCGTGCAGAGACAGTTGCTTCAGGATCTCGGTCGTGAACCGACCCCTGAAGAGTTGGCTCGTGAACTCGACATGACCCCAGAAAAGGTTGTCGAAGTGCAGAAGTACGGTCGTGAACCAATCTCGCTTTCGACACCGCTTGGCGAGGATGGCGACAGTGAGTTCGGTGACCTAATTGAAGATGTTGAAGCCGTATCTCCAGTCGAGGCTTCTGTGGCCAAGGCCCGAAACGAAGCAATCGAGAGACTGCTAGCCGGTTTGACCGAGCGTGAGGCGCGCGTCATCAAGTCTCGATATGGTCTTGTCGACGGAATCTCAAAGACTCTCGATCAAATCGGTGAGGAGCTTGGCGTTACTCGCGAGCGAATTCGCCAAATCGAAGCCAAGACAATGCACAAGTTGCAGCACCCTTCTCGCGCGCAGGCGCTTAGGGACTTTGTAGGGCAATAATGTTCTACCTTCCGGCGATCGCATTTGGCCGTTTGGTTCGATTTGCTATTCGCCGCGTGCGTCCAGGTGGCGGCTCGGCACTTCCGGGATTGCTTCTCAGCAAGATCGCACCACGACTGCTTTCAAAGACACTTCGTTCTTTCGCGATGGGCGTAGTTGTTATCTCTGGCTCGGCAGGCAAGTCAACCACTACGAAAATGGTCGTAGCTATTGCCAGGGCTCACGGGCTCGAAGTTTTCACGAACCCATCGACGGCCAATATTCGCCAGGGGTTCTTCTCGGCAATTATCGAGCGCAGTAATTTGCTTGGCAAGACCAAAGCCGATATTGCAATTCTCGAAATGGATGAGGGGCACGCAGACTCGATCACAAAAGAAGTTGCGCCTCGAATTGTCACGCTGCTCAACGTTCTTGAAGATCAGCTAGACAGATTTGTTGATCCCGCTCTTGTTCGAGATTC
>WLIA01000002.1 GCA_009702455.1 Actinomycetota bacterium | reverse complement strand
GAGCTCACATACAACGCGGCAAAGAACGACGATTCGTTTCGAGCCGAATTATCCGAGCTGCACCGCACCTACACCGGCAGGCCTTCGATAATCACCGAGGTTCCCAGATTCGCGAGCCATGCTGGCGACATCCGTGTGTTTCTAAAGCGTGAGGATTTGAACCACACCGGTTCACACAAGATCAACAATGTGCTCGGTCAAGCCCTGCTTGCAAAGCGCATGGGCAAGAAGCGCATAATTGCCGAGACCGGGGCCGGTCAGCACGGAGTTGCCTCGGCAACCGCGGCCGCACTATTCGGTCTCGATTGCGTTGTTTACATGGGTGAAGTTGACACCGAGCGCCAGGCACTCAACGTGGCACGCATGAAACTGCTCGGAGCTGAGGTTGTCGCCGTGAAAACGGGCAGCCGCACTCTGAAGGATGCCATAAACGAAGCTCTTCGCGACTGGGTGGCAAATGTTGAGTCAACGCACTATCTACTTGGTACCGTCGCCGGACCTCATCCGTTTCCAACCATGGTGCGTGATTTTCACAGCGTGATCGGCATCGAAGCGAGAGCACAGATGCTCGACGAGTTTGGCTTTTTGCCAACTGCTCTCGCAGCATGTGTCGGCGGAGGCTCGAACGCCATCGGTCTCTTTCACGCTTTTCTCGACGATGAGTCGGTAGCCCTATACGGATTCGAGGCCGCGGGCGAAGGCATGAATACCGACAAACACGCTGCAACTTTAAACTTCGGCCGACCAGGTGTGCTGCACGGTGCTAAGAGTTACTTGCTACAGGATGAAGACGGACAAACCGTTGAGAGCCACTCGATATCTGCAGGGCTTGATTACCCGGGAGTCGGCCCTGAGCACTCATGGCTCAAGGATCTTGGCCGAGCCAACTATCGCGGCATAAGTGACGATGAAGCTATGCAAGCACTCAGACTGTTGGCGCAAACCGAAGGCATCATTCCGGCTATCGAGACCGCTCACGCACTAGCCGGCACCCTGCAACTCGGCAAGGAGTTGGCACCGGGGTCTAGCGTTTTGATTAACCTAAGCGGTCGCGGTGACAAAGATATGGAAACTGCCGCAAAATACTTCGGATTCATCGGATAGTAGATGTCAAAAACAGAAAGCGTCTTGCGCGCGAATCTCGACAAAGGCAAACCGAACCTAATTGGATACTTTCCCTTGGGCTATCCTAATCTCGACGCATCGATTGAAGCCTGCATTGAGATGTGCAAGAGCGGCATTGACGTTCTCGAGCTAGGCATCCCTTACAGCGATCCAGTAATGGATGGAATCGAGATTCAGGAAGCCACCGAGATGGCGCTACAAAACGGTTTCAAACTCTCACAAACCTTCGACGCGCTCAAGCGAATTACATCGGCCGTAGACACTCCAGTTTTGGTCATGTCGTATTGGAACCCTGTGCTGCAGTTTGGCGTTGAGAAGTTCGCGAACGGGCTCAAGGATGCCGGGGGAGCCGGACTCATAACCCCGGATTTAATCCCCGATGAAGCCGGCCAATGGCTCGAGATAGCCGAGCAACTCGATTTGGATCGAGTATTTCTTGCGACCCCATCGTCATCGACGTCGAGAGTCGACACGGCGAGTGAAGTCAGCAGAGGGTTCACCTACGCCGTATCGACAATGGGCATAACCGGCGAACGCGCTGAACTAGACCAATTGGCTCGCACAGTGGTGAAGAAAATCAGAGATTCTGGGACATCGCAACTGGCAGCAGTAGGCATTGGAATTAGCACAGCCGAGCAGGTTCGCGAAGTTAACAGCTATGCAGACGCAGCCATTGTTGGATCGGCTTTCGTTAGGGCCTACTCACGCGGAGGCCTATCGGGGCTCAAGGATAAAGTAAGAGAACTAAGCCAGAATGTGGAGATCTAATGAACATCTTGAATAGCATTCCGAGCCCAGATGTTTCTTCATTTGAGCTTGGACCAATTCGCGTGCACTTTTACGCCCTGTTTATTCTGATCGGAATCGCACTTGCAATCTGGATTGGGTCGCGTCGCTTTAAACAACGCGGCGGCCAGTCAGGCATGATTCTAGACATCGCTCTCTGGGCTGTGCCTTTTGGAATAGTTGGCGGTCGAATCTTTCACGTTCTCACGCACTGGGACTACTACTTTTACGCCGGAGCTGATCTCACCAAGGTCTTCGCGGTTTGGGAGGGTGGCTTGGCTATCTTCGGCGCTCTGATTCTCGGTAGCGTTGGCGCTTTCATAGGAGCTAGAACGGCTGGCATTAAGTTTCTGGCCTTCGCAGACGCAATTGCACCTGGGGTTCTAGTAGCCCAGGCCATCGGCCGCATCGGCAACTACTTCAACAACGAGCTGTTTGGCCTTCCAACCACGCTTCCGTGGGGTCTAGAGATTTCAACTGCAAATCCTGCATATCCGGCTGGCCTGCCGGCCGGCGTTCTGTTTCACCCGACTTTTCTTTACGAACTCATCTGGAACCTGATGGGTTTCGCAGTGCTTATCTGGCTAGATCGCAAGCTGAAGCTGCGCTGGGGACAAATGTTCGCCGCCTATCTGATCACCTACTCAATCGGTCGAGCCTTCATCGAAAGCATTCGAATCGATCCGAGCGACATCTTCTTTGGCCTTAGAACCAACGTCTGGTCGGCAATCTTCACAATTGCAATCGGTGTAGCGCTCTTCGTCTGGTCGCGGCGCACACACAAGGAAGAGGAAACTTCGGTATACCTACCCGGTAGGGAGCCGAAAGACCCTGATGTTATAGACTCAGAGGGCACCAAGGCCGACAAAGTCGAAAATTAGACTTCAAGGGCAGGCGCCACAAGCGCATGTAATCTTAAATCCCTCGCTTGCGAGCCATTTTGGGCCAAGGATGTCCCTCTAATTTTTTGATTGGAGTTTGGCATGTCATCTGTGTCTCCATTTGCCAAATTCAATACGGCACCCAAAGCTCACGGCCTATACGACCCGAGCAGAGATCGCGATGCCTGCGGCTTGGCTATGGTTGCCACACTCAGGGGCAGTGCCGGCCACGACATAATTCAAACCGCTCTTAATGCGCTTAGAAATCTGGAGCACCGAGGTGCAATCGGCTCTGATGCTGGAACCGGTGACGGAGCCGGCATTCTCTCGCAGATTCCCGATGGGTTTTTTCGTGCTGTCGTTGACTTCAAACTTCCGGCAAAGGGACAATACGGTGCTGGGCTTGTCTTTATTGATTCCGACGACGCAATTCGTATCGAATCGGCGTTCGCAAACCTTGCACTCGAAGAAGACCTGAGGATTATCGGTTGGCGAGACGTTCCGGTTCGTCCGGAGCATCTCGGAGATCTTGCGCGCCGCGCAATGCCACTTATTCGGCAGGTATTTGTTGCTTCTGAAAATGGCAGCATCGGCATGCAACTCGAGCGCCAGCTATACAGGCTGCGCAAGCGAAGCGAAAGAACACTGGGCACCTACCATCCGTCGCTGTCTTCAAAAACGATTGTCTACAAGGGAATGGTGACGACGCTTCAACTCGAACCTTTCTATCCGGATCTGAGTGATGAGCGATTCGAATCGACCTTAGCGCTCGTGCACTCACGCTTCTCAACAAACACTTTTCCGTCTTGGCCTCTTGCTCACCCGTTCAGGATGATTGCGCACAATGGTGAAATCAACACCGTGCGAGGCAATAGAAACTGGATGCGCGCCCGAGAGTCACAGCTCGAGTCGGCAAATCTAGGTGATATGAGCAAGTTGCTTCCCATCATTACGCCAGACGGTAGTGACTCGGCATCATTCGATGAAGTTGTAGAGCTGCTCTACATGGCTGGTCGATCGCTGCCACACGCGATGATGATGATGATTCCCGAGGCATGGGAGAAACAGAGCGACATCTCTCAGGATCGAAAAAACTTCTACGACTATCACTCGATGCTCATCGAGCCATGGGATGGGCCCGCCGCCGTGGTTTTCACCGATGGTGAGCTGGTTGGTGCAACCCTAGACCGAAACGGGCTTCGTCCGGGACGCTACATCATCACAGATGACGGCTTAGTGGTTCTCGCCTCTGAAATCGGTGTGGCAGACATCGATCCGAGCAGAATCGTCAGAAAGGGCCGACTTCAGCCCGGAAAGATGTTTCTCGCCGACACGGTCAACGGCAGGCTCATCGGTGATGACGAGATCAAGTCTGAGATTGCCGCTCTCGAACCTTGGGGCGAGTGGCTTGAAGAAAATCGCATCAAGCTGGCGGAGTTGCCTGAGCGTGAGCACGTCTCTCACACCGCTTCATCGGTTAACAGGCGTCAGCGCACATTCGGATACACAGAAGAAGAGTTGCGTGTGCTCATCGCTCCGATGGCTCGCACCGGCGCTGAACCCCTTGGGGCAATGGGAAGCGACACACCAATTGCCGCGATTAGCGACAGACCTCGCCTGATTTTCGATTACTTCGTGCAGCAATTCGCTCAGGTTACAAATCCGCCTCTCGACTCGATTCGCGAAGAAGTAGTAACTTCGCTCAGCACAGGCATCGGACCCGAGAGAAATCTTCTCGAGGCAACTCCGGAGCACGCTCAGCAGGTTTCACTGAGTTTTCCTGTGCTAAACAACGACGAGCTCGCCAAGATCAAGCACATCGATCGCGTGCCAGGGGCGGGCCACGCAGCTGTTGTGTCGGGTCTATACCGTGTCGATCAGGGATGGGAGTCTCTAGCCGACCGCATCCGTGAATTGTTCACAGAGGTAGACGAGGCAATCGCGGGTGGCGCAAAGTATCTGATCCTTAGCGATCGCGACAGCAACCGCGAGCTGGCACCGATTCCTTCGCTACTGCTCACTTCTTCAATTCACCACCACCTGATCAGATCTGGAAACAGAACCAGGGTAGGGCTAGTCGTTGAGGCAGGTGACGTTCGCGAGGTTCACCATGTAGCCGCGCTGATCGGATACGGAGCGGCAGCGGTCAACCCGTATCTCGCGATGGAAACTGCCGAACAGATGGTGCGCACGAGTGCGCTGGTTGGAGTGAGCCTCGAGCAGTGCACGAAGAACCTGATCTACGGTCTTGGCAAAGGCGTGCTCAAGATCATGTCGAAGATGGGCATCTCAACGGTTTCGTCTTACTCGGGCGCGCAGGTTTTCGAAGCCATCGGGCTGAGCCAAGAGTTCGTTGACACCTATTTCACCGGCACCACAAGTCAGCTCGGTGGAATCGGCATTGAGGTAATTCACGAAGAGATTCTCTCTCGTCACTCGAGTGCCTACCCGATTGACATCGCGACGAATCCGCACGAATCACTCGAAACGGGTGGTGAGTACCAGTGGCGACGCTCTGGCCCGCCGCACCTATTCAACCCAGAAACCGTATTCAAGCTGCAGCACGCTACTCGCAGCAAGCGCTACGACATCTTCAGGCAGTACACCAGCGCTATAGATGATCAGGCAGAGAACTTGATGACACTGCGAGGACTATTCACTTTGCGAGAGGGCCTGCGCGAGCCTGTCGCTATCGAAGAAGTTGAGCCGGTTTCGTCGATTGTTAAGCGCTTTTCAACAGGAGCTATGTCTTACGGTTCGATTTCTCCAGAGGCGCACGAAACACTTGCGATTGCCATGAACCAGCTTGGAGCCAAGTCGAACACCGGCGAAGGCGGAGAAGATGTTGAACGCTTGCTCGACAAATCTCGTCGCAGCGCTATCAAGCAGGTTGCATCAGGTCGCTTTGGCGTGACCAGCATGTACCTGACCCATGCAGATGATATTCAAATCAAAATGGCTCAGGGTGCAAAGCCGGGCGAGGGTGGTCAGTTGCCACCGAACAAGGTTTACCCCTGGATAGCTAGAACTCGTCACGCAACTCCAGGTGTTGGCCTGATCTCGCCACCACCTCACCACGACATCTACTCGATTGAAGACTTGAAACAACTGATTTTTGATCTCAAGCGAGCAAATCGTGCGGCGCGCGTTCACGTAAAACTGGTCTCGCAGGTTGGAATCGGAACGGTTGCAGCCGGTGTCGCTAAAGCGAAAGCCGATGTGATTCTGGTCTCTGGTCACGACGGTGGAACCGGAGCATCTCCACTCAACTCTCTAAAGCACGCTGGAACACCTTGGGAACTTGGCCTAGCTGAGGCACAGCAAACGCTGATGGCAAACGGTTTGCGCGATCGCGTTTCGGTTCAGGTTGACGGCCAGATGAAGACCGGGCGCGATGTTGTAATCGCCGCACTTCTTGGCGCTGAGGAATTCGGTTTCGCAACAGCTCCGCTGGTCGTCGAGGGTTGCGTGTTGATGCGTGTCTGTCACCTAGACACGTGTCCGGTTGGTGTTGCCACGCAGAACCCAGTGCTTCGCGAGCGCTTCACCGGCAAACCCGAGTTCGTTGTCAACTTCTTTGAATTCTTGGCAGAGGAAGTTCGCGAGTATCTTGCGAAACTTGGCTTCAGAACTCTCGACGAGGCCATTGGGCACAGCGAATTTATCGACGTCAACCGCGCCATAAGTCACTGGAAGGCCGATGGCCTAGACCTGAGCCCGATTCTTGCCTCTCCGGCCGTTGCGGCATCGGCTTCGAGACGAAAGTCAACCAATCAAGACCACGAACTCGAGAAGCACTTCGACCACAAGCTAATTGCTCATTTTGCGCAGTCGCTAGAGACCGGCGAGCCGTCATCTATTTCGCTCACGATCAGCAACGTCGATCAGGCAGTCGGCACAATGCTCGGAAATGAACTCACAAAACGGCACGCGGCAACGGGCCTGCCGGAAGCGACAATCAACATCGAACTACAGGGTTCGGCGGGTCAATCGTTTGGAGCATTCATTCCTAGTGGCATAAAGCTAAGTCTCGAGGGTGATTCAAACGACTACGTTGGCAAGGGACTATCTGGCGGCACCATCGTGATTAGACCGAACCGCACGAGCGTGTTTGCAGCGGAGGAAAACATTATTGCTGGCAACGTGATCGGCTACGGAGCAACAAGCGGCAACCTGTTTATCCGTGGAGTCGTTGGCGAAAGATTCTTGGTTAGAAACAGCGGTGCAACTGCCGTGGTCGAAGGTGTTGGAGACCACGCACTCGAGTATATGACCGGCGGTGTCGCTGTAGTTTTGGGTTCAACCGGTCGCAACCTAGCCGCTGGTATGTCGGGTGGCGTTGCCTACATCTATAAATTACGAGCCGACCGAGTCAACCGCGAAGCTCTCGGGAATTCAGACCTAACTCTCGCCCCGCTCGATAAAGATGACAGCGATATTCTGCAGAGCTTGCTCTCCCGTCACGTCTTAGAAACCGACTCGGCTCTTGCCACTTCGCTGCTGCTGAATTTTGGTTTGGAATCAAAAAACTTCACTAAGGTTTTGCCAAGCGACTACGCGGCAGTTCTCAAGATCCGCAAGGATGCACTCGGCGAAAACCTCGACCCTGATGGCGAAGTGGTCTGGAAGAGGATTCTGGAGGTGACCGGTGGCTGATCCAAGGGGATTTCTTAAGGTCACAGAGCGCCAAACTGCCGAGCGTCGCCCTGTAGCTATTCGCGTTCGTGACTGGAAAGAGGTTTACGAACCTCGTGACGAAGCTGTTGTGAAGCAGCAGGCCGGCCGATGCATGGACTGCGGCATCGCGTTTTGCCACCAGGGTTGCCCGCTTGGCAACCTGATTCCCGAGTGGAATGACCTGACCTGGCGCGACCAGGGCGCACAGGCCATCGAACGTCTTCACGCAACCAACAATTTTCCAGAGTTCACCGGCAGGCTCTGCCCGGCACCTTGTGAGAGCTCGTGTGTTCTCGGAATCAACCAACCAGCGGTCACTATCAAAGAGATCGAAGTTTCGATAATTGACAGGGCATTCGAGAACAACTGGGTGCTTCCGCACGCACCCGAGCGCTTAACCGGAAAAACGGTTGCGGTAGTAGGTTCTGGCCCGGCGGGGCTCGCAGCAGCACAGCAGTTGACCAGGGCCGGACATACCGTAGCCGTATTTGAAAAGGACGACCGAATCGGCGGACTGCTTCGATACGGAATTCCAGACTTCAAAATGGAGAAGCACCACATCGATCGTCGAGTGGCACAAATGGAGGCGGAAGGCACTCGCTTCAGACTAGGTGTGAACATCGGCGTAGACATCACCTGGACTGAGCTTCGCTCACGCTTTGATGCCGTTTTGGTGGCTACCGGAGCCCCTGAACCTCGTGACCTAAAGATTCCTGGTCGAAACCTTGAGGGAGTCGAATTCGCGATGCATTACCTGCATCAGTCAAATCAGGTTGTAGCCGGCGACGAAGTAAACAATCAAATCAACGCTGCCGGAAAGCGCGTGGTTATTCTCGGTGGTGGCGACACAGGAGCTGACTGTCTAGGCACTGCAACTCGGCAGGGCGCACTCTCGGTCACGACTCTCGCTATCGGAAACCAGCCACCTGCCGAACGCCAACCCAACCAACCGTGGCCGACGTTCCCAAATCTTTTTGAAGTTGCCAGCGCTCACGAAGAATTTGGTGAACGAAAGTACCTAGCAAGCACGGTCGAATTCGTAGCTAACGGCGATAAAGTCTCTGGCGTTCGCGTTGCCGAAACCGAGTTCAAAGATGGCAGACGAGTGCCTAAAGCTGGAACCGAACGAGTGATTGAAGCAGACCTAGTCTTGCTTGCACTCGGATTCACTGGCGCAGAACAATCCACGCTGCTCAATCAGACGTCGGCTCAATTCGATGAACGAGGAAACATTTCGCGCGCTAACGATTGGCAGACAAGCCACGAAGGATTCTTCGTTGCTGGTGATGCTGGACGAGGACAGAGCCTTATCGTCTGGGCCATTGCCGAGGGTCGTTCAGCAGCCGCGGCCATCGACAATTTTCTCGAGGGCGTCACCGAACTACCTGCACCTGTAAAGCCAAATGACAGGTCTTTCGACCTCTAGCAAAACTCGCTCGATAAACTTGTCGAGATAAACAAAAGAAGGAACCAATGAGACGCGCCAAAATTGTTGCAACACTAGGCCCAGCCACCTCGAGCTATGAACAGATTCGAGCAGTTATCGAGGCCGGTGTCGACGTAGCACGAATGAACCTCAGCCACGGTAGCTACGAGGTTCACGAAGAGGTTTACCGCAACGTACGCAAGGCAGCAGAAGACCTCGACAAGCCGGTTGGTGTTTTCGTAGACCTGCAGGGTCCAAAAATTCGCCTTGGAAGGTTCGCTGATGGCCCGGTCATGCTCGAAAAGGGCGCGACCTTCAAGATCACAATCGATGACATCGTCGGTGACGTAAACATCTGCTCGACAACATTTAAGGGACTGCCAGGAGATGTGAAGCCGGGCGACATGCTTCTTATCGATGATGGAAAGGTTAGCCTCAGGGCAACCGAGGTTTCCGACAGCACGGTTACCACCGTGGTCGAAATCGGTGGACCGGTCTCGAACAACAAGGGCATCAACCTGCCAGGTGTCGCCGTAAATGTTCCCGCACTGTCAGAGAAAGACGAGGATGACCTTCGCTGGGGAATTCGTCTTGGTGCAGACATGATTGCGCTCTCATTCGTTCGCGATGCATCAGACATCGTTCGTGTTCACGAAATTATGAAGGAAGAAGGCAAGTTCCTTCCGGTGATTGCGAAGATTGAAAAACCTCAGGCAGTAGCAGCGCTTGAGGAAATCATTGACGCTTTCGACGGCATCATGGTGGCAAGAGGCGATCTCGGCGTTGAACTACCGCTAGAGGAGGTTCCAATAGTCCAGAAGCGGGCTATCGAACTTTCAAGAAGATGGGCTAAGCCAGTCATTGTGGCCACCCAAATGCTAGAGACAATGATTGAGAACTCAAGACCAACTCGCGCAGAGGCATCTGACGTTGCTAACGCGATTCTTGATGGGGCCGACGCGGTAATGCTTTCTGGTGAGACATCGGTTGGCAAGTGGCCGGTAGAGACTGTCGAGGTTATGGCTCGAATAATTGAGTCAACTGAAGACAATGGTTTGGATCGCATCCCTGCTCTCGGAACTCGGCCACATACTCACGCGGGTGCTGTTTCTCTTGCGGCGGTTGAGATTGCAGAGCTACTTGGTTCAAAGTACGTTTGCGTTTTCACTGCGTCTGGTGATTCAATGCGACGCGTTTCAAGACTGCGCACGGCTGTGCCAATCATCGCCTTTACCCCGAGCGCAGAAACCAGACGCAGACTCTCGCTGGTTTGGGGTTCAAAGACTTTCATGGTGAATCCGGTTATGCACACCGACCAGATGATGGATCAGGTAGACGAAATTCTTCTGGCCCAGGGACTTGCGAAGATGGGCGACGAGGTAGTTGTAGTCGCGGGAACGCCACCGGGAGTGCCGGGTTCGACAAACACCCTGAGGGTGCACCGGGTAGGCGAGGCCAGCTAAACAGAAAAACCGACCCCAAGGGGTCGGTTTTCTCTTTGTGCCGAAGGCGGGACTTGAACCCGCACTCCTTTCGGAAAAGCATTTTGAGTGCTCCGCGTCTGCCATTTCGCCACTTCGGCTTGCTACCGAAATAGTTTAGACCATCGGCGATTTAGGCCAAAACTCCAATACGCTTATCGGCATGAGCGACACATCAGCGAAGCGAACCGTTTTGGTTGCCGAGGATGAGTCTCTCATTCGCATGGACATCGTCGAGACTCTGACCGATTTCGGCTTCGAGGTAATCGCGCAAGCTGCAGACGGCCTGGAAGCAGTCGAGTTGGCGAAGAGCAAGCATCCCGATCTCATCGTGATGGACATCAAGATGCCACATCTCGATGGCATCTCTGCAGCCGAGCAGATTCAGCCACTCAAAATACCTATCGTTCTACTTACCGCCTTCAGCCAAAAGGAACTCGTCGAGAGAGCTTCAGAGGCCGGAGCAATGGCATATGTGGTTAAACCATTTACGCCAAACGACTTGCTTCCGGCCATAGAAATCGCCTGGAGCAGGCATCAGCAATTCACTGCTCTTGAAGCCGAAATTCAAGACCTTAACGAACGATTTGAAACTCGCAAACTTGTTGATCGCGCTAAGGGTCTGCTAAACGAGAAAATGAACCTGACTGAACCAGAGGCCTTTCGCTGGATTCAGAAGGCCTCGATGGACAGACGCCTGACCATGCACGAGGTGGCCGTGACGATAATCGATCAGCTCGGGCCGAAGAAGACTGAAACCCCTAGCGAGTAGGTTTCTCGCGCAGGTAGTTAGTGATTCGAACGGTCGACAAACGGCGACCTTGCTCATCTGTGACGACTATTTCATGAACGGTCAGCGATTTGCCTAGATTTATGGCTGTGCATGTGCCGGTGACAACTCCTGAGGTCGCCGAGCGGCTGTGCGAGGCGCTAACTTCGATGCCAACAGCAACCCTGTCTGGATAAGCCCAGACATTGGCGGCCATGCTGCCAAGGCTCTCGCCGAGAACAACATGTGCACCTCCATGAAGCACTCCAAACGGTTGGGTGTTGCCAGCAACAGGCATCGTGGCCACGGCTCGTTCGGCCGATAGCTCGATGAGTTTGATTCCCATTTTCTCGGCTAATTCGCCGACAGAGCGGTCGGCGAGCAGCTTTGCAGCAGCTTCGCTGGTCTGCACTTCGTCGTTCATGAGACTCCTCACTGATGCATTCGCTTAGGCTATGCCTATGAATGCCAAGCCTACCTTGCTGCTAATTGACGGTCATTCTTTGGCATTCCGAGCCTTCTACGCACTTAGCCCCGACAGTTTTAGAACGCCAGACGGGCAGCACACGAACGCCATCCACGGATTCATCTCGATGCTGTTGAACATACTCTCAGCCGAGAAACCAACCCACCTGGCGGTCGCCTTCGATCTTTCGCGAGAATCCTTTCGCACCGAGGAGTACCCCGAATACAAGGGAACAAGGGGAGAGACCCCGCCGGAATTCATGGGACAGACTGAGCTGCTTCGCGAAGCGCTCAATGCCATGAACATCAAAAACATCACCAGAGACAATTACGAAGCCGACGACATATTGGCGAGTCTTGCCGACCAAGCAGCAGACCAGGGTTTCAAGGTCTTGGTGGTATCGGGCGATCGCGACACCTTCCAACTCATCCGTGAAGACACGACAATCTTGTATCCGGTTAAGGGCGTTTTGAATCTGGCACGCATGGATGACGAAGCGGTCTATGCGAAGTATGCCGTGCACGCAAAGCAGTATCCCGACCTTGCCGCCCTTGTTGGCGAAACCTCAGACAATCTTCCGGGTATTCCAGGTGTCGGCCCGAAAACCGCAGCTAAGTGGCTTCAGCAGTTTGGCTCGTTGCAGGCAATTTTCGATTCGGCCGAACAGATTGCCGGCAAAGTTGGCGAAAGCCTTCGCGAGCACATGCAACTTGCGGTGCGCAACCGCAGACTAAACCACCTAGTGCGCGATCTCGATTTCGATTTCGAGTTTTCGAGCCTGGAGATTACGGGCGTTGACGAGAACCGCGTTCGAGAAGTCTTCAGCAAGTTGCACTTCAAGTCACTCACCGAAAGAGTAATCAGACTCAAAGGGGCTAGTTCATCAGCCGCGGGTCCAGCACCAGCATCAGCTTCAAGTTCGCCTTCGGCAGCGTCTGTTGCCGATTCCAACATCAGCCCTTCGGCGTCGCCAACGGTGTTTCGAGAGCTCGAGATTCCTGCGAACAGAGCCCTTTCGCGTGAACAGGCAAAAGCCCTGCTGTCGTCAACAGTTGGGCTGATGTCAATTGCCTTTGAATTCGGTGAGAGCGGCATTCTAAGCATCGGTTTCGCATCAGAGACCACAAGGTCGACTTGGGCACCCGCTTCAACCAAGGATGTTGTCGAAACGCTTGGTGATTGGCTTGCTTCAGCTAAGTCGCCTAAAGCACTATTTGACTCAAAGAACACAACAAGAAAACTGCTGGAGCTCGACCTAGATCTAGCTGGTGTGG
The DNA here is from genome assembly GCA_009702455.1 of Actinomycetota bacterium. Classification (GTDB taxonomy): domain Bacteria; phylum Actinomycetota; class Actinomycetes; order Actinomycetales; family Microbacteriaceae; genus Rhodoluna. The sequence continues at coordinate 65,795 of WLIA01000002.1, read as the reverse complement.
AGTTTGACGTGCTCCTGATGACCTACCTGCAGAATCCGGTTCGCAAAGATTACTCACTCGATGACATTGCACTCGAATACCTGGGGCTCTCTGTCGAGCGAGGCGATCAGAACGCTTTGATTCGCGAGGCTGCAGACGACGCCTCGCTTGATGCCTGGCTGACGGCGGTTCTAGCGCCATCGCTCTTTGAAACACTCAGAGCAGAAGATCAAGTGCGAGTGCTGTCTGAAATTGAATTGCCAACGAGTCGAGTTCTTGCTGGCATGGAGAACACCGGCATATTCATCGATCGCCCGAAACTAGAATCACTTTTTGACTCTCTAGGCGAAGAGGTTGCGGCAATAGCGAAAGCTGCCTATTCGATTATTGGTCGAGAGATAAACCTGGCCTCACCGAAGCAACTGCAAACAGTTTTGTTTGACGAACTTGGCATGACCGGAACAAAGTCTGTGAAGACCGGATTCTCAACTAACGCTGCTGCTCTTAATGAACTCTTCGAACAGACCGAGCATCCTTTTCTCGCCAAGCTGCTAGAGCACAGAGAAACCACGAAGCTTCGCCAGATCCTTGAGACCGTCATCAAGGCAATTGCAATAGACGGCCGCATCCATACCAACTACTCGCAGACCGGAACCTCGACGGGTCGACTTTCAAGTGATTCACCGAATCTGCAGAACATCCCGATCAAGAGCGAACGCGGTCGTCAGATCCGCGATTCATTTATCGTGGGCGAAGGCTTCGAGACCCTTCTCACCGCCGACTACTCGCAAATAGAAATGCGCATCATGGCTCATCTCAGCGAGGATGCCGGTCTCATCGAGGCCTTTAAGACTGGCGAAGACCTTCACCGCTTCGTTGGCTCGAGAATCTTTGGGGTTGCTCCAGACGAAGTCACAAGTGCAATGCGATCGAAGGTCAAGGCCATGAGCTATGGCCTGGTTTACGGGCTGAGCGAATATGGCCTTGCCAAACAGCTCAGAATGTCTAACGGCGAAGCCAAGCAGTTGATGGCCGACTACTTCGACCGCTTTGGGGGAGTAAGGCGCTATCTGTCACAGGTTGTCGATCAAGCCAAACTGAACGGCTTCACGGCCACTACCTTTGGTCGCCGCAGGCCCTTCGAAGACCTCAAATCGAGCGTGTTTCAGGTTCGCGAGGCAGCCAGACGCGCAGCGCTAAACGCGCCAATTCAAGGCACTGCTGCCGACATCATGAAGCTCGCGATGACCCGCATTGCCAACAAAATGGCCGAGGATGACCTCAAGAGCCGCATGCTGCTTCAGGTTCACGACGAACTGGTCTTCGAGGTGTTCGCGGGCGAGCTCGAACAGCTGAAGGCGCTGGTCACCGATCAGATGAGCCATGTTGTCGAACTCAGTGTTCCGCTCGAGGTTCACGTTGGCATAGGCAAATCCTGGGATGCCGCCGGGCACTAACCCGATCTGGCTGTTGATAAAGCCTGAAACGGGGCTAGACTTGGAAGGTGCCGATTGGCGCAAATCCATTGCCTTCGAGGGTTAAACCTCGTCTGGCCCGAGTATGTCCGTAAAGAGTAAAACAAAATATGACAAACACCCCAAGCAAGCAGATCGCAGTCAACGACATTGGATCTGCTGAGGACTTTCTAGCAGCAGTTGAGAAGACCCTAAAGTTCTTCAACGATGGTGACCTTATCGAAGGAACCGTTGTAAAGATTGACCGTGACGAAGTTCTTCTAGACGTTGGCTACAAAACCGAAGGTGTTATTCCTTCGCGTGAACTTTCAATCCGCCACGATGCAGATCCTTCAGAGATCGTTTCGGTTGGCGACACCGTAGAGGCACTTGTTCTTCAAAAAGAAGACAAAGAAGGCCGCCTAATTCTTTCGAAGAAGCGCGCACAGTACGAGCGTGCATGGGGCGACGTCGAAAAGGTTAAAGAAGCTGACGGCACCGTCACCGGTGTTGTTATCGAAGTTGTCAAGGGTGGACTTATCGTCGACATTGGCCTTCGTGGATTCTTGCCAGCGTCACTCATTGAGCTTCGCCGAGTTCGCGACCTAGGCCCATACTTGGGTCAGAAGGTTGAAGCCAAGATTCTTGAACTCGACAAGAACCGCAACAACGTTGTGCTTTCTCGTCGCGCTTTGCTTGAGCAGAGCCAGTCTGCAAACCGAAGCACATTCCTAGCAGACTTGACCAAGGGTCAGATTCGCACCGGTGTGGTTTCATCGATTGTTAACTTCGGTGCATTCATCGACCTCGGCGGCGTTGACGGTCTCGTTCACGTCTCTGAGCTTTCATGGAAGCACATCGAGCACGCATCAGAGGTTGTTGAAATCGGCCAAGAGGTTACCGTTGAGGTTCTCGAGGTAGACCAAGACCGTGAGCGCGTGTCACTTTCGCTAAAGGCCACTCAAGAAGATCCATGGGCAGTGTTCGCTCGCACCCACGCAATCGGTCAGTACGCACCTGGCAAGGTAACCAAGTTGGTTCCATTCGGTGCATTCGTTCGCGTGGCTGATGGCATTGAAGGTCTAGTTCACATTTCTGAGCTATCTGCTAAGCACATCGAACTAGCCGAGCAGGTTGTTTCGGTCAACCAAGACGTCTTCGTCAAGGTAATCGACATCGATCTCGACCGCCGCCGCATTTCTCTATCGTTGAAGCAGGCTACCGAAGAGGTAAACCCAGAGAGCACCGAGTTCAACCCGGCACTCTATGGAATGGCTGCTGACTACGATGACGCCGGCCAGTACAAGTACCCAGAGGGCTTTGACTCGGCAACCAGCGAATGGAAGCCAGGTTACGAGGATGCTCGCACCAAGTGGGAGAAAGAGTATGCAGAAGCTCACGCCCGTTGGGAAGAGCACAAGCGCCAGGTAAAGATTGCCAACGAGGCTGCCGCCAAGTTGCCAGACGCACCTGCCGTTGACCCTGCAGCTTCGAGCTCAAGCTACTCAAGCGAATCAGCCGATGAAGGTACGCTTTCAGGCGATGAGTCGCTTGCAGCACTTCGCGATCAGCTCAAGAGCGCAGAATAGGTTTAATCCTTCAGAATGCGGGTCACGAGAGTGGCCCGCATTCTGCATTTAAGTTTGAAGTGTTTAGGCTTAGACCATGTATCTAATCGGCCTTACCGGAGGCATTGCCGCTGGCAAGAGCACGGTTGCAAAACGTTGGGCTGAACACGGCGCATTAGAGATTGATGCCGATCAAGTTGCCCGTGATGTTGTCGAGCCTGGCACAGTTGGTCTCGGCCGCGTCGTCGAGGCGTTTGGCTCAGATGTTCTAACCGCCGATGGAGAGCTTGACCGCAAGCAGCTAGCCATGCAGATTTTTTCAGATGCGGGCAAACGCGAACTGTTGAATTCGATACTGCACCCGCTTATCAAGCAGCGCACCAAACAACTCCTGAGTGAATTGCCAGCCGAATCGATTGTCGTTTACAACGTTCCGCTCTTGGTTGAGGCAGCTGTCGATCACCCGTTTGACTTGGTGGTCACGGTCGAAGCACCAGAAGAAGAACAGCTGCGGCGACTGATTGAGACCCGCGGTTTGACCGAGAGCGAAGCTCGCAGCAGAATTTCGGCGCAAGCTAAGCCAATTGAGCGAGCCGCCAGGGCCGATCGAATTCTCAACTCAAACCAAGACCTCAACCTGTTGCTGCGCGACACCGATGCTCTCTGGCGAGAAATCCTCAAGCTATCAACTTCTGCGAGTGCCGATTAATGGAGTCAACGAGGGCACTGAATCGTTTCGAGGTAATCAGCGATTACCAACCTGCGGGTGATCAGCCGCAAGCAATAGCCGAGCTAACCAAGCGGCTAAACAACGGTGAGCGTGATGTGGTGCTTCTGGGGGCCACCGGAACCGGTAAGTCAGCAACGACAGCGTGGTTAGTAGAGCAGGTGCAACGACCAACCTTGGTTTTGGCTCACAACAAGACTCTCGCCGCACAGTTGGCCAACGAGTTCAAGCAGCTGTTGCCAAACAACGCGGTCGAGTACTTCGTTAGCTACTACGACTACTACCAACCAGAGGCCTATGTTCCACAAACCGATACATTCATCGAGAAAGATAGCTCGATAAACGAAGAGGTAGAACGGCTTCGCTACAAGGCGACTATGAGCTTGCTTTCACGCAGAGATGTCATCGTGGTCAGCACGGTCAGCTGCATATACGGTCTCGGTGCTCCTGCCGAATACTTGAACCAGAGCGTGCCGCTGCAGGTAGGTCAACGCATTGACCGCGATGCGCTCATCAGACGCTTCGTTGAGCTGCAGTACAAGCGAAATGACATTGACTTCAGCCGAGGAAATTTTCGAGTCAAGGGCGACACGATCGAGATCATTCCGGTTTACGACGAACTAGCAACCCGAATCGAACTCTTCGGAGACGAAATCGAAGCCATTTATTCGCTATCACCGCTAACCGGCGAAGTCATGGGTAACCCATCGTCGGTAGCCATTTTCCCGGCCTCCTACTATGTGGCTCCAGCAGAGCAAATGGGTCGGGCTATCGAGGCGATTGAGCATGAGGCAATTGCCCGGGTAAAGGAATTTGAGCAACAGGGCAAACTGCTCGAAGCCCAACGCATCAAGATGAGAACCAACTTCGACCTCGAAATGATTCGCGAACTTGGTTTCTGCAGTGGAATCGAGAACTACTCGCGTCACATCGATAATCGCGAGCCTGGCGAAGCACCGAGTTGCCTGCTCGACTATTTTCCAGACGACTTTCTTACCGTTATCGACGAGTCGCACGTGACCGTGCCGCAAATCGGTGCCATGCACGAAGGTGATGCCTCACGCAAGCGAACCCTAGTAGAGCACGGCTTCAGATTGCCATCGGCCATGGACAACCGACCCTTGCGCTGGGATGAGTTTCAACAGCGGGTTGGTCAAACCGTTTACCTCTCTGCAACGCCCGGCAAGTATGAGCTAGGCATGTCCGACGGCGTAGTTGAGCAGATCATCAGACCGACCGGATTGGTTGACCCTCAGATAGTCGTGAAGCCGACAAAGGGGCAAATCGACGACCTGCTCGAGCAAATACGTGTTCGGGTCGCCAAGGATGAGCGCATCCTGGTAACAACTCTGACCAAGAAAATGTCTGAAGAGTTAACCGACTTTCTAACCGAGGCTGGTGTGCGTGTGCGTTACCTACACAGCGACGTCGACACCCTGCGCCGAGTTGAATTACTTCGCGAACTTCGCACCGGCGCCTATGACGTGCTCGTTGGCATCAACCTGCTTCGCGAGGGTCTTGACCTGCCCGAAGTTTCGCTCGTCGCTATTCTCGATGCAGACAAGCAGGGATTCCTGCGTTCGGCAACCTCGTTGATTCAAACCATCGGTCGAGCCGCTCGAAACATCAACGGCGAAGTTCACATGTATGCCGATAGGGTTACCGATGCGATGGCAAAGGCAATTGACGAGACAGACCGACGACGCGAGAAACAGGTTGCCTACAACATTGCAAGGGGTGTCGATCCGCAACCGCTGCGCAAGAAGATCGCCGACATAACCGACGACATAATGCGAGAAGAAGCAGATACAGCACAGCTCATCGCCGAGAACAAAGGAAAGAGCGGCGGCAAACTGAAGTCAGGTCTCTCTGCAACGGCTACCAAGGGTCGCAAGGGTATAGCTGGCAAGGCCTACGACGAAATCCTTTCTGTTGTCATCGAACTTGAGGCCCAAATGAAGGCAGCGGCCAGCGAGTTGCAGTTCGAGTTGGCGGCACGCATCCGTGATGAAATGGTCGAACTTAAGCGCGAACTGAGGCAGATGGAGAAGGCCGGCCACGTCGACTAGTCGGCGGGCAAAGCAGGTTCGGCGATTTAGACTTCTATGGTGTCAATTACCCCCGTAACCAACTCAGACAAGCTCGTCGTCAAGGGCGCTCGGGTTCATAACCTCAAGAACCTAAACCTCGAGATTCCTAGAGACTCGATGGTGGTTTTCACTGGCCTGAGCGGTTCGGGCAAGTCTTCGCTTGCATTTGACACGATTTTTGCCGAGGGGCAGAGGCGCTACATCGAGAGCCTGTCTTCTTATGCAAGGCAGTTTCTAGGTCAGGTCGACCGCCCTGATGTCGACTTCATTGAGGGCTTGAGCCCAGCTGTGTCAATTGACCAGAAGTCGACAAACCGCAACCCGCGTTCAACCGTCGGAACAATCACAGAGATCCACGACTACCTGAGACTGCTTTGGGCTCGAATCGGAATACCTTACTGTGCCGACTGCGGCGAGAGAATCGTGAAGCAGACTCCACAGCAGATTGTCGACCAGATTCTCGAGTTTGAAGACGGAACACGCTTTCAAATTCTCGCTCAGCTGGTCGATCAGAAAAAGGGCGAGTTTGTTGACTTGTTCAAAGACCTAGTGAGCCAAGGATACGCTCGCGCGGTTGTCGACGGTGAAGTTATTCAGCTTGCAGATGCCAAACCGCTAAAGAAAACATTCAAGCACGACATATCGGTAGTTGTTGATCGCCTGGTTTCGAAGAAAGACATCGTCGGTCGACTCACAGACTCGGTTGAGACCGCACTGAAACTTGCCGGCGGGCGAATCATCATCGATCTGATTGACGAGAAGCGTGCGGCCAAGAAGCTTCGCGTGTTTAGCGAACGCATGTCATGTCCAAACGAGCATCCCCTTGCGATCAGCGAGATTGAGCCAAGAACTTTCTCATTCAACGCCCCCTTTGGAGCTTGCCAGGAGTGCGGCGGCCTCGGCACCAAGATGAGCGCAGATGTTGACCTAGTTATCGGCGACCCCGATGACTCGATTGCCGATGGTGTTTTGCTGCCTTGGTCGACACCGCAGGGCAAGATCTACCCTTACATGACCCGCATGATGACCGGACTCGCCACCGAACTCAAGTTCAAGCTCTCGACTCCCTGGAGCAAACTGCCTGAGGAAATTCAGCAGGCCGTGCTGTTCGGAAACAACTTCGACGTGCAGGTCAAGTGGAAGAACAAGTACGGTCGTGAGCTGCGTTACACCACCGGCTTCGAGGGAGTTATCGCTTATGTTGAGCGCAAACTGCTTGAAACCGAGAGCGACTACGCCAGAGCCAAGTGGGCGGGATACCACCGCGAAGTGGATTGTCCGGCCTGTGACGGATCGAGATTGAGACCAGAAGTGCTCGCAATCAAGGTGGCAGACAGCTCGATAGCCGACGTTGCGAAGCTCAGCCTCGCCGACTGCTTTGCGTTTTTTGAGAAAATCAAGCTCGACTCGAGAGACGTGAAGATTGCTGCCCAGGTGCTGCGTGAAATCAAGGCTCGACTTGAGTTTTTGCTTGCGGTTGGCCTCGATTACCTGAGCCTCGATCGGGCCGCGGCAACACTAAGCGGTGGCGAGGCACAGCGAATTCGCCTAGCCACTCAGATCGGCTCGGGACTAACGGGTGTTCTCTATGTTCTCGATGAGCCCTCTATCGGGCTTCACCAGCGTGACAACCGCAGGCTAATTGAGACCCTGCTCAAACTTCGCGACCTCGGCAACACCCTGATTGTGGTCGAGCACGACGAAGACACCATCAAGGCTTCTGACTGGATTGTCGACATCGGTCCTGGCGCTGGAGTTCACGGCGGCGAGGTTGTGCACAGCGGCACATACAAAGACCTATTGAAAAACAAGGCTTCGGTTACTGGCGCTTTTCTAAGCGGCAAGCAGAACATCGAAACGCCCACAGCGCGTCGCCCCGTGGACGCAAAGCGTGTCGTTAAAGTCATCGGCGCTCGTGAAAACAACCTAAAGAACATAGACGTTGAGTTTCCGCTCGGAGTATTCACGGCGGTCACCGGGGTCAGCGGTTCTGGAAAGTCGTCGCTGGTAAACGACATTCTCTACGAAACACTAGCAAACAGGCTCAACGGAGCTAAGGGAGTAGCGGGTAAACACAAACGCATCGACGGAATCGATCAACTCGACAAGGTTGTGCACGTAGACCAAGCACCGATCGGCAGAACCCCGCGCTCTAACCCTGCAACCTACACGGGCGTTTTCGATCATATTCGCAAGTTGTTTGCCGACACCTCAGAGTCGAAGGCACGCGGATACCAGCAGGGCAGGTTCTCATTCAACGTGAAGGGCGGTCGTTGCGAGTCTTGCTCTGGTGACGGAACCCTGAAAATCGAAATGAATTTCTTGCCAGACGTTTATGTTGCCTGCGAGGTATGCCACGGAGCTCGGTACAACCGCGAGACATTGCAGGTTAAGTACAAGAACAAGAACATCGCCGAGATTCTAGAGATGCCAATTGCTGAAGCAGCCGAATTCTTCGCGCCGATTAATTCAATCGCTCGATACCTAGAGACCCTGGTTGAGGTTGGTCTCGGTTACGTGCGTCTCGGTCAGAGCGCAACCACTCTCAGTGGCGGCGAGGCGCAGCGAGTTAAATTAGCGACTGAACTGCAGCGCCGTTCTTACGGACGCAGTATCTACGTGCTCGACGAACCCACCACGGGTCTGCACTTCGAAGACGTGCGCAAACTTCTCCTGGTTCTCAACGGCCTAGTCGAGAAGGGCAACACAGTGATTGTGATTGAGCACAATCTCGATGTCATCAAGTGCGCAGACTGGGTAATCGATCTTGGCCCCGAGGGCGGCGCTGGCGGTGGCGAGGTGCTGGCAATCGGAACGCCCGAGCAGGTGGCGAAGTCTGCGAAGAGTTTCACGGGCAAGTTCTTGAAAGAGACCCTGGCGAGTTAGCCGATGGCCGACCAACTGAGTTTCAGGCCAAAAACCTCTGAAATCCCAACAGAGCCGGGGGTCTACCGCTGGTTCGACAAAAACGGACGAATTCTCTATGTGGGTAAGGCGAAAAACCTTAGAGCTCGCCTGAGCAGTTACTTCGCACCCCTAGACAGCTTGCACAGTCGCACGAGGCGCATGGTGACCAGCGCTGCTGACGTGCAGTGGACGATAGTCAAAACCGAGTACGAAGCGCTGCAACTTGAATTTCAGTGGATCAAGGAGTTCTCGCCACCTTTCAACATTCGATTCAAGGATGACAAGTCATACCCGTACCTGGCCATCTCGTCAGGCGATACTTATCCGCGTGCATACATCACGAGGAATCGCGAGTTGCCAGGGCATAAGTATTTTGGTCCGTATACCAACGCTTGGGCGATCAGGGAAACGCTAGACACTTTGCTAAAGGTGTATCCGGTGCGCAGTTGCAGCACTGGAGTGTTCAACCGAGCCAAGAGCACAAACCGAGCTTGCCTGCTAGCAGACATCGGCAAGTGCAGCGCACCCTGCGTGGAGCGAATCAGCAAAGACGATCACAAGAAGCTGTCTAATGATTTTGCCGATTTTATGGGCGGTGGCGATAACAAGCACATCGAGAGCCTCAAGGCTCGCATGCTAGTCGCGAGCGAGGAGCAGCACTACGAACGAGCCGCAAAACTACGCGACAACATCGAGGCGCTCGAGGCGGTTCTCGAGAAAAGTACCGTGGTCTTTAATGACCAGACCGATGCCGATCTGTTTGCTATTGCAGACGATGAACTTGCCGCCGCCGTGCAGTTGTTTATTGTTCGCGGAGGAAGAATTCGAGGAGTGCGCGGATGGGTCGTTGATAAAGAACTTGAGCGCGACATGCAGGAACTCGTGGAGTACGTGATTCAGAACGTATATGCCGCTTCCAAACGCGGCACAGCATCTGAGATACCAAAAGAAATCATTGTTCCCGAAACCTCACTCGATTTGTCGGCGCTTCAACTTTGGCTTTCAGAACTACGCGGTTCGAAAGTCGACATCCGTGTGGCTCGTCGCGGCGATAAACGAGCTCTTCAAGAAACTGCGATGACTAATGCGCAGCATGCACTTGCGGTCTACAAGATGCGGCGCAGCACAGACTTCACAGCAAGAGCTGATGCTCTAGCCGGAATTCAACGAGCGCTCTCGCTTAGTGAGGCGCCGCTAAGAATCGAGTGTTTCGACGTGAGTCACCTCGCCGGCACAGATGTAGTGGCATCGATGGTGGTCTTCGAAGACGGACTCGCTAAGAAGGATCAGTATCGAAGGTTTGCCATCTCAGAGACCACCGATGACACCGATTCGATCTACCAGGTGCTCATGCGTCGATTGAAGTATCTGAAGGCACCCGAGACCGATGCAGAAGCCGACCCAACCAAGTTCTCGTATCGCCCAAACCTGCTTATCGTCGACGGTGGCCAGCCGCAGGTTAGTGCCGCCATGCGAGCGCTAGCAGACTCGGGTATAACCGACCTTGCCGTGTGCGGAATCGCCAAACGTCTCGAAGAGGTCTGGCTGCCTGGTGAGAGCTTTCCGGTGATTCTGGCGAGAGCGACAGATGAACTGTTCTTACTTCAGCGAATCCGTGATGAAGCACACCGCTTTGCCATCACGTTTCAGAGAACCAAGCGTTCGTCGGCGATTTCATCGACGCTTTCAGAGATCGCCGGCCTCGGCGACAAGAGGGTTTCGGCCCTGCTCAAGCACTTTGGCTCGGCAAAGCGACTTCGCCTCGCCACGGTTGACGAGATTGCCGAAGTTGCAGGCATCGGAAAGGCTCTGGCCCAGCAGATCACGGCCTCGCTGAATCCCTAGATTTCGTAACATGGGCGTGTCGCGAGCAGATAAACTCTGTTCGACACGCCGAAGGGGAGAGATGAACGAGGAACGAAGGCACGAGCTGCTCATCGTTACCGGCATGTCTGGCGCGGGCAGATCGACGGTAGGCAACGCCCTCGAGGACCTCGGTTGGTATGTGGTCGACAACCTACCACCGCAAATGCTCGGCCCAATTGCAGACCTATTCACCATGACCAAGGCCAGATTGCCGAAACTAGCGGTAGTAATCGATGTTCGCGGTGGCGAATTTTTTGGAGAGCTGCACGAAAACCTCTCGCAGATGCGAAGCAGAAACCTCAACCTTCGACTGCTGTTTCTAGAAGCGACAGATTCGGCACTCGTCAAGCGATTCGAACAGGTGCGCAGACCGCATCCGTTGCAAGCAGACGGAACAATTCTCGATGGAATTGCAATCGAGAGAAATCGTCTTATCAGCTTGCGCGAATCTGCCGACGTAATAATTGACACAAGCGATTTGAACGTTCACCAACTCAGCAACAAAATCACCGACAGTTTTTCTCTTGAAGAGACGAAGAAGCTTCACTTGACGGTCATGAGTTTTGGATTTAAGTACGGGCTTCCGACCGACGCCGATCTCGTCGCAGACATGCGATTCATCCCTAACCCATTCTGGGAGGAGTCACTCAGGCCCTTCACTGGCGAAGACAGGAATGTCAGCAATTTCGTGCTCGGAGCCGATGGCGTCGAGGAATTCATCGAGAACTACCTCGCTGCTCTGCGCCCAGTGCTCAAGGGATACACCAACGAGAACAAGCGTTACGCAACCATCGCGATTGGATGCACCGGTGGAAAACACCGTTCTGTTGCGGTGAGCAAAAAGATTGCAACCGAATTAGCAAAATTTGATGACGTCTCGGTGAGCTTGAAGCACCGTGACCTTGGGAGGGAATAGCGATGGCGCTAACTTCAGACGTTAAAGACGAGCTCGCACGCATCGAGGTCACCAAGAGCGCAACGCGAGTTGCTGAACTCTCGGCGATTCTTCGTTTCGCAGGCGGCCTGCACCTAATCAGCGGAAGAGTTGTCATCGAAGTCGAAGTCGATGCCGCCTCGATAGCTAGACGCATTCGCAAGGATCTAATGGAAGTTCTCGGCATCGAGAGCGAGCTGGCCGTAATTGCACCCAGCGGCATTCGCAGAACCAGTCGCTACCAGGTTCGAGTCATTGCTCAGGGCGACCTGCTGGCACGCCGAGCGGGGCTAATTGACCCGAAGGGCAGGCCGGTTCGCGGGCTTCCGGCGCACCTGGTGTCGAGCACGATTCAAGAAGCTCAGGCCCTCTGGCGCGGAGCATTTCTCGCTCACGGTTCGCTAACCGACCCAGGCCGCTCTGCGTCGCTAGAGGTAACTGCGCCAGGCAACGAAGCAGCCATGGCGCTCGTCGGCGTAGCGCGCCGGCTGGGCGTAGTTGCCAAGGCTCGCGAGGTTAGGGGAGTTCACCGAGTTGTGGTTCGAGACGGTGAAGCCATCGCAGCAATGCTGACCCAGATGGGTGCGCACACAAACGTACTTAAGTGGGAAGAAGCACGGCTTAGACGCGAGGTTCGCGCTACCGCCAACAGACTCGCAAACTTCGACGACGCCAACCTGCGCAGATCGGCTCAAGCGGCAGTGGCCGCCGGCGCGAGAGTTAAGCGAGCACTTGAAATTCTGGGGCCAGACATTCCCGAGCACCTTCGCTACGCTGGCGAGCTCAGACTGAAATTCAAGGATGCGAGCCTCGACGAGTTGGGTCACCACGCCAACCCACCGATGACCAAAGACGCGGTTGCCGGTCGCATTCGGCGTTTGCTGGCTATGGCAGATAAGAAAGCCGAAGAACTTGGCATTCCAGCAACCGACGCCGACCTGCCAGAAGACCTTGACGACTAAAGCGGAATAACCGCAGATTTTCTAAGTTAAAACCAAAGAAGGAGCAATTCATGAGCAACTACAAACTTCCAGACCTCACCTACGACTACGGATCACTCGAGCCACACATCTCGGGAAAGATCATGGAGCTACACCACAGCAAGCATCACGCTGCCTATGTAGCCGGCATCAATGGTGCTCTCGCCGCACTAGAAGAGGCCCGCGAGAAGAATGACTTCGGCAACATCAACAAATTGCAGAAAGACCTCGCCTTTCACCTCGGTGGTCACATTAACCACTCGATCTTCTGGAAGAACTTAAGCCCAGACTCAGAGGGTCGCCCAGAGGGTGAACTCGCAGCAGCAATCACCGAATTCTTTGGCTCTTTCGAGGCCTTCCAGGCTCACTTCAACGCAACCGCCCTGGGCATTCAGGGTTCGGGTTGGGCATTCCTCGCCTGGGATTCACTCGGCGAGCGCTTGGTCATCGAGCAGCTCTATGACCAGCAGGGCAATGTCGCGCCAGCGACCATCCCAGTATTGATGCTCGACATGTGGGAGCACGCCTTCTACCTCGATTACTTGAACGTCAAGGGCGATTACGTGAAGGCCTTCTGGAACATCGTGTCTTGGAGCGACGTGCAGACCCGCTTTGAGGCGGCTCGCAAGCAAACAAAGGGTCTCCTGCTAGGCTAGGCCTAGATTTTCCACCCGATGATGCGTGGTAAAACCCTAGTTACCGCGCCCGATCTGGTGGCGCCCAATCATCTGGAGAACACATGGCTACTCGCGTTGGAATCAATGGCTTTGGTCGAATTGGCCGCAACTACCTGAGAGCAGAGCTCGCGAAGGGCACCGACCTCGAGATCGTTGCCGTCAACGACCTCAGCGACCCGGCGTCACTTGCCCACCTATTAAAGTACGACTCGGTAACCGGTCGCCTAAACCAAGAGGTAAAGGTTGACGGTCAGAACATCATCGTCGGCGGAAACACCATCAAGGTTTTGGCAGAGCGCGACCCAGCCAACCTACCTTGGGGCGAACTAGGCGTTGACATCGTAATCGAGTCAACCGGTCGCTTCACAGACGCAGCAGCGGCTCAGGCTCACATCACGGCAGGCGCTAAGAAGGTAATCATCTCGGCACCGGCCTCAGGCGACGCGGCAACTTTCGTCATGGGTGTCAACGACCACGAGTATGACCCGGCGAAGCACCACGTCATCTCAAACGCTTCGTGCACGACCAACTGCCTCGCACCATTCGCAAAGGTTTTCAACGACAAGTTCGGCATCGAGAACGGCCTGATGACCACAGTGCACGCTTACACCGCAGACCAGAACCTGCAGGATGGACCACACGGAGACCTTCGTCGCGCACGCGCAGCGGCCATCAACATCGTTCCATCGTCAACCGGTGCAGCCAAAGCAATCGGCCTAGTTCTTCCAGAGTTGAATGGCAAGCTAGACGGCTACGCGCTTCGCGTTCCGGTTCCAACCGGTTCAATCACCGACCTCACTTTGGTTTCAAAAGTCGATGTCACCGTTGAAGAGATCAAGGCTGCCTACAAGGCTGCTGCGGCTAGCGGACCGCTAAAGGGAATTCTTGCCTACACCGAAGACGAGATCGTTTCTAGCGACATCGTTACCGACCCACACTCATCAATCGTTGACGCCGGACTAATCAAGGTAATTGGCAGAACCGTAAAGATCAGCTCTTGGTATGACAACGAGTGGGGTTACTCAAACCGACTCGTTGAACTAACTCAGCTAGTGGCCAGCAAGCTCTAATGCGACATCTCGCCGACCTGCCCTCACTCGACGGCAAGCGCGTAGTTCTTCGCTGCGATTTGAATGTGCCGTTAGAAAACGGTCGCATAACCGACGACGGCAGAATCGTCGCATCGGTGCCAACCATTCAGCGACTCGTAAACGAGGGCGCGATGGTCGTTATCATCTCGCACCTCGGTCGTCCAGAAGGCGCACCTGATGCGCAGTATTCGCTCGCTCCGGTAGCAGCGCGCCTCGGTGAGTTGCTAGACCAGGATGTGTTCTTCGCAAGCGACACAGTCGGCAGCGAAGCTCACGGGGCCGTCAAGGCAATGACTCGGGGAGCAGTGGTGGTTCTCGAGAACCTTCGTTTCAACCCTGCCGAGACCAGCAAAGAGCAGGCAGAGCGCGAGGTCTTTGCAGCCAAACTGGCCCAGTTCGGCGATTTCTTTGTGAGCGACGGCTTCGGCGTTGTGCACCGCAAGCAGGCAAGCGTCTACGAACTAGCTCAACTCTTGCCTAGCGCTGCTGGTTTGCTAATCGAGAAAGAGCTCGATGTGCTGACCAGGTTGACGACTTCGGCCGAGCGACCATATGCCGTGGTTCTAGGTGGCTCTAAGGTCAGCGACAAGCTTGCCGTTATCGATCACCTGCTGCCGACGGTAGACAAACTGCTTATCGGCGGCGGAATGCTGTTCACCTTTTTGGCAGCGAAGGGCTACAGGGTTGGCGCAAGCCTGCTCGAACAAGACCAAATTGAAACCTGCCGCGAGTATTTGCAGCGGGCTACCGCCCTCGGTGTCGAGGTCGTGTTGCCAACCGACATCGTGGTGGCAAACAAGTTTGCTGCCGACGCTGAAGCTTTGGTCACCGCTGCCGACAAAATCGAAGACACGGCGTTTGGTGCAGCCGCTATCGGTCTAGACATCGGACCCGAGTCTGCTGCGATCTTTGCGAGAGAGATCGCAGAAGCCAAGACCGTGTTCTGGAACGGCCCGATGGGTGTTTTTGAATTCGATAAATTTGCAAACGGAACTCGTGAAGTTGCATCGGCACTAACCAAGGTTTCTGGGCTATCTGTTGTCGGTGGAGGAGACTCTGCCGCGGCGGTGCGCATCCTTGGATTCGAGGACTCACAGTTCGGTCACATCTCAACGGGTGGCGGCGCAAGCTTGGAGTTTCTAGAGGGCAAGAACTTGCCGGGCCTCGAAGTTTTGGGCCTTGAGGCTAAAAGTTAGAGAAGAGAGCACAAGATGACTAATCGCATTCCGCTAATCGCCGGCAACTGGAAGATGAACCTCGATCACCAGCAGGCAATCGCGTTGGTTCAGAAACTCGCTTGGTCACTCAAGGATGCGGCTCACGACTTTTCAACAGCAGAGGTTGCCGTCTTTCCGCCGTTCACCGATTTGCGAACCGTGCAGACACTAATTGATGCGGATAAGTTCGAGATTCGCATCGGAGCTCAAGACCTTTCGAGGTTCGACAGTGGCGCCTACACGGGTGAAATCTCAGGCGCATTCTTGAAAAAGTTAGACGTTAGATATGTGCTTGTCGGTCACAGCGAGCGTCGTCAGTTTCACGACGAAGATGATGTGACGGTTCAAGCAAAGACCGCTGCAGCCTTCAAACACTCACTCGTGCCGATCATTTGCGTGGGCGAGACCCTCGAGCAGCTCGAGTCTGAGGGGCAGGCGGCTGTGCCGGTTAGACAGACTCTGGCCGCGCTTGCCGGTCACGCCAACCTCGGCGAGTTCGTTATCGCCTACGAGCCGGTTTGGGCAATTGGCACCGGCAAGGTGGCATCCCCAGAAGAAGCCGCGGCTGTCTGCTCAAAGATTCGCGAGGCCATCGCTAACGAGCACTCACAAGAGGTTGCTGCGGCAGCGAGAATTCTCTACGGTGGCTCAGTCAAGGCCGCTAACGTGGCTGGATTCCTAAGAAGCCCAGAGGTTGACGGGGTTTTGGTTGGCGGAGCCAGTCTCGATGCCGATGAATTCAGCGGTATAGCGCGCTTCCAGAAGCACATCGGCGTATAATTTTCTAGATTCAGAAACTGAGGAATAAATGGCAGCTCTACAAATTGCTCTACAGGTGCTTTTGGCTATCACTAGCCTTCTGCTAACCCTGCTGATCCTGTTGCACAAAGGCCGCGGTGGCGGGCTTAGCGACATGTTCGGTGGTGGCGTTACCAGCACCATGAGCTCATCAGGTGTAGCTGAGCGCAACCTCAACCGAGTGACCATCATCCTTGGAATCGTCTGGATCGTTGTAATCATCACGCTTGGCCTCTTTACCCGATTCGCTCTGGTCTAAGGAAGAAAATTGGCAACCAACGGGGGATCAGCAATCCGCGGTTCTCGCGTTGGCGCCGGACCAATGGGCGAAGAGGATCGCGGCTTCAAGGCCGACCGAATCGTTAGAAACTACTACTGCGTTATGGGACACGTTCAGAGCCCTGCGTTTGCATCAAACGTGGAAATCGAAGAACTGCCGGTTGAAATCGACTGCCCAAACTGCGGTCTACCGGCCGGCCTCGACCAGGCGAACCCGCCTTCGAATGCAAAACACGAGCCATACAAAACCCACTTGGCCTACGTGAAGGAACGTCGCTCAGAACTCGAAGCGAAACAACTGCTAGAAGAGGCCATCGCGCTAATCAAAGCAAAGCGAATTGCAGCGGCGGCTGCAGCTCTTGCTGCCGAGAAACTCGAAAAGGCAGCCGCGAAGAAATCTGCCGCCAAAAAGTAACTAGCAGCCCCAGTTTTCGGTTGCTGCAGTCTGGTCTATAAACCAAGTTGTCTTAGCCTTACCGCGAATTTTCGCTGCCGGCAGCTTTTCGGCGGTCTGGTCAAAAACTTGCTTCACGGCTGATGCCTTGTCTGCCCCGGCTACAACAAAAATCAATTCTGCAACCGAGTTCATTGCTGCGTAGGTGAAACTCAATCGTTGCTGCGGAGGTTTTGGCGAATCGTCTTCGGCCATAACTAGAGCGCCCTCTGCCGGTGCGGATTTGCCGGGAAACAGCGAGCAGACGTGACCGTCTGGCCCCATGCCGACGAAGGCCAAATCAAATTCGGGTGACTCGACCAGCACCTCAGCCGAGAATAGGTGCTCTGCCTCGGATAGTGAAAGACCCGCATCGGTCGAAGGGAATTCGTGAATGTTTGATTCGACAACAGCAATTTTGCTCAAGAGTGCGCCCCTTGCCTGAACGGCGTTTCTCTGATCTGAATCGGCAGCAACGAAGCGCTCATCACCCCACCAGATATGAACGCGACTCCATTCGAGCAGATGCGCGTCTTCGCGACGTGAAATGGCCGAGAGCGTCGCAATGCCAATAGTTCCGCCGGTCAACATCACGTGCACCTGCGGCTTCTGCTCGAGCAACTCAGCCAGGCGAGTAACGAAATACTCGGCCGCCGCTTCGGCCACGCCTTCGGCATCATTGAATCTATTGACAACCAAAGAGGTCATCGCTTGCCTTTTGCCGAGAGTCTCACTCGTGAGCCGAAACCCTTGGTGATGACCTTTCCGAAAAGGTCGTCAGGGTCTAGGCGACGAAGGTCCTCGCTCAAACAGTCGCGAAGAGATCTGCGCGGCAACGAAATCTCGCGAGTCGGTTGCGTTGGCTGAATGAGGGTAGCAACATCGGCAACACGGCGAACAATCTCGATGTCACCCGATTTGCGAATTAGCTTAACGCCACGAATTCCAGAAACGGCTTTTCCGCGATTGGTTCGAATTCGCTCAACCTTTATCTTGAGCTTCATCTCTAGCCACACGGCTAGCAGGTCGGTTGAAGGGGAGTCGCTAGCTCCGGTTACCTCAACAGAGATAATCGGGTCATAGGGTGGCTGATCGAGAATGGCCGCCAGCTGCGCGCGCCAGAGGGTTAGCCGGGTCCAGGCGAAGTCACTATCGCCGGGAGCGTAGGTCTTTGACAGTTTCTTTAGAAAGGCGTGCGGGTCTACCTGCGACGCCGCGTCGGTTATGCGACGAGTTGCAATTTTCCCGATCGCAGAAGTCGAGACAACCTCGGGTGCTTCGCCTGGCCACCACGCAACAACCGGAGCGTCTGGCAGCAGCAGGCCTGTTACGAGCCCTGCCGAATGCTTCGCGGCCTCACCGTGCGCACGCAAAACGATTACCTCAGAAGCTCCTGCATCGCCACCGACGCGAATTTGGGCGTCAAGCTTTGACTCACTCTTTTTCTCCGAGTCATCTTCGGCGAGAACGATAATTCGACACGGATGCTCGCGCGACGACTCGTTTGCCGCCTTTACTGCGTCTTCGATTCCACTGAACTTGGTCTGGATTATCAGAGTTAGAACGCGCCCGAGTGCAACGACGCCACCCTCTTCACGAAGCTCGACAAGGGCTTTCGAAATTTTGCTAACGGTGGTGTTTGGCAGATCTTTAATCACGGAATTCTCCAAGCTCGGCCATCACGTTTCAGCATCGCGTCTGCAGATGCTGGCCCCCAGGTTCCTGGCAGGTACTGCTCGGGTTTGCCCTTTTTGGCCCAAAACTCTTCGATCGGGTCAAGAATCTTCCACGAAAGTTCAACCTCTTCGTGACGGGGAAACAACGGGGGATCGCCAAGTAGAACATCGAGAATCAAGCGCTCGTAAGCCTCGGGGCTGGCTTCGGTGAAGGCGTGTCCGTAACCGAAATCCATGGTCACATCTCGAACCTGCATACCAACGCCAGGCACCTTCGAACCGAAACGAATCGTGATGCCCTCGTCGGGCTGCACGCGAATCACGAGAGCGTTCTGACCCAGTGCCGAGGTCTGCGACTGCGCGAAGAGTTGCTGGGGTGCGCGTTTGAAGACCACCGCAATCTCGGTGACGCGTCTGCCGAGACGTTTGCCGGCTCGCAGGTAGAACGGCACGCCGGCCCATCTGCGAGTGTTGATATCGAGACGCATTGCAGCATAGGTTTCTGTGACCGACTTGGGGTTCATTCCCTCTTCTGCCAAGAAACCGGTAACCTGCTCGCCACCCTGCCAGCCGCTTGCATATTGCCCGCGCGCGGTGTGCAGACCTAAATCTTCTGGCAGGTTGACCGCAGACAAAACCTTCTCTTTCTCAGCGCGGAGATCGGCCGCGTCGAACGAAACCGGTTCTTCCATGGCGGTTAGCGCGAGAAGTTGCAAAAGGTGGTTTTGAATCACGTCGCGCGCGGCTCCTATGCCGTCGTAGTAACCGGCCCTGCCACCAACTCCGATATCTTCGGCCATCGTGATTTGAACGTGGTCAATGTAGTTGGCGTTCCACAGGGGTTCGAACAGCTGATTTGCAAAACGCAAAGCGAGAATGTTTTGCACCGTCTCTTTGCCGAGGTAGTGGTCGATTCTAAAAACAGAGTCTGCCGGAAACACGGATTCGACAACCGCATTGAGCTCTCTCGCCGAGGCTAGGTCGTGACCGAACGGCTTCTCGATTACAACTCGGCGAAACTCATCCGGCTTAGCCTGCGCGAGGCCACTTCGTGACAGCTGCTGACAAACGACTTCGAAAGCCTTAGGCGGAATCGACAGGTAGAACGCGTGATTGCCGTTGGTGCCGCGCTGAGCATCCAGCTCTTCGATGGTCTGCTTCAAACGGTCAAAAGCAGAATCATCGGTGAACTCACCAGAAACGAAACGAATTCCGCTTGCCAACTGGTTCCAGACTTCTTCGTTCCAGGGAGTTCGCGCATATTGCTGAACCGCTTCTTTAACAACCTGACCGAAGTCTTGGTTTTCCCAATCGCGCCGAGCAAATCCGACGAGGGCGAATCCAGGTGGCAACAGACCGCGGTTGGCTAGGTCGTAGACGGCCGGCATTAGTTTCTTGCGAGAAAGATCGCCCGTCACTCCAAAGATGATTAGGCTGCTCGGGCCAGCGATGCGGTTTAAGCGCCTATCGTCTGGATCTCTCAGCGGGTTATTGCCCGCTCCAAGTTTTACTGGACTCATCAGATACTTTCTAGCCGAAAATTCTCGAAATTGCGGCAACGCCAGATTTGGCATCGTCAAGAGTAAGGGTTAAGACCGGGCGACCCTGATCTGCCAATACCTTTGCGTCTCCGGCTGCCTGCGATGCAATCAGTTCACCAAAGGTGAAGTCTCTGCCGGGAACCGCAATATCTTGCTTTGCGGCAGAAACGATCTGCAAGAAAACTCCCTGCGCCGGCCCGCCCTTGTGATACTGACCAGTCGAGTGCAAGAAACGTGGAGCCCAACCGAAGGTAGCGGGTCTGCGCGTTTTGGCAGCGACGAGTTCACGCAGAGTCGTGGCCTCTGCGACCGACGTGCGATCTAGGTAGGCGTGAATAGAAAGGTAGCCGTCGTCGCTGTCAATCTGCTTCAGCAGCGCCATGAGTGCACCCTCGACAGATTCAACAGAGTTGAGGCTTAGCCCGCTTGCACGCACTTCAATGCCGTCGTCTTTGAAAAGCGGCGCAACGATTTCGTCGCGTTGTTCGAGCATGGCGCGGGCAGCAATTTTCGCAGACTCGACATCTGGCTGATCGAAGGGGTTGATTCCAATTAGGCGGCTAGCGATTACGGTTGCATACTCCCAAAGCATGAACTGCGCGCCGAGTTCACCTGACACGACGACTTCGTCTCCTCGAGCCGCAGTTGCTTCTGCAACAACGCGAACGGCGAGAAAATCTGCCAGGCCGCTGCTTAGTTCAGCGCTCTGTGGAGTTAGAACAACCGGCAGAACGCCCTTAGAGAGTTTGCCCGTTGATTCGGCAATTAGCTGCTCGGCCCAATCGCCGAAACCGACGATTTCAGTGCCGTCAGCGACGATTCCGATTTTGTCGCGAATTCCATATTCGCCAGGCGTCGCGCCCAGTGCAGCGCCGAGAACCAATGCCGGATTGCTCTCGCTGTCTTCGGCCAACAAAGCAGCCACCGAATTTGCCGAATCGAGCAATGCTTGGATGTCTGCGCCAGCCAAACCTGATGGAACAAGCCCGAAAGCGGTGAGTGCACTGTAACGACCGCCAACGGTGGCATCTGCGTTGAATACCCTGTAGCCGTCTGCCTTAGCCGCGGCCTCCATTGGCGAACCGGGGTCTGTTACAACGACGATGCGATCGGTCTTGTCGATACCGGCATCTGTGAAGGCTTTTTCAAAGACTCGCTTCTGAGAATCTGTTTCGACAGTCGAACCAGATTTTGACGAGACGATGACAGCGGTCTTCGAGAGGTCACCGGCCAGAGCACTGCCAACCTGGTCGGCGTTGGTCGAATCTAGAACTACGAGCTCGACGTTTGCCGTGCGAGTGATTACCTCAGGGGCTAGCGACGAACCACCCATTCCGCAGAGCACGAAGCGATTTACACCTTTGGCTAGAAAATACTCGCGAAGAGCGAGAATCTCGCCAACCAACGGTTGCGATTCATTTGCCGAATTAACCCATCCGAGTCGAATTGAAGACTCAGCCTCTGCTTCTTTGCCCCAGAGTGTGAAATCCTTAGCGGCGATTCGACTTGCTACCTTGTCTGCCACAAGCGTCGAGATGTTGCTCGCAACGGCAGCCGCGGCAGAACCGCCAACTACAACTTTCAAAGAAGACATTGGTTCCTTACTTGGTTGCTTCGAGCGCAGAGGTCACTGAGTCAAGAAGTTCGTTCCAAGAGACCACGAACTTGTCGACGCCTTCGCGTTCAAGCTGTTCTGTCACATCGTCGTAGTCGACGCCAACCGCAGCAACCGCCAAAAGAATCATGTTTGATTCTTCGTAGCGGTTAGTAATCGAGTCGGCTGGAACCACACCGTGATCGAATACGGCTTCCATTGTCTTTTCTGGCATGGTGTTGACCAACTGCTTGGCGACAAGCTCGGTTACATAGAGGGTGTCTAGCAGTGCCGGATCTTTGACACCCGTAGAGGCCATCAGCGGTCGCTGCACGTTTGCTCCAGCTTGCGCGAGTTCTGCCCACTCGGCCTTTGCGAACTCTTGCTCGAACACCTGGTAGGCGAGTCTCGCGTTAGCCAAGGCAGCCTTGCTCATGAGCGATCTGGCATCTGCTGTGCCAACTGCTTCGAGACGCTTATTGATTTCTAGATCAACGCGTGAGACAAAGAACGAGGCAACCGAGTGAATCTTCGAAACGTCATGACCGTTCGCCTTGGCCTGCGCGATTCCGGCAATATAGGCCGCAATAACTTCGCGGTAGCGCTGCAGAGAGAAGATAAGCGTCACGTTGACGCTGATGCCCGCTGCAATAACCTCGGTTATAGCTGCAAGGCCAGCCTTAGTAGCCGGAATCTTGATCATTACGTTCTCGCGATTGACCTTTGCAAAAAGCTGCTTTGCCTGCGCAACCGTGCCCGCTGTGTCGTTGGCAAGGTCGGGTTCAACCTCGATCGACACGCGACCATCAAAACCATTGGTGTCGCTGTAAACGGCTGCGAACACATCGCAAGCCTCGGCAACATCCTGGGTGGTTATCTCGAACACTGCCTTGGCGGCATCTGCACCGACGGCGGCCAAACTTGCAACCTGCTCGCCATAGCCTTCGCCCTTAGATAAAGCACCGGCGAAAATCGTCGGGTTAGTTGTCACGCCACTAACCGAACGCGTGCCGATAAGTTCGGCGAGTTGACCGCTGCGAATTCGTGTTCGCGACAGATCGTCGAGCCAAATGCTCACGCCGTTTGCAGCGAGTTGAGCCAGGGGACTGTTCATTTGAAACCTTGCTTTCTGGGGTTACTTATTTTGCAGCTGAAATTGATTCGTGCGCTTTGGCTACGACTGCGTCTGCTGTCATGCCGAATTCTTTGAACAACGTCTTGTAGTCGGCAGATGCACCGAAGTGTTCAATTGACACCGATAGGCCGAACGGGCCGACGTATTTGCTCCAACCGAGACTCAAACCGGCCTCGACCGAGACTCGAGCCTGAACCGACTTTGGCAACACGCTCTCGCGATAAGCCGCCGACTGTTCGTCGAACCACTCGAGACATGGAGCCGAAACCACACGGGTTGCGATGCCTTCGGCTTCGAGCTTTTCGCGTGCGGCAACAGCAAGTTGAAGTTCTGAGCCGGTGGCGATCAAGATCAACTCTGGTGTGCCATTGGCTGCATCGACGAGCGTGTATGCGCCCTTCGCGGTGTTTTCAGCACCGGCAAAAACAGCACCTGTTGCATCGGCAACACCGCGTGCGAACACCGGAATGTTCTGGCGAGTTAGAGCGATTCCAGCCGGACCTTCGCGTCGCTCGAGCATGGTCTTCCAGGCATACGCGGTCTCGTTGGCATCACCGGGTCTGACAATGTCGAGCTGTGGAATAGCGCGCAGGGTAGCCAACTGTTCGATTGGCTGGTGCGTCGGACCGTCTTCGCCGAGCGCAACAGAGTCGTGAGTCCAGACAAAAATGCTCGGAGTCTTCATGAGCGCGGCTAGTCGAACCGCTGGGCGCATGTAGTCGCTGAAGATCAAGAAAGTTCCACCGAAGGCACGAGTGTTTCCGTGCAGCGCGATTCCATTGAGAATCGCCGCCATGGCGTGCTCCCTGATGCCGAAGTGAAGAACGCGACCATAGATGTCACCGCTCCACTCGTGAGTTGACCACTCAGCCGGCACGAATGACTTTGCACCGTTAATCGTGGTTAGGTTCGACTCCGCAAGGTCGGCAGAACCGCCCCAAAGCTCTGGCATTACAGCAGCAATGGCGTTGATGACTTTTCCAGAAGCGGCACGGGTAGACACCTCGGTGCCCGCTTCAAACTTAGGCAGGGCTGCTTCGATAGCAGTTGGCGCAGCGCCAGAGATAACTCGGTCGAGCAACTTTTTCGCATCCGCGTTGGCACTTGCCCAAGTGTCGAATGACTTCTGCCAGTTGGCGCGAACTACATTGGCGTGACTCTGGTAACCGCGGGTGTGAGCAATTACCTCTGGTGCAACGTCAAAGGTTTTTTCTGGGTCAAAACCCAAGACAGCCTTCAATCCGGCGAGTTCTTCTGCACCTAGAGCAGAGCCGTGAATCTTTCCGCTGTCCTGTTTCTTTGGTGATGGCCAACCAATTATGGTGCGCAAGATAATCAGCGAAGGCTTTTCTGTCTCTGCCTTTGCCTTTTCAATTGCGGTGTGAAGTTCTTCTAGATCTTCAACGTAGTTTCCGGTTTTCTTCCAGTCGACAGTCTGGGTGTGCCAACCGTATGACTGGTAGCGGTCGCTTACAGATTCGGTGAAAGAAATGTCGGTGTCGTCTTCGATCGAGATTTGATTTGAGTCATAGATGACAACGAGATTTCCGAGTTTCTGGTGACCGGCTAGCGAAGCCGCTTCGGCGGTAACGCCCTCCTGCATGTCGCCATCGCCGGCAATCACATAAACGAAGTGGTCAAATGGCGACTCACCAGTCTTAGCGTTCGGGTCGAATAGCCCGCGCTCGAAGCGAGCGGCGTAGGCAAAGCCGGTGGCAGACGCTAAGCCCTGACCCAGTGGGCCGGTTGTGATTTCGACACCCTTGGTGTGACCAAACTCTGGGTGACCCGGAGTCAAAGAGCCCCAGGTGCGCAGAGCCTTGAGATCGTCTAGCTCTAGGCCGTATCCGTGCAGGTAGAGCTGGTTGTAGAGAGTAAGCGAGCTGTGTCCGACAGACAAAATGAAGCGGTCTCGGCCGAGCCACTTTTCGTCACTCGGATCGTGGCGCATCACCTTGTTGAACAAAAGGTAGGCGACAGGTGCCAGAGAAATTGCGGTTCCCGGATGACCGTTGCCGACCTTTTCTACCGCGTCGCCGGCAAGCACACGTGCGGTGTCAACTGCCTTTGAGTCGAGTTCTGTCCATTGGAATGCTGACAAGACAGCTCCTTCTATCGTGAAAATAAGATTCAGGCGTCGTTGCCAAAAATGAGAGGCAAACGGCCTCGAATTCATTACCTCAGTAGTCTAATTGCCACCTGAGAGTGCGCAGGAATAGCCAGTGCGGCAATTCGCTTAGACTTGATTGAGATGACCTCTTCACCTGAAACCATGCAAAAGCCACAAAAAACAACGATTTTTGGCAAGGCGAGAGCCTATCTGGCACTCACTAAGCCCAGGGTTATCGAACTTCTTCTAATAACTACCGTTCCGACCATGATTTTGGCCCAGCGAGGCCTTCCAGACATCTGGCTTGTGCTAGCAACCCTCGTTGGCGGAGCAATGAGCGCTGGGTCGGCCAACGCATTCAACTGCTACATAGACGCCGACATCGACAAGGTCATGGATCGCACCAGCAAGCGACCATTGGTGACCGGCGCTCTGAGCAAAACCGAGGCATTGATTTTTGCCTACGCAATCGGTGCCGGTTCAGTGCTTTGGCTCGGCTTGCTAGTCAACTGGTTGGCTGCAGCTTTATCTCTTGCGGCAATCCTGTTCTACGTGCTGATTTACACGATGTTGCTCAAGCGACGCACCCCGCAGAACATTGTCTGGGGCGGAGCCGCCGGAGCCATGCCCGTATTAATCGGTTGGGCAGCGGTAACCAACGACCTCTCGCCGGCGGCCTGGGTTTTGTTTCTGATCATCTTTCTCTGGACGCCGCCGCACTATTGGCCGCTCTCCATGCGTTACAAAGACGACTACGCCGCTGCCGGTGTTCCGATGCTTCCGGTTGTGCGCAACTCAAAAACAGTTGCCATTCAAATCGTTCTCTACTCGTGGGCGATGGTGGCTTCGAGCTTCTTGTTGATTCCACTCGGTCAAATGGGATGGACTTATTCGGTCGTAGCTGTTTTCGGCGGCATCTGGTTCATGCTCGAGAGTTATCGACTTCACCGCGAAGGGTCTAGGGGAGAAGTTAAGAACCCGATGAAGCTCTTTCACGGTTCAATTACTTACCTGACCGTTTTGTTCATTGCGGTTGCTGTCGATCCGCTGATTCGCTTTTAGTGCTGCTGCTTAATCTCTGCTAGTCGGGCGAGCGCTTCGTTTCGCTCTTCGGCGTGATCAACAATTTGCCTGCTGTAGCCGCCCTCATATCCGTTTGGCAGATTCCAAGGTTCGTGCACATCAGCTCCATCGATGTGACGCAACTCAGCAACGTACTTGCGAACGTAATCACCATTCGGATCAAACTTTTGACCTTGAGTAATCGGATTGAATATTCTGAAATACGGGCTGGCGTCTGTACCGCTACCTGCGGTCCACTGCCATCCGTGTGCGTTTGAAGCCGGATCAAAGTCGGTAAGCAGATATTCGAAATGCTCGGCACCCTGCTGCCACTCGAGGTGCAAATCTTTCACCAGAAACGAAGCGACAATCATTCGAACTCGATTGTGCATCCAGCCATCTGCAATTAACTGCCGCATGCCGGCATCGACCATCGGATAACCAGTCTCACCCCTCTTCCAGGCGTTGAGCCGCTCGTCGGATACCGAACCGGTGTCGTAGCGCATTTGGGCATATCGCGGGTCGTAGTAGTCGGTTAGCGAGTCTGGGTTTCTAAACAACACGTCGGCATAGAACTCTCGCCAGCAAATTTCTTTTGCGAAAACTATTTCGCCTGGGCTATCGCCGAGTCTCGCAAGAATAGTGCGCGGATGAATTTCTCCGTGGGCAAGTGCATGCGATAGGTGCGAGGTGCCGCTCATGTCTGGTCGGTTTCGATCCTCATCATATGTCTTGACTGCTCTGAGCAAAAAGCGCTCAAACGTTCTAAGGGCGAACGCCTCACCGGCGCGAATCTTGAATGGGCTTGGCTCCGCGGGAACCGGGCGACCCATACATTCAACTGGCTCGAGCCAGTTCACCTTTGGTGGCTCAAGTTTTACCGGAGCGTTGGCGGCGAGGGGAGACCAAGCCTTATAGAAGGGGGTGTAGACCCGGTAGGCGGTCGCGTCTGGTTTATTCACAAGTCCGGGAGCAACCGCGTAGTTGCTGTCGTCGAGCTGCAGAAAAATTCCAGCCTCTGCAAGAGCAATGCCGACAGCGTTCTGCTCGGCAATGCCGTCTGGGTCGAAAGCTCTTGTGGCGTGAACCCGCTCGGCCTTCGCGGCCTTGGCGAGCAGAATCATTTCTTGTGCGACATTGGCAAGCCCGCGAACGTGTCGAATTGTTAGCCTTCGGTCGAGCGAAGCGCCGAGAGAATCTAGCGAGGCAACAAGCGAGTGCTGGCGCCCGGGGCTAAGCGCTTCAAACTTTTCGAGATCTACAACGTAAACGGGCGCAACTGCACCATCGGTGTCTTCATTAGCACCGCGAACAGCAGCGTTCAGGGCGACGTTATCTTGAATGCGAAGATCGCGCCTAAACCAGAAGACTCTTGCCAATTGCTAGCTTCTCGCTCGAACGGCAAGCCACTGAAAAGTAATCAGGCTAGAAATCAGAGAAGCACCGAGCATGTGCAAGCCGACCAAGATAGCGGGCACACCGGTATTCGCCTGAATCACTCCGATGATTGCCTGCAACGCCAACGCGACGAACAGACCGAGAGTAATTCTGGTCGCGCGCCTAACAGCGCCGTCTTTGTTTACCCGCTCCAATAGCAAGAGTGCCGCGAGCGTCAGTGCGATAGTCACGTAACCCGGATAACTGTGCAGGTGCTGAATTATCTCGAGATCGAGACCATTTCTCGGCGAGTTAGCGTCGCCGGCGTGTGGTCCGGCACCGGTTACCACGACTCCGATGACTAGCGACGTGAATCCGCTAATCGCAATCCATGGGGTAAGTAAATAAACCGAGTAAGGAATCGCTTGGTGCTCTGGCTTATAGAAACGCCAAACCAAAATCGAAGCGATGGCAATAAGAATGGTGCTGACAATAAAGTGCAGGCCGACAACCCACGGGTTCAGGTTGGTGAGAACGCTGATGCCACCAATGACAGCCTGCGCGATGATTCCAAGCCCAAGACTGAACGACGGCCAAACCATGCCGCGACGCTTTGACTTGCCGCTTCGCATGATTGCGATGAAGGTGAGCAGCGCGATGATGATCAGCAGAAAAGTCAAAAGTCGGTTGGCAAACTCGATAAACCCGTGGATGCCCTGCTCGGGAACGTTTGTGAACGAATCATCCGTGCATTTCGGCCAGGTGGGGCAGCCCAAGCCCGAAGCGGTAAGCCGAACGGCACCGCCGGTCACGACGATGAGTATCTGGCTAGCTAATGAAAGCCAAACGTAGAGCTTGATTCGGGCTGGTGAAAACAACAGGCGCCTCTCTTGGGGTCTAGTCAGATAAACAGCGCAAAGGTTAGACTTGTTCCCAGATTCAGCAATGCGCTAGAACACCTCTAGTTTCGCATGGCAAGCCGCAGATCACCGACCTAAGCTCTTGTCGGGAATTTCGCTGAGAATCGGTTGTTCTAAAACATGGGTCGAAATGATCATTCGAACCCAAGAAGGAGTGCCACATGACCGACATCGTTGACCGTTCAGAACTCGATTCACTAGGCACCTATGAATTTGGCTGGTCTGACAGCGATGCGGCTGGCACAAGCGCTAAACGAGGCATCAGCGAAGACGTCGTTCGAGACATCTCGGGCAAGAAGAGCGAACCAGACTGGATGCTCGAAACCCGCCTAAAGGGTTACAACTTCTTTGAACGCAAGCCTATGCCGGCGTGGGGCAGTGACCTCAGCGGAATCGACTTCGACAACATCAAGTACTTCGTGCGCTCAACCGAGAAGCAGGCACAGAGCTGGGAAGACCTGCCTGAAGATATTCGCAACACCTACGAAAAACTCGGCATTCCTGAGGCCGAGCGCTCACGCCTAGTCTCTGGAGTTGCGGCTCAGTACGAGTCTGAGGTGGTCTACCACCAGATCAACGAAGAGCTCGAAAAGCAGGGTGTCATTTTCTTGGATACCGACACGGCACTAAAGGATCACCCCGAGCTTTTCGAAGAGTACTTCGGAACCGTAATTCCTGCCGGAGATAACAAATTTGCCGCGCTAAACACAGCTGTCTGGTCTGGCGGAAGCTTCGTCTACGTTCCAAAGGGCGTTCACGTGGAGATTCCTCTTCAGGCATACTTTCGCATCAACACCGAGAACATGGGCCAGTTCGAGCGCACCCTGATCATTGCCGATGAAGGCTCTTACGTTCACTACATCGAGGGTTGCACCGCACCTATTTATAACAGCGACTCGCTGCACTCTGCAGTCGTTGAAATCATCGTGAAGAAGAACGCACGAGTTCGCTACACGACAATTCAGAACTGGTCGACCAACGTTTACAACCTGGTTACCAAGCGTGCAATCGCGCACGAGGGTGCGACCATGGAGTGGGTTGACGGAAACATCGGCTCGAAGGTGACCATGAAGTACCCTTCGATCATCCTTGCCGGGGAATACGCCAGAGGCGAGACTCTCTCGGTTGCTTTTGCCGGCGAAGGTCAGCACCAGGATGCTGGCGCGAAGATGATTCACCTCGCACCTCACACTTCGTCGTCAATCATTTCGAAGTCGATTGCCCGCGGGGGCGGTCGCACCTCATATCGCGGCGAGATCAAAGTTGCAGCTGGTGCACACCACAGCGCTAACACCGTGCGTTGCGATGCTCTTCTTGTCGACACGATCTCGCGCAGCGACACCTATCCGTCGGTCGATGTTAGAGAAGACGACGTGAGCATGGGTCACGAGGCCACTGTTTCGAGAATCAGCGACGAGCAGCTGTTCTATCTGCAGTCGCGCGGTCTGCCTGAAGACGAAGCGATGGCGATGATTGTTCGCGGATTCATTGAGCCGATCGCAAAAGAACTTCCGATGGAATATGCCCTCGAGTTGAACAAACTAATTCAGATGCAGATGGAAGGGGCGGTTGGCTAGTGACAGAAGCAACCGTACGCCCGGGAAGCACCGGGCATTCGCATGGCGGCGGCGAGATTCCGCTGCAGACCAGAAATGAGCGGCTGCGGTCAATTGACCCGAGCAAGCACACCAAGATTGATGGTCGTGACGAACAGTGGCGCTACCTTGACTCAGCGCGAATGGGCGGGCTTGACACCAACACCCTGCGAGACGCCTCTAGCGAGCTCAAGGTTTCGGCACCGGCAGAGTTCTCAAGCGATCTTGTAGATGCCAGCGACCCGAGCTTTGGCATCGCCGGTCTGCCTGAAGATCTTCCGACCGCAAACGCCTGGGCTGCCGCTACCAAAGCACTGAAGCTGACTCTGTCTGGCGAAGCCAGCGAGCCCGCGTTTATCTCAGTCGGCAATCTAGACAACCAGAGCGCTGCGCACCTAATTATTCAGAGCAAAACCCACGCGCGTGGAACCGTAATTCTCGACCACACCGGCAAAGGCAACCTGGCCGAGATTGTCGAAATCATCGTTGGTGACGAAAGTGCGCTAACGGTTGTCTCAATTCAAGACTGGGATGACGAATCGGTGCATACCTCGGCGCAATTTGCGCGTCTCGGCAGAAACTCAAAACTGAAGCACGTTGTGATTTCGCTAGGCGGCAAGACCGTTCGCGTTACTCCAAATGCCGAGTTCACCGCACCGGGAGCCGAAGTTGAACTTCTCGGCCTTTACTTCGCAGACGCCGGTCAACACCTCGAACACCGTAGCTACGTAGACCACGCAGTGGCCAACTGCAAGTCACGAGTCACCTACAAGGGAGCGCTGCAGGGCAAGGGAGCGCACACGGTTTGGATCGGTGACGTTCTTATTCGCAAGGCAGCAGAGGGCACCGACACCTACGAACTCAACCGCAACCTATTGCTCACCGATGGCGCACGCGCAGACTCGGTTCCTAACCTAGAAATCGAAACCGGTGAAATCGAAGGTGCCGGTCACGCAAGTGCCAGCGGACGTTTCGACGACGAGCAGTTGTTCTATCTACAGGCACGCGGCATCAACGAACTCGACGCTCGCAGGCTTGTGGTTCGCGGATTCCTAAACGAAATCATTCAGCAGATTGGCGTCGACTCAATTGAAGAGCGCCTAAATGCATCGATCGAGCTAGAACTGGCGAGAGGTAACCACTAATGGCAATCAGAATTTGCGGAGTAGAAGATCTTGCAAAGGGTGCGTACACCAGGGCAACACTCGGCGGCAACGTTCTAGCAATCTTCAGGTCGAAGGATGGCAACTACCACGTCGTTGACGACATGTGCTCACACGAGAGCATCTCGCTGACAGCTCACAACCAGCCAAACCTCGAAGACTTCGTGCACTTCACCAACGACTATGTCGAGTGCCCTTCACACGGAGCAAAGTTTTCGTTCACCGACGGTTCACCGACGCTTCCGGCGTTCGAACCCATCCGTGTTTACGAAGTAATTATTGAAAATGACGAAGTTTTCGTCGAATACGAAGCGTAGGAAAGAAAAAACATGGCAACCCTTCAAGTAAAGAACCTGCACGTAACTGTCGAGACAGAGCAGGGAAGCATAGAGATTCTCAAGGGAGTCGACCTTACGATTCGCAGCGGTGAGAGCCACGCAATCATGGGGCCAAACGGTTCTGGCAAGTCAACCCTTGCCTATACAATCGCGGGGCACCCGAAGTACACGGTAACCGAGGGAGAGATCACCCTTGACGGCGAGAACGTTCTCGAAATGAGCGTTGACGAGCGCGCTCGTGCGGGTCTCTTTCTGGCGATGCAGTATCCGGTCGAGATTCCCGGTGTATCGGTTAGCAACTTCTTGAGAACAGCAAAGACTGCCATCACGGGTGAAGCGCCTGCCATTCGCACCTGGATCAACGAGGTTCGCGAGGCAATGACCAACCTCAAGATGGACGCCGGATTCACCGAGCGAAACGTCAACGAGGGCTTCTCGGGTGGCGAGAAGAAGCGCCACGAGATTCTTCAGCTCGAGCTGCTGAAGCCGAAGTTCGCCATTCTCGACGAAACCGACTCAGGCCTAGACGTAGACGCACTTCGCGTTGTTAGCGAGGGCGTGAACCGCATCAAGGATGCCAACGGCTTCGGCTTGCTTCTGATCACCCACTACACCCGAATTCTGAACTACATCAAGCCAGACTTCGTCCACGTTTTCGTTGCCGGCAAGATCGCCGAACAGGGCGGGCCAGAGTTGGCGGAGCGCCTCGAGGCCGAGGGTTACGACAGGTACTTGAAGGTCTAAATGCCAATCGAACTAGCCCCAGAAAAGCACGACCAGGTTGTCGAGGCCCTCAAAGAGGTAATCGACCCAGAACTTGGCGTGAACATTTACGACCTCGGCCTGATCTATGAACTGTTCGAGTCTGAAGAAGACCAGAGTCTGCTCATCAACATGACTCTCACGTCTGCCGGCTGCCCGCTAACCGACGTCATCGAAGAGCAAACCGCTCAAGCGCTCGACGGAGTAGTTGACGCGTTTCGAATCAATTGGGTTTGGATGCCACCATGGGGACCAGAGCGCATCACCGACGATGGTCGAGAGCAGATGCGAGCAATCGGCTTCTCAATTTAGCCAATAAAAAAGGACCTCCGAGTGGAGGTCCTTTTTCTTTGAAAAACTATTTCTGAATTTTGTTGACTAGCAACCAAGCGCCGGGCAGCAGGCCTGCCGCGATTACGGCCTTGACGACATCCCAGACCATGAATGGCACCATGTATGTGATTGCAGCCACAAGGTCGCCGTTGAACGCGAAACTCGAAAGAGCAGGAATGCCGATTAGGTAGATGACGGTCGAACCAACGACGAACGCCACGAAGGTCTTGAGCACGTTTGAACTCCACTTGCGCTCTGCTAGCAAGCCGATCACATAGGCGGCGACAACAAAACCGAGGATGAAGCCCGCTGTCGGGCCAACGAAAGCGGCGAATCCAACTACATGGCTGCCGTCAGCTTTCGGCGCAAAAACAGGAAGTCCGGCCAAGCCGGCAAGAGCGTAGAGCCCCAACGATAGAACGCCGCGGCGTGAACCGAGGGCCGCACCAACCAGCAGCACAACAAGTGTCTGCAAGGTAAATGGAACCGGGTAGGCCGGAATAGCTATTTGAGCTGCGATTGCGGTTAGTGCCGCACCCGAGATTACGAGCGCAATGTCGGCTACTAGGCTGCGCTTTACGAATCGATCAACGATGGTTGGCTTTGCGACGAGGGTAAACGACATTTAATCTCCAATTTAAATTGATAACTCAATTGTAAACTAGGGCTTTTGTAGTACGCCTGCTGATATGCACTAAATAACCCGCCCATTTTGGAGCAAACATGATTGCCGTGACCGACCTTGAGATACGCATCGGAGCACGCGTTCTCATGTCACAGGTGAACTTTCGTGTTGCCAGGGGAGACAAAATCGGTCTGGTGGGCCGCAATGGCGCGGGAAAAACCACTCTCACCAAGATTCTGGCCGGCGATGGGCAACCCGATGTTGGCACCGTCGAGCGCATTGGTGAGATTGGTTACCTTCCGCAAGATCCACGCAGTGGCGACCCAGAAGAACTCGCCAAGAACCGAATTCTGAATGCCAGGGGACTCGGCAGCATATTGATGCAACTCGAGCAGACGGCTCTCGACATGGGCAGCGTCGACGAAGCTGTCTACGACAAGGCAATGCGCCGCTACTCGGTTCTCGAAGAGCAGTTTCAGGCTTCGGGCGGTTATGCAGCAGAAGCCGAGGCCGCAGCCATCGCGAGCAACCTCGGTTTGAAAGAACATATTTTGAGTCAACCGCTCAAAACGCTCTCGGGTGGTCAACGACGAAGAATCGAACTCGCCCGAATTCTTTTTAGTAATGCAGAGACCATGATTCTCGACGAGCCAACAAACCACCTCGATGCCGACTCGGTGGTTTGGCTTAGAGACTTCTTGAAGACATATCCCGGCGGGTTAATCGTGATCAGTCACGATGTTGACCTAATCGGCGAAACGGTAAACCGAATCTTCTACCTCGATGCTTTGCGCGGAGTAATCGACGTTTACAACATGGGTTGGCGCAACTATCTGAAGCAGCGCGAATCAGACGAGGAACGCCGAAAGCGCGAGCGAGCAAACGCAGAAAAGAAGGCCACGACACTGCAACTTCAGGCAGCGAGATTCGGTGCCAAGGCATCAAAGGCGGCGGCGGCACAGCAAATGGTCAAGCGTGCCGAGAAGTTGCTCGGTGGGCTTGAGGAGATTCGCGAAACCGATCGAGTTGCCAAGATAAAGTTTCCTGACCCTGCTCCATGTGGCAAGACTCCGCTGATGGCAACCAACTTGAGCAAGAGCTACGGTTCGCTCGAAATCTTTACCGCTGTCGATCTCGCAATCGATAAGGGCAGCAAGGTCGTCATCATCGGGCTGAACGGTGCCGGAAAAACCACGATGCTGCGCATGCTCGCGGGCATCGACAAACCAGACACCGGCGAGATCATCGAAGGTCACGGACTAAAGGTTGGCTACTTCGCCCAGGAGCACGAAACTCTCGATGTCTCAAAGACCGTTTTGCAGAACATGCAGAGATCAGCGCCACACCTGGCCGACACGGATGCTCGCAAGGTTTTGGGCTCGTTCTTGTTTACTGGCGACGACGTCGACAAACCGGCTGGCGTGCTAAGTGGTGGCGAGAAGACTCGTCTTGCGCTGGCTTCACTCGTGGTATCTTCGGCCAACGTTCTGCTGCTAGACGAGCCAACCAACAACTTAGACCCGGCCAGCCGCGAAGAGATCTTGCGGGCACTGGCAACATTTACCGGGGCAGTGGTTCTGGTTTCCCATGACGAAGGTGCCGTTCTAGCGCTGAACCCCGAGCGCGTTCTCATCTTGCCCGAAGGCGACGAAGACCTCTGGAACGACAGCTACGCCGATCTGATTTCGCTCAGCTAAACCCTGTCTAGAAGCGAATCTTCGGTCTCGGCATCAATCTGACCAAGATTCTTTCGGCTCGAGATCTTCTTGGTTTTCGATTGAGCTTCGCGCTCTTTCTTCACGCCCCAGATCAAGGCCGTGATTGCCATCAGCGCGAAGAGAACCCACTGCAGCGCATAACTCAGATGATTACCCTCGGTGATAATCGGTCTCTTGAGCTGCACAGGGTTACTGGCGACCTCGGCTGACTCGCTTTGCATGCGCACGTAGAGTTTGCGAAACACCTGGTCGCCAAGATTTTGCGATTCGATAAACGCGTCGATGTTGACGGTTGCTAGTTGGCCCGCTGGAGCACTTCTATCGAGAGTGGGTTCGCCAGGTCGCACGTGACCAACAACAACCTGTCGACTCGCAGCCGGTTTTGGTGGCGAAGCGGGTGCTTCGTATTCACTGGTGACGGCAAGCCAGCCTCTCTCGACCGCAACTATTTCACCGCTGTCGAGCTTGAATGGCACGAGTTGCAGAAAGCCTGCCTGACCATTCAGAGGTCGATTGCGCACTAAAACGCTCTTGTCGGTGAGGTAGGTTCCGCTCATACTCACCTGAAGCCATTCATCCTTGGAATCGAACGAATCAAGAGTTGCTATCGACTTGAGGTCGACAATAGGAGCGTCATAGTTCATCGCCACCTGATCCATGGCGTCAAGCGCTTCTTGACGGCGGTCAAACTGCCAGGTAGAGAGATAAACGCAGGCGATCGAGAATGCGACGACCAAGGCGAGCCAGCCAGACCAGCGCATGAGATCAGACTTCGAAGCTTTCACCAACTACTGGTCTTCTTTCTCGATTTCTACCTGCTCGAGAAAGAAATTTCTCTGGCTTAAGTAGTCAACCAGATAGTCAAGGTGCTCAGGGCAGGCACCCCAGGTTTTCGTGCGTTCCTGCTTGTGAATTCTAGGATTTCGCCAGATGATCAGGTTGCTGCTAGATTGCTGACAACCGGCCCTCGAGCATTTCTGCTCAGACATTGGGCTAGCTTTTCTCTCTTTTGGCAACTTCGAAAGCGGCTGCCTCGATTTTGAGAGTTGGGGCAACTACGGTCTTGGCCGACCTGCCGGATGTGTTTCCGGCCGCATTGGCAATAATCACGGCAAAGTAGGGCAAGAAAATCGCGCCAGCAAAGCAGACCCACATGAGCCAGCCCTCAACGAATACACCGCCGATGATGCAGACCACACGAATCGACATGGCAATTAGGTAGCGAACCATTCGAGACTTGCGCTCGGCCTCTGGAGAGATGTCAAGATTGGTGACACTCTGGGTCTTTTCCAATGAAATTCCTTCGCTGCAGGGCTACCTGTCTAACTTTAAGCCAGTGGCTAGACTTGCCCTAGTTACAACGACTTTTTTAGCACCACTATTCCTGTATCGGAGCAAAATGACAGAGAGAACGGTTCTCGTTACCGGTGGCAATCGCGGAATTGGCCGCTCGATAGCTGAAGAGTTTGTGCGCCAGGGGCACCGGGTTGCCGTGACCGTTCGCTCGGGTGAAGGCCCGGCAGGAACCTTGAGTGTGAAGGCAGACGTTACCGACCCCGCCTCGCTAGACGCCGCCTTTGCAGAGATAGAAGAGAAGCTCGGCCCGGTAGAGATTCTGGTGGCAAATGCTGGAATTACTCGCGACACCCTTTTGATGCGCATGACCGATGAGCAGTTCGAAGAAGTTGTCGATACCAACCTGAACGGCGTTTTCAGAGTCGTGCGCCGCGCATCAATGGGCATGATCAAGAAAAAGTTTGGCCGCGTCATTCTGATTGGCTCGGTTGTCGGTCTGCTCGGTTCTGCAGGTCAAATCAACTACTCGTCGACTAAAGCCGCACTCGTTGGCATGGCCAGATCGATCACTCGCGAGCTCGGGGCACGAAACATCACAGCTAACGTGATTGCACCTGGCTTCATCGACACCGACATGACCGCCGCACTTGCCGAAGAACAGCAGGCAGAGTACAAAAAGAGAATTCCGGCAGGCAGATTTGCATCTCCAGAAGAAGTCGCCAAAGTTGTCGCCTGGATGGCATCTGACGAGGCGTCGTACATCTCTGGAGCCGTAATTCCGGTCGACGGCGGATTAGGCATGGGGCACTAAACATGAACCCGCTTGCTAAACACTCACTTGACGGCAAAGTCGCGCTGGTCACCGGCTCATCCCGCGGAATTGGCGCTGACACGGTTAGTTTTCTCGCCGACGCTGGTGCCAAAGTAGTCGTGAACTACCGAAACAAAGAGTCACGCGCGCACAAAATTGTTGAGGGCATCAAGGTCAACGGTGGCGAAGCAATCGCCGTCGGCGCAGATCTCACCGACTCAGCAGCGGTTCGCCAAATGTTTGACGAAGCAGAAGCAACCTTCGGCAAGCTCGACATTCTCGTTATGAACGCCTCGGGTGGAATGGAATCCGGCATGGAAGCCGACTACGCGATGAAGCTCAACCGCGATGCGCAGGTTAACCTGCTCAAAACCGCACTTTCGCACATGAACGATGGCAGCAGGGTTGTCTTTGTGACCAGCCACCAAGCGCACTTCATCATGAACACTCCAACCATGCAAAACTACGCGCCCGTTGCATATTCAAAGCGTGCCGGTGAAGACGCACTGCGCGAAATGATTCCGACCCTGAAGCAGCGAAACATTGGATTCGTCGTTGTTTCGGGCGACATGATCGAAGGAACGATTACGGCATCGCTGCTAGAGCGTTCGAATCCAGGTGCCATTGAGTCGCGTCGAGAAAGCGCAGGCAAGCTCTACAACGTCAGCGAGTTTGCAGCCGAGATAGTTCTCGCAGCGGTCGAAGACGTGCCTGCAGACAACACCCGACTCGTTGGCAACACCAGCGACTTCAGATAGCCGTTAGGCCTTGAGGCCGAGAACCGGCGCGAGCTCACGAAGATCTAACCCGCTAACTACCAGGTTGGCCTGCTCGCGAACAATCGGCTTGGCGTTGAAGGCCACTGACAATCCAGCCGCCTGCATCATGTCTAAATCGTTTGAACCGTCGCCAACCGCAACGGTCTGAGAAAGTTCTAAGCCACAGGCAGCCGACCACTCGATTAGTGCAGAGCGTTTGGCGAGCCGGTCGACGATCTTGCCGATGATTCGCCCGGTTAGCACACCGTTTTCAATCTCAAGATCGTTGGCCCGCGTGAAGTCGAGGGTTAGCAGTTCGGCCAATGGGTTTAACACCTGGCTGAAACCGCCGCTAACCGCACCAACTCGGCCACCAGCTTCATGAATTGCACGGATGAGCTCCTTGGCACCTTCAGTCACTCGAATCTGCTCGAACACCTCTACCAGGACAGACTCGGGCAGGGAGCGCAGCGTTTGTACCCGCTCGGTCAGGCTCGCCTCGAAATCAAGCTCGCCCGACATGGCTCGGTGGGTTATCTCGGCGACTTGCTCGCGAGTGCCGGCGAAGTCGGCCAATAGTTCGATTACCTCGTCTTGGATGAGGGTCGAGTCAACATCGAAGACGACTAGAAACTTAGTCAAGGTGTAACCAGCACACCCTTTGCAACCACGGTTATGCCCGTGTCAGAAACTGTGAAACCTCGCGCAAGATCTCTCTCACGATCGACACCAATCGAGGCACCGTCGGCCACCACGACGCTCTTGTCGAGAATTGCGCGACGCACGGTGCAGTCGCGACCAACCTGAACGTCGTCGAGCAAAACCGAATCGGTTACTGACGCACGCGAGTGCACCCTTACATTTGGCGAGAGCACACTTCGTTCAACAACACCGCCAGAAATCACGGTGCCAAGTGAAACGATTGAGTCGATAGTGCGCCCCTGGTTGCCTTCGCCATCGTGAACGAACTTGGCTGGAGGAAGGTTAACCTGCTGAGTGTGAATCGGCCATTCGCCGTTATAAAGATTGAAAACCGGCATCACCGAAATGAGATCCATGTGGGCTTCGTAGTAAGACTCGATGGTTCCCACATCGCGCCAGTATGAGTGGTCGCGCTCGGTCGAACCGGGAATCTGGTTGAAGGTGAAGTCGTAAGCACCGGCATCCTGGCGTTCAACCATGTAGGGGATTATGTCGCCACCCATGTCGTGCGTCGAATCGGCTAGCGTGCCGTCGTGTTCGATTGCGTCAATTAGCGCTTGGGCAGAAAAAACGTAGTTACCCATCGAGACGAGCGCCTCGTTGGGAGCGTCGATAAGCGGCTTCGGGTCGCTCGGCTTTTCGCGGAACGCCGAAATCTTGGTTGAGTCATTGTCGTCAACCTCAATGACACCAAACTGAGTTGCGAGTTGAAGCGGCTGCCTAATTGCGGCAACGGTTACTCCGCGACCAGATTCGATGTGCGCCTGAATCATCTGATCGAAATCCATGCGGTAAACGTGGTCTGCGCCGACAATGACAACAATATCCGGACGCTCATCGCTCAAAAGGTTCATGCTTTGCAAAATCGCATCTGCGCTGCCAGAAAACCAACGCTTTCCGAGTCGCTGCTGGGCAGGAACAGAAGCGACATATGAACCGAGCAACGGAGACATTCTCCAAGTTTGCGAAATGTGGCGGTCAAGCGAGTGCGACTTGTATTGCGTCAAGACGACGATTCTGCGCAAACCCGAATTGATGAGATTCGACAACGCGAAGTCAATCAACCGGTAGCTACCGCCAAAAGGCACAGCAGGCTTCGCACGTTCGTCGGTTAGGGGCATCAAACGCTTGCCCTCACCACCGGCTAGCACCATGCCGAAAATGCGAGGAGTACTCATAGTCCAAATGTTATTCCCCAAAGCGAACACACCGCTAGCATTGCGCTATGAGAATCGACCTGATCACAAAGGAGTATCCACCTCATATCTACGGTGGAGCAGGCGTTCACGTAGCAGAACTCGTCAAAGTACTCAGAAAAACCATCGAAGTGAAGGTGCGCTGCTTTGGTGAGATTCGCGATGAAAGCGATACCTTTGCCTACACCCATCCCGTTGATTTTGATTCAGCTAACCCAGCGCTGCAGACAATGGCTACCGATTTGGCCATGGTTAGCGATATGGCCTCGACCGACCTGGTTCACTCACACACCTGGTATGCCAATTTCGCGGGTCAGGTTGCCTCGAAGCTACACGGTGTTCCGCACCTGATTACCGCTCACAGCCTTGAGCCACTTCGCCCCTGGAAAGAGCAGCAACTCGGGGGAGGCTATCTGCTTTCGTCTTACATCGAGAAGTCGGCTTACGAGGATGCCACGGGCATAATCGCGGTTAGCGCAGGCATGCGTGACGACATTCTTCGTGCCTACCCGCAAATCGACCCGGGCAAGGTAACCGTGGTGCATAACGGAATCGACCTAGAAGCATTTCAGGCAGCGAAAGACTTGGATTCGGTTCGCGCAAACGGAGTAGACCCAGATAAGCGCAGCGTTTTGTTCGTGGGTCGAATTACCAAGCAGAAGGGCCTGCCATATCTGCTGAAGGCAGCCCGAGACCTGCCCGCTGATGTTCAGCTCGTTCTCGCGGCCGGAGCTCCAGACACCCCTCAGATTCTGCAAGAGGTCACCGAACTGGTAGAAGAGCTTCGCAAGATAAGAAGTAACGTCATCTGGATTCAGAAGCATCTCAGTCGCCCCGAGCTGATTGCTCTGCTTTCTTCGGCGACGGTGTTCGCTTGTCCGAGCATTTACGAACCGCTTGGCATTGTTAACCTCGAAGCCATGGCTTGTTCCATTCCTGTCGTCGCAACTGCGACCGGTGGAATTCCCGAGGTTGTTGCGCACAATCAAACCGGACTTCTGGTGCCAATCGAACAGCTGAAAGATGGAAGTGGAACTCCAATCGATGAAGCGCGTTTTGTTTCAGACTTTGCCGCTGCACTCAACCAGATGCTCGACAGCAAACAACTGCGTGAATTTGGTGAAGCCGGGCGCACGCGAGTAGAACAGCACTTCAGCTGGTCAAGCATCGCCGATCAGACCTTGAGCGTGTATCGCCGAGCGATAGATAATTTCAAATAGGCTAACTGCATGTCTCGGGTATTAGATTTCAACAACGTCACTGTTCTTCGCGACAAGAAGCCAGTGCTCAGCAACGTCGACTGGCAAGTTGAATCAGATCAGCGCTGGGTGATCATCGGGCCTAACGGAGCCGGAAAAACCACGTTGTTGCGTGTAGCCGCATCGCAGATTCAGCCAAGCACCGGAACTGCAATCGTTCTCGGTCAAACCCTCGGCAAGGTTAACGTTTTCGAACTTCGCACCAGAATCGGTTTCGCCTCAAACGCGCTTTCGAGCCACATTCCAAACTCAGAGACCGTTCTCAACTCGGTAATGACGGCAATCTATGCCGTGACCGGCCGCTGGAACGAGGAGTATGACGAGATCGACGTTCGCCGAGCCATGCGGGTTCTCAACGAATGGCATCTCAGCGAGCTAGCCGATCGAGCTTTTGGCACCCTGAGCGACGGCGAACGCAAACGCGCCCAGATAGCCAGGTCGGTAATGCCAGACCCCGAATTGCTGCTTCTCGACGAACCCGTTGCCAGCCTCGACCTGGCCGCCAGGGAGCAAACCATCTCGCTGATTGGCGCGTATGCCTCTGAACCGGCCGCACCGGCGATTGTCATGGTCACTCACCACCTCGAAGAGATTCCCGAGGGATTCACCCACGCCTTGATTGTCAGCGGCGGACAGGTGCACGCTGCCGGACCCATCGAACAGACGCTAACAAGCGACAAACTGAGCGGTGCCTTTGGGGTTTCAATCTCGGTCGAACTCGTAGACGGGCGCTACCGGGCTAAATTCAGGGGCTAACCGTGAGGTTTTGAGACCACAATTTGCCTCAAAACAATTGGCAAAGCCAAATACCCTTTGGTATGCTTGACCCTTGGTGCCAGAGCACCGCATCCAGCAATCTTCACTAAATCTTAAATACTCGAGGAAGTTTTCAATGAAGGCCGACATTCACCCAAAGTACGAAGCAATCGTTTTTCGCGACTTGGCTTCAGGTGTAGCGTTCCTAACTCGTTCAACCGTCACCAGCAACAAGACCATTGAGTGGGAAGACGGCAACAGCTACCCGGTCTTCGACGTTGAAATCTCTTCTCAGTCACACCCGTTCTACACCGGTAAGCAGCGCATCATGGATGCCGCCGGTCGTGTCGAGCGCTTCAACGCACGTTACAAGAACTTTTCATAGACCAAACAAGAAAACCCCGTCATTGACGGGGTTTTCTTTTTTAAGTTCTAGTTCTTGATTGGCCAACCAGGAGCCGCGACAAAGTCTTTATCGACATTTTCGCGCATCCACTTGGTGAAGCCTTCGTCGATCACCTTGGCCCATTCGATCTGCGAGGCGTGCAATTCTTGCGCTGTTGCTGGCAACTTTTCAACATTCGCCTTCAAGATTGCGAGGCAGACCCGCCCGGCAGCCACTGCGTCGGCCTTTGAGTTGTGGGCATCGTCAAGTGCAACCGAATAGTGCTTGGCAACTATCTCTAGTTTTCGCTTGCCAGAGCGATAGCGATCATAGGTTTTATCGACGACTAGCGGGTCGATTACCGGCATGGGTTCGACGATTGGCTCGAGACCGAGAGCGATAGCTTGGTTCATCAAAATCGTGAAGTCATAGGGCGCGTTGTAGGCGACAACTGGAATGCCTCGACTGAAGCAATCGCGAAGTGCCTCGAGAATTTCTGAGATTACCTCTTTATAGTTGCGACCTTCGGCAACAGCCATTTCGGTGGTGATGCCGTGAACATCGCTGGCAACCTTAGGAATCTCAATCTCTGGATTCGCCAGCCATTCGGCTCTGTCGACAACAATATTGCCATCGGCATCAAGTTCAACCACGCTTGCGGTTACGATTCTTGAGGTCTTTAGGTCGAGACCCGTGGTCTCTGTGTCAAACACGGCGATTCGTTGTGCCCACTGGGGCAATTGGTTTTCATTCACCTGAACAGGCTAGACCCAGACTCCGACATTGAACCGCTGCCGTCTTTGCGTGTTAGGCGAGGCCGCAGCCTCGAGCCACCTCGAGCGCAGCCTTCGAATAGTTGAGAGTGAAAATATGCAGCCCCGGTGCACCGGCCTGCAGCAGATCGTTG
The DNA here is from genome assembly GCA_009702455.1 of Actinomycetota bacterium. GTDB lineage: Bacteria > Actinomycetota > Actinomycetes > Actinomycetales > Microbacteriaceae > Rhodoluna. The sequence goes on along the minus strand of WLIA01000002.1, from coordinate 22,776 downwards.
GCGAGCCTCACGCTGTAATCCATGCCGATAACCCTGGCGTCACTCTCTGAAGCGTTCTCGAGTTTTTCAAGCAATTCACGCGGCACGTCGGCACCGCTCATCTGCGCCATGCGCAAAACTTTGGCCGCATTAGAAATTGGCATCAATCCGGGAACTATCGGCATGACACTGCCTGCGCTTTCAGCAGCACTAACCAAACGCAAATAAGCCTCGACAGAAAAGAACAGCTGCGTCATGGCGAAAGTCGCGCCAGCATCTTGCTTCAGGCGCAATACCTCGGCATCGTGTTGCATCGATGGCGACTCCGGGTGAACCTCTGGAAACGCCGCAACACCAATCTCGAGCGAACTAACAGACTTGGCGAGCTGAACCAGATCAAGCGCTGTCTTCATTTCGCCAACCGCAAGAACCTGCGGGTCGTTTAGCGGGGGATCGCCGCGCAAAGCGAGAATCGAACTGACCCCGGCTTGCTCGAAGTGCTTTATGGTTTCGCGAGAACTCTCTGCCGTCGCACCAACGCAGGTTAGGTGCCCAACCGTCAGCACATCCTTGGCCATTCGATCGACAACGGCCAATGACGTTTCTCTGCTCGATCCGCCTGCGCCATAGGTCACCGAAACGAAATCGGGCTCAGCCTCAATCAGGGTCTCGTAGTGCTTCCAGAGGGCGGCCGCCGCTTCATCGTCTTTCGGCGGAAAGAACTCAAACGAAAGCGTTTGCTGGTTCAGCGAGGCCCGAGTTTGCAGGGCCTCAATCACGCTCGCAGCAGTGCCATCAGCCTGGTTGGCCTGGCGCAACAAGCGGTAATCAGACATTGCTCTAGTTTAAGCGTTAAGGGCCGAAGGTAGAATTGTTACCAATGTTGACGTCAAACTCCCAAACTTTTCTCGATGCGATAACAAGTCGTGTCGTGATAGCCGATGGCGCCATGGGAACCATGATCCAAGAAGCATCTCCGACTCTCGATGACTTTCAGGGGCACGAGGGTTGCAATGAGATTCTTAATGTGACGCGACCAGAACTGATTGCTTCGATTCACGCCAAATATCTAGAGGCCGGCTCTGACGCCATCGAGACCAACACATTTGGAGCTAACTTTGCCAACCTGGCCGAGTATTCAATTACCGAGCGGGTTTACGAGTTGGCTCGAGCCGGGGCAGAAGTGGCAAGAGGTGTTGCAGATAGTTTCAGCACCGAGCAACAGCCACGCTGGGTTCTTGGCTCGTTAGGCCCCGGCACCAAGTTGCCTTCGCTAGGTCACGAGAAATTTGCCGTGCTGCGCGACGCCTACCAGGATGCAACTCGCGGACTAATCGACGGCGGAGTCGATGCCATTCTGATTGAGACAGTGCAAGATTTGCTTCAAGCCAAAAGCGCAATCATCGGCGCCAAGCGAGCAATGAAAGAGTCGGGTCGCGAGGTAGCGATTCTGGTTTCAGTGACCATTGAAACCAACGGCACAATGCTGCTCGGTAGCGAAATCGGAGCAGCACTAACTTCGATCAGCGCGCTCGGAGTTGACGGAATTGGCTTGAACTGTGCCACGGGTCCAACCGAGATGAGCGAGCACCTTCGCTATCTCTCGAAGTTCTCAACCTTGCCGATTGTCTGCATGCCTAACGCCGGTCTTCCGGTTCTTGGTCCAAACGGCGCACACTATCCGCTGACAGAGGGCGAGCTAGCCACCGCACACTCACAGTTCATCCGCGATTATGGACTCGGACTAGTCGGTGGCTGCTGCGGCACCACGCCGGCGCATATCGCAGAGCTCGCGGCAACAGTGCGCGGGCAGAACTTGACGCATCCGGCTGTGACAGACGAACCAGGTTTGGCATCGCTCTACCAACACCAACCTTTTGATCAGACCATGACCTACCTATCGATCGGTGAGCGCACCAATGCCAACGGTTCGAAGGCATTCAAAGAGGCAATGCTTGCTGAGAACTGGGATGAGTGCCTCGAGATTGCGAAGTCGCAGACTCGCGAAGGTGCGCACCTGCTAGATGTTTGCGTTGACTACGTGGGCAGAGACGGCGTTCGCGACGCTCGCGAACTGGTAAGCCGCCTGGCCACCGCAACGACGCTTCCGCTGGTGCTCGACTCAACCGAACCTGCGGTTATTGAGGCTGGGCTGGAGTGCCTGGGTGGTCGCGCGATGGTTAACTCGGTTAACTACGAGGATGGCGATGGCCCAAACTCACGTTTTGCCAGAATTATGCCGCTGGTTCGCGAGCACGGAGCTGCCGTGGTTGCCCTAACCATTGACGAAGAGGGCCAGGCACGAACCGCCCAAACCAAGTTTGCGATCGCAGCCAGACTCATTAAAGACCTCACCGAGACCTGGGGAATGCGACTGGTCGACATCACCGTTGACACACTAACTTTTCCGATTGCAACCGGACAAGACGAGACCAGACGCGATGGCATCGAAACCATCGAAGCCATCAAGCTCTTGAACCAGAATTTCCCAGGGGTTCAAACCACCCTAGGAATATCAAACATTTCATTCGGGCTCTCGCCGGCAGCAAGACATGTTCTCAACTCGGTGTTTCTGCACGAGTGCATTCAGGTTGGGCTCACCTCAGCAATCGTTCACGCTGCGCGAATTATGCCGCTGAATCAGATTCCAAAAGAGCAACTCGATGCGGCACTTGAACTCATCAATGACAAGCGCGTCTATGACGCAGAAGGCAACGTTAGTTACGACCCGCTCACCAACTACCTCGACGTTTTCTCGGGAGTAGACACCGCAACGGCGAAACAGAGCAGAGCCGCCGAACTTGCCGCACTACCGCTGAAGGAACGCCTAGAGCGCAGAATCATCGATGGAGAAAAGAAGGGTCTCGATTTAGATCTAGATGAAGCTCTTGCTTCGGGCACAAGCGCGCTCGAAATCATCAATGACAACCTGCTCAAGGGCATGCAAGAAGTTGGCGAACTCTTTGGTCGCGGCGAAATGCAATTGCCTTTCGTGTTGCAATCGGCAGAGGTAATGAAGTCTGCGGTTGCGCACCTCGAGCCGCACATTGAGAAAACAGACGACAGCGGCAAGGGTCGCATTCTTCTCGCAACAGTCAGGGGAGACGTTCACGATATCGGCAAGAACCTTGTCGACATTATCTTGAGTAATAACGGTTTCGAAACCGTGAACATCGGCATCAAGCAGCCGATAAATGAGATTCTGCGAGCAGCCGAAGAGCACGACGTCGATGTGATCGGCATGAGCGGGCTTCTGGTGAAATCAACCCAGATCATGAAAGAGAATCTCGAAGAGATGAATCAGCGCGGCGTTTCTGATCGCTGGCCGGTGATTCTCGGAGGCGCCGCACTCACCAGATCATTCGTTGAACAAGACCTGGCCGAGGTTTTCGACGGCGAGGTTCGCTACGCGCGCGACGCTTTCGAGGGCCTAAAGCTCATGGATACGCTCGTGCGCATCAAGCGCGGCGACACAACGGCAACACTGCCAGAACTCAAGAAGCGGCTCGTTAACCCGCAGAACCTATTGGTTCGCACCGAACCAGAGCAGATGCCATCGCGCAGCGATGTTGCCAGCGATAATCGGGTGCCGACGCCACCGTTCTGGGGAACCCGTATCGTCAAGGGAATAGCGCTGCGCGACTATTCGTCATTTCTAGACGAACGTGCCACATTCATGGGGCAGTGGGGGCTAAAGCCAGGCAGGCAGGTCGATGGCGCTAGCTACGAAGAATTGGTTGAAACCGAAGGGCGACCCAGGCTTCGCTACTGGCTAGATCGCCTGCAAACCGACAATCTGCTCGAAGCTAGCGTCGTTTACGGTTATTTTCCGGCATACAGCGAGGGCAACGACACGGTCATATTGCATCACTCAGCAGATGGCGCAACCGACGGCGGCTCGGGCGGCGCTGCGCTCACAGAAAGATTGCGTTTCAGCTTTCCGCGACAGGCGAGAGACCGTCACCTTTGCCTAAGCGATTTTGTGAAGAACCGCGAGCAGCAGCAGATCGACGTGATTCCATTTCAGTTGGTAACCATGGGTTCGAGAATCGCCGAAGAAGCTAACCGCCTCTATCGAGCCAACCAATACCGCGACTATCTCGAATTGCACGGACTATCTGTGCAACTAACAGAAGCCCTTGCCGAGTTTTGGCACTCACGAGTTCGAGACGAACTCGGCTTTTCGGAAGAAGATCCGAGTGAAGTTGAAGGACTGTTCAAGCTCGATTACCGCGGAGCGCGTTACAGCTTCGGCTACCCGGCTTGCCCGAATCTCGAAGACCGCATCAAACTAATCGAGCTGTTGAAACCTGAACGCATCGGAGTCGAACTCTCTGAAGAACTTCAGCTGCACCCAGAACAATCGACAGACGCGATGATTCTGCACCATCCAGAAGCAAAGTATTTCTCGGTCTAATGGCAGAACTTTTGAATCAAGAGAAACTTGCCGACCAAGCGCGGTCGAGGGCAGAGCGGCGCGAATTAATGGTCGGCGAAGCGAAAACCGCCTACTGGTTTTACCCGGCAGAGTTCGGGGCTGCTTCGAAACGTGCACTCATCATGATTCACGGATACCGCGGTAACCATCACGGCCTCGAGGCAATTGCCGCTGCACTGCCGAACGTCGACATCTACATCCCTGATCTTCCCGGCTTCGGCGAGAGCTCGCCGTCGAAAACGGGTCACGCAATTGCCGACTACGCCGTATGGCTAAGCGGTTTCATATTTGGCCTGAATCTCAAGCGAGAACCGCACTTGCTTGGGCACTCTTTCGGCAGCATCATTGTCTCGGCCTTTGCCTCAAGATTCTCTGGCATCAAGTCTCTGATTCTCGAGAATCCGGTATCGGCACCAGCGCTTAGCGGCCCAAGAGCGCTGGCTACAGCAGCCACGAAGTCTTTCTTTTGGTTGGCTGGCGCACTGCCAGAGTCTCTCGGCTTAAAAATGCTGAAGGGCAAACCAGTGGTTCGCGGCATGAGCGTCGTGATGACCAAGTCGAGAGACCGCCAGTTGCGCAAGTGGATTCATGCCCAGCACGACAGCAATTTCAGTGATTTTGCTTCGCGGGCCGTTGCACTCGACGGTTATTCAGCTTCAATCTCGAATTGCGTGGGCGATTTTTCGGCTGACTTCAAGTTGCCGGTGCTCATGCTCATCGGCGAACTTGACGACATAACCACGGTTAAACAACAGCGCGCCCTATTCAGTTCAATCGGGCAGAGCAACTCGAAGTTGGTGGAGTTCAAGCGGGTAGGTCACCTAACCCACTACGAGATTCCAGAGGAAATCGCCAAATCGATCGAAGAGTGGTTGGCTGAGAACGATGACTGAACTCAGCCCGCTAGTCAAAGACACCCTTTACTTTGATGCCAGGTACATCCGAGTTGATCACCACGACGGTGTCAGCCGATTCTCTTCGGGTCTCTGTGATGCCATGAGCAAGAGAATCGATACCGTTGCTATCGTCTCAGACCCGCGTCAACTTGAATCGCTGCCAAATGGAATCAAGCACATCCAATTGAGCGACCCCACTTCTCTAATTGGCGAGGCATTTCTCGGGCTCAAGTTAAATCGCATCGGCGCGAAGCTGGTTTTCACCCCGTTGCAGACAATGGGCCGGCTTGGTCGCCGCTACAAACTCTTGCTCACACTTCACGATTTGATTTACTACGCACATCCGGCAGCCCCGCCAAATTTTTCGCCATTGATTCGCTTGGGTTGGCGAATCTTTCACAGTTTCTTTTGGCCACAGCGAGTTCTGCTCAATTCGACCGATGCGGTCATAACGGTTTCACACACCACCAAAGCGCTAATCGCTAAAAATCGCCTCACCAAACTTCCGGTGCACGTTGTCTTCAACGCCGCTGCGCACAATGTCGAACAGCACGAAGTAGCTCACAGCAGGCCAAACGGCGCACAGAAGCTTGTTTACATGGGTAGCTTCATGGATTACAAGAACGTCGAGACGCTAGTTAAAGCGATGAATCTTTTGCCCGAATATGAACTGCACCTGCTGAGCAGCATCACGAGCACCCGGCAAAACGACTTGTCAGAACTAAGCCAAATCAACAACGTGATTTTTCACAACGGGGTAACCGATACCGAATACCTGAGCCATTTAGACGATGCCATCGCTCTGGTTTCGGCGTCACTCGATGAGGGTTTTGGAATACCCGTTATCGAAGCGATGGGCCGCGGATGCCCGGTGATCATCAGTGACATCGAGATCTTTAGAGAAATCGGTGGTGAAGCAGCGACTTATTTCGAAGCCCTCTCACCAGAAGGCTTTGCCGAAGGTGTGCGCAGCCTCGAGTCGAAGAGCAAGTGGCGCGAAAAGAGCAAGGCGTCGCTTGAGCAGGCCCGAAATTTCAACTGGGAAGCTTCGGCAGACCAACTGATTACCGCTATCAACACGCTCTACTGACGGTCGACCGAATTCAGCAAATACCGCTTAGCTACCAGAAAGCGCTGCCGGACCGTAGTTTTCTAGCCGCCAGCCAGACTCGTCATGCACAATCACGCTAAGCGAGGCGTTAGCGATTCGCTCGCCTGGAAGAGGCAACTTCTCGCGGCTCAGAATGTTTACCACCTTGCGAATAAGAGCCCCGTGGCTGATTGTTAGAACTCTTGTGCCACGGTATAGCTCAAGCAGCTCTTCTAAAAGGTCTAGAGTTCGCGCGTGTAACTGCTCTTCAGTTTCGCCGCCGGGCGCGATGCCATCGGGATGAAGTCGCTTCCAGTCTTCGTAGAGCATTCCCTCAACTTCACCGAAAGAGCGTTCGAGCAACAGCGGCAGAACCTGCACCTCTGCGATCTGCAACTTCTCTGCCACAATCTCTGCGGTCACTTTGGCTCGGGAAAGGGGAGAACTGGCTATGAAATCCCAATCGTCACCGCTCAGGTTTTCAGCTGCAAGCTGCGCTTGCCTAATTCCGGTCGCGTTGAGCTCGACGTCGGTGACGCCCTGCAGTCGAAAGTCGATGTTCCAATCGGTCTGCCCGTGACGCAGCAAGCCCACAACAGTCTTAACCAATTAGCAGCCTTTCGAGAGCCCGAGAGGTGTTCGCCTCAATTTTTGCGATTGCCAGGTTGTCGGCGCGGGTTGCACCCAAGTTTACGATGACAATCGGTTTGCCCGACTTTGCAGCCGCGCGAGCAAAACGCATACCCGAGTTGACGCTTAGCGAAGTTCCGGCGACCAAGAGGGCATCTGCCTGCTCAAGTTCGGTCATAGCCATTTCGGAACGAATGGCAGGAACACTTTCACCAAAGAACACGACATCTGGTTTCAGAATTGATTTGCAAATCGGGCAATCGGGAATCTTGAAATCGGCAGACACCTCTACTTCGGCATCGCCGTCGGGCGTGAACTCGATGTTTGAGTTTTTGTCGACGCCCGGATTCAGGTTGCGCAAAATGGTGTCAAGGTCGGTGCGAGCAATCAGTTTCTTGCAGCCGGTGCAAATCACCCGATCTAGCCTTCCGTGCAAGTCAATGACATCTGTCGCGCCGGCGGCCTGATGTAGCCCGTCGACATTCTGCGTGATTATGCGACCGATTCGTCCAAGTTTTTGTGCCTCGGCAAGACTTTGATGTCCAGCGTTTGGCTTGGCGTCGGCGATTCGACTCCAACCCACATAACTGCGGGCCCAGTAGCGCACCCTTGCCTCATGCGAACCCATGAAAACGTCGTAAGTCATCGGATGCCGGGCGACTCGGCCCTCACCGCGATAGTCGGGGATGCCCGAATCGGTGCTTAGCCCTGCGCCGGTGAGAACGACTACTTTCTTGCCAAGCAAGAGTTCGCGGGCAATATCGATTGAGTAGGCTGCTGCAGCGCTAAGCGACACTTCTCTATCGGGCATTATCCAAGTGTAAAAGGTGTGCAAACACAAAACCCCCGCGCTAATGCACAGGGGCTTTATGTTTAGCTGTCTCAAGCTACGTGTCCGAAATGGGACTTGAACCCACACCCCCCGAAGAGGACTAGCACCTCAAGCTAGCGCGTCTACCATTCCGCCACCCGGACGAGTGATGAGTCTCTAGACTCGGCGACAAGACTCGATGGTAGCACGAACACACATTGCGGGCGAGTTCGATTTACCACCGAAACCCGCGCACGCAGGGTAGTTTGGGCGTATGGCTACAGAACCGAGACTCGCACTGCAACAGTTAATCGCCGCTCTCGAGCGTCACTTCGAGGCCATGAGCAGCAAGCGCTCAGAAGACGATCCGGCGGTTTCGCACGCATACGAAGTGCTCAAGGATTCATTTCTCGACTATGAAGAAGCCGTTGACGAGCGATTCGAGGAGTGGCTTCCTTTCGAACTGGCCGACAACGAAGAAGAGTCTGATTGAATTTTTTTGATGCGGTTATTCTCGGACTCATCCAGGGACTTACCGAATTTCTTCCAATCTCGTCGAGCGCCCACGTTCAGATTGCGAGTCAACTTCTCGGTCTAGATCACATGAGCCGGCCGCAGCTAACCGCGTTCATCGCCACGATTCAGCTCGGAACCGAAGCGGCCGTGGTTATCTACTTCTTCAAAGACATTGTTCGAATTGTTCGAGCTTGGTTCGGGTCAATTGTTTCTCGAAAACCGCAGAGCGCAAGCCAAAAAGCAGATGCCAAACTCGGCTGGCTGGTTATTGTCGGCAGCGTTCCGGTGATTGTCGTGGGTTTGATATTCAAGACTCAAATCGAAAATCAACTTCGCAACCTTTGGATTGTTGCGTTCATGCTGATCATTTTCGGCCTCGTCTTAGCCGTTGCCGATCGAGTTGGCGCGAGAACCAAATCAATCGACGACATGTCGACGCGCGACGGAATTCTCTACGGACTTGCGCAAGCCCTCGCAGTGATTCCAGGTGTTTCGAGGTCGGGCGGCACGATTTCGATGGGCTTGTTTCTCGGCTACAGCAGGCAAGCGGCAGCTCGTTACAGCTTTCTGTTGGCCATCCCGGCGGTGATAGCAAGTGGAACTTTCGAATTCGCAACGACCTATCAAAGTCTCGAGGCAAGCGACATAGCTGCCACCGCAGTGGCGACCGTTGTTTCATTCGCGGTTGGCTTCACGGTTATCGTTGCGTTTTTGCGCTACCTAAGCCGCGGTTCGTTTATGCCATTCATTATTTGGCGAATCGTTGTGGGTGTCGCTTTGCTGATTTTGCTCAGCAACGGTGCGCTGACGGCCTAGCCAAAACGAGGGGCTAGTCTTTGCCCTCATCTTCTTGGGCGAGAAAACGTTCAAACTCCAGAGCCAAAGATTCGGCACTACCAGCGCTTTCGTCGGCGGCATCGCGGGCCGACTCGAGCTGACTCACGTAGGTTGCGAGATCTTCATCGTTTTCGGCGAGTTCATCAATTCCGCGCTCCCAGGCAAATGCATCGTCAGCAAGGGTGCCGTGATTGAACTGCAAACCGAGCAGTGTCTCGAGCTCGACCAAGAGCGCAAAGGTCGCTTTTGGCGAAGGGGAGTTGTGAACGTAGTGGGGCACCGGAGCCCATAGAGCCACAGAAGGTATGCCCGCCTCTTCGAGAGACATCGCCAGCACTGAGATTATTCCAACCGGGCCTTCGTATTCGCTCGGCTCAATTGCCAACTGCTTGCGCATCTTGGCGCTTTGGCTAGAGCGTGAAACCCTAATCGATCTGGTGTGCGGACTATCCGATGGCACGGCTCCGAGAAAGATTACGCGGTCGATTTCGCAGTCTTCGATGAACTCCATGATTTCGGCTGAGAACGTCTTCCATCGCCGAGCCGGTTCGTTGCCGAGCAAAAAATACAAATCTGAGAATCTCGGATTCTCTTCAGCGGCAGCCTTGGAGCTACGCAGCAACTCGGCTCCCGGCCACGAAATCTCGCGCTGGCCGTCTTCGTCGTTCGCGACAGTGGGGCGTGAAAACTGAAAGTCGTAATAGTCCTCTGGATCAACAGCTGCGATCACATCGGCATCCAATTGCAAAACCAGGTGCTTGACCAGCCCGCTTGCGCCCTCTGCGGCATCGTTCCAGCCCTCGAACGCCACAATCAAGGTTCTGCCTTCAAAAAAGGGGTTTGCCAAGCCAATCTCCAATATCTCTCACCTAAACATTAGGCGAACCGCAGGGTAAAATTTACCCATGCCCAACACCTATCCAGCCGCCGTTCTATTTGACATGGATGGAACGCTCATCGACTCAGAGCACCACTGGCTGAGCAGTGAACAGGAGCTCGCTGCGAGTTGGGGTGCAAAATGGACAAGCGATGACGGCGAAGCCTTGATCGGCGTGAGTCTTTACCAGAGCACGAAACTCATCAAAGAGAAACTCGGCATCGACCTAACTCCCGGTGAGATATCCGAGATATTGACCGATGCCGTCATCGAGAAACTCGACGTCGAAATCGTTTGGCGCCCAGGTGTGCTCGAACTCATGGCCGACTTGAAGGCAAATGGAGTCAAGACCGCACTGGTGACGATGTCTATGCGGCGCATGGCGCTTCGCGTGGCGGCCCAATTGCCAGTCGGCGAATTCGATGTTGTCGTTGCCGGCGATGACGTGACCAACGGCAAGCCGCATCCCGAACCCTATCTTTTGGCTGCAAAACAACTCGGAGTAGACATCAAAGACTGCATCGCGCTCGAAGACTCAGTGACCGGGCTGACTTCGGCCGAGGCCTCGGGGGCAATCGCAATCGGAATTCCAAATATCGTGCAGTTACCCGAACAAGAGGGCAGACTTATCTGGTCGACACTTCAAGGGGTCACCGCCGAGACCCTTGCCGGCCTTCACAAAGAGAAGCGAGCCCAAACTGACTGAGCACGAGAACCTGCCTCGCGGACCATTTCGCGTCGGTGACCGCGTTCAACTCACCGGCCCAAAGGGTCGCTTGAACACAATAACCCTCGAAGTTGGCGGTAGTTTCGGCACTCATCGCGGCGAGCTCAAGCACGATGACATCATCGGGCAGCTTGAAGGATCGGTGATCAAGAACCACAACGGCATCGAATACCTAGCGCTAAGACCACTTCTGACCGATTTCGTCTTGTCGATGCCACGTGGTGCAAACATCATTTACCCCAAGGATTCGGCTCTGATTGTTACGATGGGCGACATTTTTCCGGGTGCGCGCGTTGTCGAAGCCGGCGTTGGTTCGGGCGGGCTCAGCATGTATCTTTTGCGGGCGATCGGACCAAAAGGGCGTCTCGACTCTTTCGAGCGTCGCTCGGAGTTTGCCGAGATTGCCAAGGCAAACGCAATCAGTCAACTGGGATACGACCCGAAGAATTGGCAGATTCACATCGGCGACCTGCAGGAGAAACTGGGCCAGGTTATTGCCACCCATCAAGCCGACCGAGTCGTTTTAGACATGCTCGCGCCCTGGGAGTGCGTTGAAGAATCGGCAGAAGCTCTGGTTCCTGGCGGGCTAATCATTGGTTACGTGGCTACCGTCACACAGCTATCGCGCTTCACGGAGGCGGTAAAGGCGAGCGGTCACTTCGCAGAGCCAGAGGCCTTCGAAACGCTTTTCAGAACCTGGCACCTTCAGGGTCTTGCTGTTCGCCCCGACCACCGAATGATCGGGCACACGGGATTCCTAGTCACGGCCAGAAGGTTAGCCCCAGGAACCGTTCTGCCGAGATTCAAGGGAAAACAAAAGCCCGAATTCAGCGACGAAGACCTAACCGCGTGGAACCCGGATCATCTGGGAGAGCGCTCGGTTAGCGATAAGAAGTTGCGCAAAACCGTTAGAAACGCCAGCGCAACCGCTAAGGCACGTCTTGAGCAAGACGACTAGCTGCGAACGTAAACTTAGCCAATTGAATTCTTTGAAGAAATCTCGAACCTGGAAAGTAGTAACTTGCGCAAACTAATTACGGCAGCCTTGCTAGTGATCACAGCAACCATCTCGGGCTGTGCAGCCTCACCATCGGGCCTAGCAGCAGACTACGCATCACTGCCAGAGGTTTGCGAGAAGTTCACGAACGGCGACGCAGTCAATACGATCAATGCCACCGGAGCTTTTGGCACAAGGCCAACGGTGACATTCACCTCGCCTCTGAGCGCCAACGAGATTGAGACCAAGATTCTCATCGAAGGAAACGGCCCGGCTTTCAAGGGTGGCGCACAGGTTAAGTTCGAATACATCGCTTTCAACGCCGGCAACGGAAACGAGTTTGCATCTTCAAAATATGACGGCTCTGACGCGGTCGTTCAGTTCTTCAACACCGGTCAGAAACTTGATTTCTGTCACGCGCTCTCAGGAGTTAAAGAGGGTTCTCGCGCGGCGATTCTGATTCCAGCCCAGATGGCTCACGATGCGCAGGGTGACCCGAGCAGCGGCATCAGCGCTGCTGACAATTTGATTTTCGTGATCGACTTGCAGCGCGTCTATCTGCCGAAGGCAATCGGCGATGCCCAGCCGGCACAAAACGGCATGCCAACAGTTGTGCTTGCACCTTCTGGGCAGCCAGGCGTTCAAATTCCAAAGAGCCAAGCTCCCGCCGAACTCAAGATCGTCGACCTAATCAAGGGTCGCGGAGAGACAGTTGAAATTGGCGACAAGGTCACCTTGCACTACAGCGGTTTTCTTTGGAGCACGGGGTCACAGTTTGATTCCTCTTGGAACGCGGGTGCGCCAGTTCAGTGGGAGCTGACCGAGACCGGCTTCATCAAGGGATTCGTCGAGGCGCTTAATGGTGCAGTGGTTGGCTCGCAGGTCTTGGCGGTTATCCCACCGGGTGACGGCTACGGAGATCAGGCATCTGAAACGATTCCTGCCAACTCGACACTGGTTTTCGTGATAGACATTTTGGGTGTAGACAAAGCAGCGAAAAACTAGGGGGAGCCAGTGACTGATTCGCAAGACTACGAGATTGACGCATCAGATCCGTCTGAGCGACTGCTCAATCTGACCCTTGCCCTAATTTCGACCAGCGTTGGAATGACGAAGGCCGAGCTGTTCTCGGCCATTCGCGATTACCGCAATGACCTTGAAAACGGAATTTCGGTCGATTCGCTAAATAGGAAATTTGAGCGCGACAAAGAAGCGCTGCTAAAAAGCGGCGTTCAACTCAAGACACGCATCCTAGATTCCGACATGGATGACAATCAAGAGACCCGCTACATCATCGACCCCAGCGGATTTCAATGGCCACCGAAAGTCAAATTAAGCGCTAAGCAATTGCAACTATTGCAACTGGCATCTTCGGTTTGGCGTCAAGCTTCGTTGTCTAGCGATGCGGCCAGGGGTCTCGACCGACTTCGAGCTCTCGGCACTTCGACACCAAGTTCAGACATAATCGCATTCGCTCCGCGCATCAAGACTCAATCGCGTGCCTTCGCTCCACTCACGACCGCGGTTACCGAGCATCGCCAGGTAACCTTCAGCTATCGTCGACCAGATCAAGACGAGGCAGAGACTCGCACCCTGCAGCCTTGGCGCATCTCGCACATTGAAGACCAGTGGCTCGTGCAAGGTTTCGACGTTGCCAGGGGAGAGGCCAGAAACTTCTTGCTCAAGCGAATTGTTTCTGAGGTGAAGGTCAGCAAAGACATTGTTTTTGACTCGCCAACGCAAAAGCAGATTGATGAGCACCAGGATGAACTTGATGCTCACATTGCCAACAACATCGCCATCCTCAATGTGAAAAAGGGTTCCTCGGCCTGGTTTCACTACGACATGTCGGCGATCGATGAAACCGACGTTCAGCAACTCAAAATTCAATACATGGATTTGGCACTGCTGGCCGATGACTTGCGCGACTACGCCGGCGATTTTGAGGTTATCGAACCCAAGCAGCTCGACGAAGCAGTTCGACAGGGTTATGAGAAGGTGGCGGTGGCTCATGCCTGATTCGAGAAGAATGAACGCTTTCGATCGCTACAACTTTCTTTTGCCGCTAATCGGTTACCTGATGCGCAATCCAGAGACAACACTTTCTGCGGTAGCAAGTCATTTCGGAGTTGATGAAGTTTTTGTGCGCGAAGCACTAACGACCCTAATGTCAACAGCAACCTACAAAGATTTCGATCGCACTTACTACATGTTTGACGTAGAAAAGCTCGACGATGAGGGCATCATCTCGGTTTGGCAGGGTGACGTTATCGAAGATGCGCCAAGACTCTCGGCTCGACAGGCATCTGCGTTGGCCGCCGGACTGAGCATCATGTCGACGCTGCCCGAATTCTCTAGCGAACACGAGATTGCTGAACTTCTAGAGATTCTTTCTGAAGGCACCACCGAGAGTGGCCCAGCCGCAATTCACTACAGACCTGGCCCTATCGACTCAGATGTTGCCGTCATTCGCAAAGCGATGCTGAACAATCACCGCATCGAGTGTGTCTACCGAAACATCCGTGGTGAAACCAGCACCAGACAGATTGATCCGCTGCGCCTTGACACGCGAGGCAATATCTGGTTCTTGCGCGGTTACTGCCTGATTCACAAAGAGCTCAGAAACTTCAGGCTTGATCACATGGGTTCAGCCGTTGAACTTGAGGTTGAAATATGCGACGAGGCCAAGAAAATTCAAGATATTGACGACGCCGAGTACCAGAGCAGTGAGACAGACATAACAGTTACGGTCGAGGTCGACCCAGAGGCTTACTCGATGTTGGGTGATTTCTCTGCTCAGATCATTAAAGAAGACAGAAAGTCGAACGTCATTACTGCCTCAATCAAAATCGGTTACCTTCCATATCTAGGCAAGGTAATTGCACACTACGGAGGAGCTGCCAGGGTTCTAGAGCCGGCATCAGCAAGGCAGGTTGTTCGCAACTACGCGCTAACCGCCCTGGGTCTTGAGCCAGAAGGCTTGCCGGAGCAAGACTAATGAGCTGGTGGGTGCAATTAGTGATGTGGGTAGGACTCACAATCGCAGCTCTTACCTTTCTGGGTGTCCTTATCTACCGACTGGCTAAGAAGGGCCTGGGCGTGCTGAAAGCGGCTCAGCCAGCAATAGATCAGCTCGTGATTCTCAGCAAAGCGCTAGCTCCGATTGCCTCGTACCCGAAGCCAAACGATAACTTGCTTGATGACGTCAACGTTCACCTGGTCGAGCGCGCGAAACTCAAGAAGAAGCGAGAACTAGCCGCCGAGCAGAGACAGCGTAGGCTTATAGAGAGAATCAGAGACTTTGATACCCAAGAAAGTGAGCTCAAAAATGGCAGGACTTAGAGGTTGGGAATGGCTAATCATCCTGGCTATCGTTTTGTTGCTTTGGGGAGCACCCAAGCTGCCAGGCCTAGCCAAAAGCATGGGTGAGTCAATTCGCGTATTTCGCAAAGAGATGAAGCCTGGCGATGCTAAGAACGCGCAGAAACCAGCAGAAAACGAGCAAGGCGAAAAGCCTTCTGAAAAGTAGTGGCTGCACGAAAAAACCCTGAAGCGAAAATGCCCTTCAGGGGCCACCTGATAGAACTTCGCAAACGCCTGTCTTGGTCGGCCTTGTTCATTTTGGCCGGAGCTGTCGGTGGCTGGTTTCTGTTTGATCCTGTCTTCTCAATTCTTCAACAGCCGATTCTAGACTTGGCAAAAGAAGAGAAACTCAACGCTTCGGTTAACTTCGGAACCGTAATTGGCGCGCTTGACCTTCGCATCCAAGTATCAATTTTTCTCGGCGTATTCGTCTCGAGCCCAGTTTGGCTATACCAACTCTGGGCCTTCATAACGCCTGCGCTAAAGCGACGTGAAAAGAAGTTCACGCTCTTTTTTCTCTTCACTGCGGTGCCAATGTTTTTAGCCGGTTGCGCGATGGCTTGGGTATCTTTTCCGACATTCGTTCGCACCCTTCTCGGATTCACGCCGGAGGGCAGCGCGAACGTCATTAGCGCAAGCGAATACGTGCTTTTCGCATTGAGAATCCTTTTGGTCTTCGGCATCACCTTTGTCATGCCGGTTGTCTTGCTGCTGCTCAACTTCATCGGAGTTTTGAGCGCGAAGAGCATCATCAAGTCTTGGCGCATTGCTGTTCTAGTAATTGCGCTAGTTGCAGCGCTCGCTACTCCAACGGCAGACCCGATGTCGATGCTGCTCGTTATGGTGCCGCTAATTCTCTTGTATCTGGTCTCTGCTGTGATTGCTCTGTTGCACGATCGCATCAAGTCGAAACGCGCTGCCCAGACCGAATCGGCTGACTAGTGGAAGAACTGAGCCCTGCCGAACGGTTCGCCAAGGCCAAGTCGAGCAAACAACCGAGGTCACTTCAGCAATTTCTAGACACCATCGCTTTTGGCCTAGACGACTTTCAGATCGAAGCTTGCACGGCATTGGCAGCTGGCAGCGGCGTACTGGTTGCCGCGCCAACAGGCGCTGGCAAGACGATAGTCGGCGAATTCGCAATTCACCTGGCCATTGAGACAAAACAAAAGGTTTTTTACACCACGCCGATCAAAGCGCTAAGCAACCAGAAGTATCTCGAGTTGGTGGCCAGATATGGCCCCGAGCGAGTGGGGTTGCTGACCGGTGACACCAATCAAAACGCCGATGCCCAGATTGTTGTCATGACGACTGAGGTTTTGCGAAACATGATTTATGCAAACAGCAACAACCTGATTGCTCTCGGTTT
Source organism: Actinomycetota bacterium (assembly GCA_009702455.1). Classification (GTDB taxonomy): domain Bacteria; phylum Actinomycetota; class Actinomycetes; order Actinomycetales; family Microbacteriaceae; genus Rhodoluna. The sequence goes on along the minus strand of WLIA01000002.1, from coordinate 6,246 downwards.
CGTGGTGATGGACGAAGTGCACTATCTGGCAGACAGGTTCAGGGGAGCGGTATGGGAAGAAGTTATCTTGCATCTTCCGAAAGACGTCAAAATCGTTTCACTTAGCGCAACCGTTTCGAACGCAGAGGAATTCGGTGCCTGGCTTGACGAGGTTCGTGGCGACACCAAGGTAATCGTTAGCGAGCATCGGCCGGTTCCGCTAAGTCAGCATGTTCTCTTTGGTGCAGAGCTCATGGATCTGTTTGAGGAGTCAAAGGGTTCGGTGCGGGTGAACCCAGAGCTAGCACAAAAACACGCGCAAAAACTTAGACAGCCGACAAACCGCCCGATGCGCGGGCGTCGAGGTTATCCGGGTGGGCCACGCGACCAAGGACTGATTCACAAACTCTCGAAACCCGAGATTGTCGAAGTTCTAGACGAGCACGACATGCTGCCTGCGATCTTCTTTATCTTCTCGAGGGCCGGTTGCGAAGCTGCGGTTAAGGCCTGCCAGAACTCATCGGTGAGACTCACCACAACAGAAGAGAAACAAGAGATTCGACGCATAGCCGAAGAAAAGTGCTACAACATCGCCGACGAAGACCTCGACACGCTCGGCTATTTCGAGTGGTTGGCGGCGCTCGAACGGGGAGTGGCCGCTCACCACGCCGGCATGCTGCCCGCATTCAAAGAAGTGGTCGAAGAGTTATTTCTGAGAAAACTGGTGCGTGTGGTTTTCGCAACCGAAACGCTTTCGCTCGGCATCAACATGCCGGCCCGAACGGTCGTGCTTGACCGCCTAGACAAGTTCAATGGCGAGGGAAGAGTTCAGATCACTCCGGGGGAGTACACGCAGTACACGGGTCGTGCCGGCAGGCGAGGAATCGACACCGAGGGCCACTCGGTGATTCAGTGGTCGGCCAATCTCGACCCAAACTCTGTCGCCGGCCTGGCCAGCAAGAGAACCTACCCGCTGGTTAGCGCATTTAGACCAACCCACAACATGGCAGTGAACCTCATCGAGGCCTTTGGGCGAAACAGGGCGCGTGAAGTTCTCGAACTTTCGTTCGCGCAGTTTCAAGCCGACCGGTCTGTAGTCGGGCTTGCCAAGGGGCTGCGCGAGAAACAGGTTTCTGTCGACGGCTACGCAAAATCAATGACCTGCCACCTCGGCGACTTCATGAGCTATGCCTCGATGCGTCGAGAGATAAGCGACATCGAACGCGAACTGGCTTCGAATCGAACCAGAGCCGAGCGCGGCAAAGACATTAGAGCTTCAAAGAGCCGCAAAGAAAAAGAGCGGCACATGCAAAAACTCAAGACAGACATAAAGCACCACGCCTGTCACAGTTGCAATGAGCGCGAGGCACACGCGCGTTGGGCCGAGCGTTATTTCAAACTCAAGCGCGAACTCGACTCAGCGCTATCGCAAATCGAGGGGCGAACCAACCAGGTTGCAAGAACCTTCGACAAACTCTGCGAACTGCTTGCCGATCTCGAATACATCGAGTTAGAAGGCGACGACGCCACCGTGCTCGATAGCGGCAAGACTCTCGCTCGAATCTATGGCGAACGTGACTTGTTGATTTCTGAATGTCTTAGGCACTCCGTCTGGAAAGGCATGGATGCGCCGGCGCTAGCCGCAATGGCAGCTGCTCTGGTTTACGAGGCGAGACGCGACGAAGAGTTCGAGAGTCGCATGCCGAAGGGCAACTTCGTCGACTACGCCGAGAAGACCGTTGATATGTGGTGGCAACTCGAGTCGCTTTCGAAGAAATACAAACTGCCGCAAACCGAGCCGCTCGACTTTGCAATTAGTTTCGCGTTCTACCGCTGGGCTTCTGGTGCACGGCTCGACACGGTTCTCGACCTAGCCGACCTATTGGCCGGAGACTTTATTCGATGGTCGAAACAGGTAATCGACCTGCTCGATCAAATTGCTCAAACCGAGGACAAAGCGCTTGCAGAAACCGCAAAGAATGCCGTTGATGCCGTCAAGCGCGGCATAGTCGCATACAGCTACTACGGATAGGAAATAGGCTTTTAGGGTGAAGAACTCGAAGACGCGCCTGCTGCTGGCAGTGATCTTCGGAGTCGCCGGTGGATTGCTATCTTCGCTGGCCTACCCGGCTAACGCCATTTGGGTTGCGATCATTCCGGCAGTTGCGCTGATTCTTTATGCGATCTCGATAGTCAAACCCGCGCAATCGCTGCTGGTTGGTTTCTTTGCCGGCGTTGCCTTTTATGCCTCGCAGATACCCTGGATGACCGTTTACCTTGGCCCGGTGCCTTGGCTAGCGCTTTCGGTTCTCGAGGGAGTGATTTTTGCACTCGGCAGCTTTGCGCTCGCTCTGGCGTTAAAGGCCGCGCAGAGTTGGAAGACCACCTTTTTCTCTAACGTAAATCTGGGGTTGATCTTGGCGTCACTCTGGACCGCTCGCGAATGGGTCGCAATGACTTTTCCATACGGCGGCTTTCCGTGGTCGAGAGTGGCTCTCTCGCAGTCGAACTCACCCTTGGCACCTTGGGTTTTCTGGGGTGGCGGCTCGCTGCTCACCTTTGTGCTCGTGTTCGCAACGGCGCTCATGCTCTTCGCACCTAGAGACTTTCTGATTCGAAACTGGCGCAAATCGGCAAGCGCCATAGCGCTGATACTTGTTTTCGCCGTGCCAACAATTACCCCGCTCGACAATCGGGCTGAGGCGGGAACTCTCGACATTGCTGCCGTGCAGGGCAACGCCAAGGCTGGGTTATTGGTCTACGAGCCGCTCGGCACGATTTTGCAGAATCACTTGGATGCGAGTGCGCCGCTGCTTGAAAATGAAAACCGCCCAGACCTTGTGGTTTGGCCAGAAAATGCGGCAGACAAAAATCCACAGGTTTACGAGGATGCCGATAAGGCAATAGCTTCTCTAACTGACCGACTTGAAGCACCGCTGATTTTTGGCACGATAACCGAGCGCGATGGTGAGATTTTCAACTCCACGATTCTCTGGCTGCCAAAGACCGGCGAAGCCGATTTTTATGACAAAAAGCGACCAGTTGCATTCGGTGAGTTTGTTCCCGATCGCGAGTTTTGGCGCATGTTTGCACCAGACCTAATCGATCTGATTCCGCGCGGTTACTCGTTTGGAACTCAAGATGGAATTCACACCGTTCGAAATGAAAAACTCGGTGTGATGATTTGCTTCGAGGTTGCAATCGACGACATCTCGCGAGACCTCGTGGCTCAGGGTGCAAAGATTTTGATTTCACCGACAAATAACGCCGACTTTGGAAGAACCAACCAGTCGGAACAGCAATTGGCGATTGCACGCCTTCGGGCAATAGAAACCGGGCGAGCATTCGTCAACATCAGCACGGTTGGCACCTCGGCAATGATTTTGCCCGACGGAAAAATCGTCGAACAACTAGACACCTACACGGCAGATGTAATGCGCCAGGAGTTGCCGCTTCGAACTTCGCTAACCCCGGCGATGATGGTTGGGGCAACGCTAGAGATGGCCAATAACTTCGCTGCTCTCGGAATGCTGATTTTCTTTTTCGTAACTTCGATTCGTAACCGTCGGGGGAGTCGATGAGCGAGACCCTTGTGATCATGCCGACCTATAACGAGAGTTTGAACATTGAGCGCTCAATCGAGCAACTCTTCAAGCACAACCCCGATGTGCACCTGCTGGTGGTTGACGACAACAGTCCAGACGGCACTGCCGCCCGAGTAGAGAAGCTCATGCCGAGCTTTGCCGAACGACTTTTTCTGCTCAAGCGGGCTGGCAAAGAAGGACTAGGTCCGGCTTATCTCGCCGGATTTGCCTGGGCATTCGAACGGAGTTATCAACGCATTGCAGAAATGGACGCCGATGGCAGTCACCGCGCTTCAGACCTTGGCGCACTGCTCAGCCAAAAAGATTTTGATCTTGTCATTGGCTCGCGCTGGATCAGCGGCGGTTCTGTTGTCAATTGGCCGCTGTCGCGCATTTTGATTTCAAAAATCGGAAACCTCTACACGCGAATTGTTCTAGGCACAAAGGTTCGCGACATGACGGCGGGTTTCAGGGTTTATCGCGGCAGTCTTCTCAAGCGATTGCCGCTAGACAAAATTGCATCTCAGGGATATTCGTTTCAAGTTGAGATGGCCTATCGAAGCATTCGACTAAACGCCACCGTGATCGAGGTGCCGATAACCTTTGTCGAACGAGAGCACGGAGCGTCAAAAATGAGCTCGGCAATTGTTTTTGAAGCACTGTGGTTAGTAACCAAGTGGGGAGTGGCTCGAATCTTTCGAGCTAAATCCTAGATTTCGGCTTTGCCTAGCGAGCGACGAGCCTTGATGTATGCGAGGCGTTCTTGCAAAATCTCTTCGAGTTCTTCGGTTGAGCGGCGCTCGAGAAGCATTTCGTAGTGGCTTCTGCCTGGGCGCGAACTGATTATCTCAAGCGCTACGTGCTTGCCATCGGTGACCAGAGCTGCGAGGTGAGAACACTGACGGCACTGCCAAGTCTCAGGAAGCTCGGCCTCGGCGGCAAAGACAATTTCGGTTACGTGATCGTCTCCACAAATGAAGGTGTGTTTGCTGCGCTCGGCCAAGTTCACGCCGGTTTCGTTTTCGAGACTCTGAGACCCAAGTCTCATGCCGCGCATAGTTTGCTCTGACATTTTTCCTCCTGGAGTTGGTCATTTTGTGACCGGACTGATTAAACCCCCGGATGGCGTGCTTTATTCCGCGAGCGCGGCAATCATTAGGTCAATTCGATCGCTAACGACCCCGTTGGCTCCGCGAGCGCGAAGCTGCTTGGCGATCTCTGGGTCGTTTATGGTCCAGTAGTGAATTTCGACACCGAAACTCTTGACCGCGGCGATGAACTTCTCGCTGTCAAATCGAAGCGGGCCGCGCGAGGTCGGAATCTGCAGCGCATCTAAGCCTTTGAGAGTTCGCCCTAGCAGGGTTCTTGAACCCAGCTTGTGCGCAAGCCAGGTTTTCAACAGACTAGAGGCCGATCCAGAGGTTGCAATGCCCGGTAACAAAGCCACGGTCGCGGCCCGACGTTTCTCGCTGAAACTTGAGATCAGCACGCGGTCTTGGGCGTTATGCCCGCGCACTGCCTGCGCCGTGCCCTCTGCGGCATCGAGCGACTTGATGTCAATGTTCACGCGCGCATCGCCGAATTGGCTCAGCAGTTGCTCGAGAGACATTAGCTTGCCGCCGTTACGCAACGGTATGGCCTGTAGAGCTGCCCAGTCGAGCTCTGCGACCTTCTCGGGTCTGCCGGCGATGCGAGCCAAGTCGTCGTCGTGGCAGACCACAACGACGCCATCTCGGCTAGCGCGAACGTCGACCTCTAGATAGGTAGCGCCAACTTGCAGCGCTCTGGTGAACGCGAGCGCAGTGTTTTCGTCGATTGGCTGCGAATTCTCGCCGACCGTCAAGCCTCTGTGGGCGAGAAATCTGAACGAGACAGGGGAGAGGTAGTGCTTGGCCACGGCGTTCTCCCATCTGAAATAGCAGGTCTAGGCTAGGGTAATGCTCCGCTCGATGAGTCGCCTAATGCTTGGCCTATTCATCTATGGTTTGGCTCTCGCAATGGTCATCAAGGCAGAGATCGGGGTTCCACCCTGGGATGTATTCGCGCAGGGCATTTCGAAGACCTTTGGCACGACATACGGCCAGGCGAGCATTGTGGTTTCGCTAATTGTGCTGATGGCTTGGATTCCCTTGAAGGTCAAGCCGGGCATCGGCTCGATTCTGAACGCAATCTGCATCGGTCTGTTTGCCGACCTCTGGATGCCCCATGTTCCGCATTTCGAGGGTTATTTGGCCAATTTGGCAATGTTTTTGCTCGGAATGGCCACCGTGGCCTTTGCAACCGGAATGTACATCAGCGCCAATCTCGGCAGCGGGCCACGTGACGGCCTAATGCTGGGCACTCAGCGGGTGCTCAAGTGGCCTCTCTGGGCCGTTAGAACAATGTATGAGGGCACCGTGTTGACAATTGGCTGGTTTATGGGCGGTCAGGTGCGCGAAGGAACCCTGATATTCGCCATCTGCATCGGCTACCTGATGCAGGCATCGCTGAAGTTCTTTAAGTACCAAAAATAACCCATGCAGCCGAATCAACACCGAGAAACCGCCAGAGTGCTGCTGGTAGACCCGCAGAGCCGAGTTTTCTTGCTCAAGACCCACTTTGACCCCGAAGTTCAGCTGCCACCACGCTGGATAACACCCGGCGGAGGCATCGATCAGGGCGAAACGCCGCGTGAGGCCGCTGT
>WLIA01000019.1 GCA_009702455.1 Actinomycetota bacterium | reverse complement strand
GTAGTCGAGGGCTACACCGATGTGATGGCCTGCCACCTTGCCGGAGTGACCACAGCCGTCGCAACCTGTGGCACGGCTTTCGGTGATGACCACATCAAAACTTTGAACCGCATGCTTTCTGCATCTGTCGACTCTGCAGCCGAAGTCATTTTCACTTTCGACCCGGATGCGGCTGGCCAAAAAGCTGCGATGCGCGCCTACAACGACTCGAGCAAATTCAACGCGCAAACTTTCGTTGCTATTGGCCCCGACGGCCTAGACCCCTGCGACTTGAGAAGCGAAAAGGGCGATGAAGCCGTCGTTGCGATGATTGCCAATAAGCGACCGATGTTTGAGTTCGCCATCAAGCAAAAAATCTCAAAGTTTGATCTTGGCACGCTCGAGGGGCGTGTAGCGGCTGCGCGTGCGGCAGCGCCCGTCATCGCGCAGATTCGCGATGCCGCTTTGCGCCCCGCCTACATTCGTGAGCTTGCCGGCTGGGTGAGTCTCGACGGCAACGAAATCGCAGCCTTAGTTGACGTTGCCATGAAGCAGGTTCGCAACGAATCGGTAGCCTCAATGCGTCGCGACAACAACGCAAGCAAAGATGTTGGCCCTAAAGACAGCGGTGTCAACGATTCCGATGCGCCACCCGCTGATTCTGCTGAGAACTCGCCTTATCCGGCCATAAATCTTCACGATCCGATTATGCGTTTTGAGCGCCAGCTTCTCGAAGTGATTGTTCAGGTTCCTGCTGCGCTTGACCAAGGTCTTGCCCTAAGAATCTGCAAATCTGCATTCAGTGCTCCAACCCACATTGCAGTGGCGAACTCAATCGAGTCAGCCATTGCGTTGCTAGGCAAGCACGAGTTTCTGCCGACCCTCGCCATTTCGCTTCCACCAGAGCTGCAACCTGTGCTTCTCGAAATCGCTGGCCAACCGCTGCCTGCTAGAAACGAAGCCGAACTCTTGGTCTATGCGCAGGGTGTTGTTTCGCGAGGCATCAGCGCAATTCTCGCGAGAGAAAAGAACGAGTTGCTTGCTGCGCTGCGTCGCGAAGAGCCAGAAACCGAACAGCACAGGCAGATTGGCATTCAGCTGCAAGAACTCGAGGCCGAGCGCCGAGCACTGGGTGAGAGCTAATGGCTATTGATCGCAGCCTAGTTAGCATCGAACCCAAATCGTTCGATGAGTACGCCAAGGCCGTATTGAGCGCAGGCGCTAAGGTAGCGCCACTTAGTTCACAGGTCGGCGCACTTATCTGGACAGACTATTCGAAGCCTCAAGCCTTGAAAGAACTGCTCGAGGCAAACAGCCAAATCGAATGGGTCCAACTGCCGTTCGCGGGCGTAGACGCATTCGTCGACGTGCTGCAACAGCCAGTTGTTTTCACTTCTGCCAAGGGTTCGTATCGCCAGCCTGTCGCAGAACACGCGCTTGCACTCTGTCTCGCACTCGGCAGAAAACTGCCGGAGCGAGTTGTCGCCAAGACCTGGGGCAAAAAATTTGCGGTGAGTCTCTACGATTCGCACATTGTGATAGTTGGTGGGGGAGGCATCACCCAAGAATTGGTGTCACTGCTCGCGCCATTCAATACCCGAGTTTCTGTTATTCGAAAGCATCCGGCACCAATTGCCGGTGCAACTGAAACAGTTGGTTTCGATCGCTTGGATGAGTTTTTAGCGCTTGCCGACTTTGTGGTGTTAGCGGCCGCTCTCACGAGCGAGACGCTTTATCTGTTTGATGAGCGAAGGTTTTCTCTAATGAAGCCTTCGGCATATCTGGTTAACATCGCACGAGGCAAAATGGTTGACTCGGCCGCGTTGCTAAAGGCTCTCGATTCAGGCGTTATCGCCGGTGCAGCCGTTGACGTTACAGACCCAGAACCTTTGCCTGATGGCCACGCACTGTGGAACGCACCGAATCTGATAATCACCCCGCACACCGCTGACACAAACGCGCAGGTTGTTCGGCTCTTCAGTCAGCGAATCGATGAGAACGTGAAGGCCTGGTTGCAAGGTAAAGACTGGGTAGGTCTAGTAGACAAGCAGCTCGGCTATTAGTCGCTAGGTTTGGCGATTCCGCCTTCGATTTGCTAGGGTTAGTGCTTGCGAAAGCATTCCTCGGTAGCTCAATTGGCAGAGCAATCGGCTGTTAACCGATAGGTTCTTGGTTCGAGTCCAAGCCGGGGAGCCAATATGGCTCGGCCCCATGACAGGTTCAGGAGGCACCCTTGATCAGTTGGATACGCAATCAAAAATGGCAGTCCAGTGCCCTTATCTCGGCTTTTGCGCTTCTTCTCGTCGGCGGTTTTGATCTCTTCGTTTCAGGCCAATCCAGCCTGTGGGTCTCTTTTGTTCTCGCTGTGGCCGTTCTGTTCTCTGTGGTGCTACCTTGGCTCGCAACCGGTCTGGTTGCTCTAGGCGCTATTGCAGTCATATCGCTCGACGCCAAGCCTGGTGCGAGCCTGTTGATTGCGCTTATTTTCTTGATGCTCGTTTCGACCTTCGCTACCAAGTGGCAGCGAAACGTGGCGCTCTTTACAACGCTGGCGCTCGGTTTAGCGTTGACAATCAACACCATCTTCGTGTCTCCGCATTTGCTTCGAGACTTTGGACTCTTTTTGCTTAGCGATTCGGCTCGAATCGCTCTCTTTGCAATATCTCTACTCATGGCCAGTTCACTCACAGCTCTCGCCTGGCTGCTCGGAAGATTGCTTGCCACCAGATCGACCTACGTGGGCACCAGTTTCGACCGTGCCGTAGCGCAGCGCACACAAGCGCGACTTTCTCTCGAGGTTGCTGAGCAAAATCAGCGATTCGAAATTGCTCGCGACATCAGTGAGTTAGTCATCCAGCGCATCTCGGCAACCATCAGCATCGCTGAGGGTGGCGTCTATGCTGTGCAGTCAGATGCCAGCTCAGCATCGAGAATTTTGCAGCAGACAACCGATTCGGCAAGGTCGGCACACTCTGATTTGCGCAGGCTGTTTGACATGCTCAACAAATTGAAGCAGGTCACCGCTGCACCGCCAAAGTTAGATGACCTAGAGGTTTTAGTGATTGCCTATCGTGAGCTTGGTTTCAACATGAATCTGCGGCACGAGGGTCCACGCTTTCAACTCAGCGAAGGCGCAGAACTCGCGATTTACAGAATCGCCTTTGACGCACTCGAGAACATTCGAAAGCATGCCCCGGCTGGCTCAGACGTGTCGGTTGACTTCTCCTGGACCGAAGATGGCATGCAACTCTTGGTAAAAGACAACGGCATTGAAAATGCCAATCGCGGTCTCAGCCTGCAAGAGCTTGCCTACAGCGCAGAAGAAGACCGCAAAGCGCTAACCGAGACAATTCGCGGCGCAGGCATTACGGCGATGAGCGAGAGAGCCGCGCTCTACCAAGGATCTGTTGAAGCAACCAGAGTGCCAGGCGTTGGCTTCACCATTTCGGCAATCTTCCCAAAGCTAAAAGAACTGTCTGTTGAGTAGTTTCAGAATCGCTCTAATCGACGGAGATGCGGCTATTCGCAGTGGCCGCAGATTGTTGCTCGACAGCCAAGAAGACATGCAGGTAGTTTACGAAGAGTCATTGGCTTTGCAGGCTCTCGAGACAGTGCCAGACCTGCTCGTCGATGCAATCGTGATTGATCACCGACTTCAGGGCATGGATGGTGTTTCTCTTGCCAAGGAGTTGGTGGCTCGCATAAGTGTCCAGGCGCAGCGCATCCCTGCGGTGATTATCACCGGCAGCTATTTCACTTTTGAGTTACTGATGGCAAGCATTCGTGCGGGCGCAACCGAGTTGGTCACCCAAGACTCGCCGGCATCAGAGTTACTCGAGGCGATTCGCAAATCAAGACGTAGCCAGGCAGATGTGAAACTGAAGCCTTTTGCCGATTTTCTAGACGCGAATCCATACGAGCCGGTTGCCAGTGTCGACTATCTTTTGAACTTAGCTCGGCTCGACGCAGAAGAGCGCGAGATTATTGACGCTCTTGCCTCGGCAGAAGACCTCGATCAGGTAGCGGCGAATCTGGGGCTTTCAAAGAGCAGGGTTCGCGAGTTGCTAGAAAGCACGATGCGAACATTTGGCTGTGCCACTATTGAGCAGTTGTATTTGGTTGTCAGGGATTCGAGAAAAATTGGCTAGATCGCAAGTTGAGACGATGTCTCTAGGTGTGGGCATCGCGACCGGCCTCTATGGAATCTCTTTTGGCGCTTTGGCGGTCGCCGCTGGTCTCGAAATCTGGCAGGCCCAGTTGCTCAGCATTCTGATGTTTAGCGGCGGTTCGCAGTTTGCCTTCATTGGAGTGGTCGCCACGGGCGGAGTGGCTTCTCTGCCCGCAGCAATTGCATCGGCCTGGCTACTCGGTATTCGCAATGGTTTCTATGCCCTGCAAATGAAGCCGCTCTTGGGTTCTCTCGGCTGGCGCACACCTATTGCCGCTCAGTTGAACATCGACGAAACCACCGGAGTTGCAACTGCTCAATCGAATCTGCCCGACACTCGCAAGGGTTTCTGGCTGACCGGAATCTACGTTTTTGTCTTCTGGAATCTGCTGACCCTGTTTGGTTCGTTGCTGGGCTCGTCGATTGGTGATCCGAGCGCGTTCGGTTTAGATGCTGCCGCTGCCGCTGCCTTCCTCGGTTTGCTCTGGCCTCGACTCAAAGCGCTGCAACCAATCGTCGTGGCCACGGCAGCTGCTGTAATTGCGGTTCTGTTAACTCCGGTGCTAAGCCCAGGCCTTCCAATTTTGGTTGCTGCTCTCGCTGCTGTGATTGTTGGCGGTCTAAATTTGTTCAAGCCAAAAATGCAGGCGGGTGAAGTGCAGTGACGTTAACTCTCGCCATACTCATCGCTTCGCTGGCGGTCTACTCTTGGAAATTCTTCGGATACTTGGTTCCTCAACGTCTTCTAGGAAAGCCGATGGTCGCGCGAATTGCGAGCCTTCTTACCGTTGCGCTGCTGTCGGCCTTGCTTGCGACTCAGGCGATGACTTCGCAGTCAGAGATCGTTTTTGATGGTCGTTTGGTTGCCGTAGCCGTTGCAGCGCTATTGCTAAAGCTGCGCGCACCTTTTCTGGTTGTTGTCGTAGCCGCCGCTGCAGTTGCCGCGCTGTTGCAAGCGGTTGGTTTTTAGGCGTCTAAGTCGTCAACACCGGGCATCCAAGTGATGCCATTTTGACCCCACTCTTCGGCGTCAATGATTGCCTCAACCTCTGGCTTGTATTCGTCTACAAGTCGATCGACATAGAGAATGCCATTCAGGTGGTCGTATTCGTGCTGAAAAATTCTGGCGAACCAACCCTCGGCTTCAAGCTTGACAGGGTTCTGATCTAGATCGACGCCAGTGATAACGGCAGTATCGGCTCGCTTGAGTCCAAATCGGTAACCCGGAAAGCTCAGGCACCCTTCGCTCTCTTCTTCGTCATCTGGCATTTCTTCGCTAACCGGTCCAATTTCGAGCACCGGGTTAATCACGACCCCACGCTTGTGGGTGCCGTCGTCTTCTGTGTAGTTGTAAGTAAAAATCCGCTTGCCGACGCCGACCTGTGGCGCGGCCAGGCCGACACCGGGGGCGGCATCCATGGTTTCAAACATGTCTTGAACCAGCTGATTTAGTTCGGCGTCGAAGTCGACAACCTCGGCGGCTCTCGTGTGAAGCACCGGGTTGCCTGTTATGCAGATTGGTCGAATGGCCATTAGCCAAATTTACAACATTCACCTAGCGGCCGCCGCAGCCACTCAAAGGTAGCCTTGTCTCTGAAGGTCTAGGGAGCTATGCAAGATTTTATTGGTCCGGCAGATGAATTGCGCTATCTGGCAATTCTGCTCGCGGTGCTCGCAGCAGTGGCTCTAGCTTTTGGCGCGCAGTTTCAGAACAACGCGGTGTCGAATGGCAAGACCAAACCGAAGACCAAAGACGGTCGTGGCGGTCTAGGGCTGAGACAGCTAAGAAAACTCATTGTTCGACCGCAGTGGATCTCAGGACTCGGGCTCATGGGCCTTGGCATGATTCTTCAACTTGGCGCACTCACTCTTGCGCCGCTTATTGTCGTTCAGCCAATCGGTGCGCTGGCACTGGTGATTACCTCCTTGCTTAATGCAAAAGTCACCAAAACAAAAATCAATCGTGGAACAACCGTTGCGATTCTGCTCTGCACCTTCGGCATTGCCGCCTTCGTTACAACGGCATCCGGGGTTGCCGATGCGAACGTGCTAACCGACACAGATGTCACCGCCGTATTAGCCATTCTGCTCGTCTTGCTCGCGGTCTTCGCAGCGCTTTTCTTTACTTCTGGCAGATCGGCCAAACCTCTTACATACATAATCGGTGCAGGAGTTCTCTATGGCTTCGTGGCGACGCTGGCGAAAGTTGTCATTCAGCGTCTCTACCAGTCGCAGTTCGACTGGCTAACAATTCTTTGTCTGTTCGCACTGGTGGCGGCCGTCTTTCTGGGCGGCTGGTTTGTTCAAAACGCCTACGCATCTGGCCCGCCAGATCTGGTGATTGCCGGGCTAACGGTTATTGACCCGCTAGTTGCGGTGAGCGTGGCCATCGCGATTCTCGGTGAAGCAAAAGCCGCTACACCACTGGCGGCCGTTGGTTTTGCCATCTCGGGTGCTATTGCGGTTGCCGGTGTGGTGCTGCTTTCCAGGGTTCACCCAGAGTTGGCATCGCCAAAGCGTTAGTTTCGGTAAAATTGCCAAGACCAAATAGGTCTCATCGTTAAAGCGGGGCTGCAGTTAACACTTCGAATCCACCTCTCAAGCTTGTCATCGCGTCTGACACCTTTCCGCCTGACATCAACGGAGCAGCCCGCTTTGCAGAGCGTCTAGCGGGCGGCCTGGTTCGCCACGGGCATGAGGTTCACATAATTGCTCCGGCTTACAGTTCTGAGCACGGCACCTTTGTTGAGACTCACGATGGCTCAAAGATGACCGTGCACAGAGTAAAGAGTTACCGAGTTATTTCGCACAAAACCCTAAGGTTCGTTTGGCCATTCACGCTAAAGAAGAAGACAGACGAGATTCTTCGCCTTGTAAACCCGGACGCTGTGCACATTCAATCGCACTTGATTATGGGCAGGTATCTCATCAAAAGCGCGAAGCAGCGAGGTATTCGCGTCATTGCAACCAACCACATCATGCCCGAGAACCTGATCAAGTATTCGGTGATTATTCCAAAGTGGTTCGAGAAGACCGCGATGAAACTAGCCTGGCGCGACGCCGGCCGAATTCTTCGAAAAGTTGACTTCATCACGACCCCAACCAGACGCGCGGCCGACCTGCTCGAGAACGCCGCTGGTCTCACTGGAGTGCTTGCGATTTCTTGCGGAATCGAAGCTTCGAAATTTGCCAACGCTACTCCAACGAGCAACAAAATACCTCGCATTCTGTTTCTTGGTCGCCTTGACTATGAGAAGCACATTCATAACTTGCTGAGTGCCGTCGCAAAGCTTCCGTCGAGTTTGAACACCCAGGTAGAGATTGTTGGCGATGGAGGAGAACGCGCTGCGCTCGAGTCTCAGGCGAAACAACTCGGAATTGCCGATCAGGTGAAATTCCTCGGCCACATAAGTGAAGAAGAGTTGCCGAAGGCCTACGAGCGAGCGACGCTGTTTGCAATGCCATCAATTGCAGAACTTCAATCGATTGCAACCATGGAGGCGATGGCGTCTGGTCGTCCGGTAGTCGCCGCCGATGCAATGGCGCTTCCGCACCTTGTGCACGATGGTGACAACGGCTACCTCTTTGAGCCAAACGACGTTGACATGTTTGCCGATCGCTTGCTCAAGATTTTGACCGCCGATAAGAAAGAGCTCGCGCGCCTCAGCGAGAACTCGCTCTATCTAATTCAGTCGCACGACATCGAGCGCACCCTCACAATTTTCGAAGGTCTCTACCGCGGTGACCAAGATGCTGAAAAGACCTCGGATGACAACCGGGCGGCTTATCTTGAGCCAATCGGTCGGTTAAACGCCCGTCTAAAGGCGCAGGTTGTTCTCATGAGAAAGCAAGCCTTGGCCCTTCGTGAAGCTTCACAAAACCTTGTCGACAAGGCAGAAGAGCTAACCGAAGATGCGGTGAAGCGGGCCAGACAAGCCAATGCCAAAGTCAAGAAATCTGCAGTTGAGGCGGCCAACAAAGCCAAATCTGCCGTGAAAGAAGTAGCCGAGCGTTTGAGGTCTGAAGACTAGTTCGAAAACGGGTAGGCTTTCCCAAACGAGCCAGCGGGGGCTAACTCCGCCGGACCTAGGCGAAAGAGCAAAGATGACCAAGCGCCCATGGCTAGATCACTATCCGAGTGATGTTCCTCACGACCTTCCAAAGGTTGCCTTCAAAAACCTCCCAGAGTTCATTCGAGCTGCCGCAAAAACCAACGGCAAAACCAAGGCCTTCACGCAGGTTATGCCGAATGGCATGAATGGCTCGCTCAGCTATGCGCAAGTTGACCAGCTATCAGACCGCTTCGCTGTCTACCTTCGCGACGTAATCGGGCTAAGTGCCGGTGACCGAGTTGCCGTTCAGATGCCAAACTGCCTCAGCTACCCAATCGTTGCTTTCGGTATTCTCAAGGCTGGCTTGGTCTTGGTCAACACCAACCCTCTCTACACGGCAACCGAGATGGTTCACCAATTCTCTGACTCTGGCGCTAAGGCCCTTGTCGTAATCGACATGTTTGCTGACCGCTTGCCTGAGGTGCTTCCAAAGACCAATATCGAGCACGTTGTAACCGTCAAGATTTCAGAGTATTTTCCAGCCGCCGTTGCGGGAGTGATTAGAGTCACTCAGAAGTATTGGAGCAGAACGCTTCCAAAAATCACGGTCAAGTACACCAAATTTAGCGATGCACTTATCGCAGGTGCGAAGCAGCTTTCTGACGACAAACTAAAGGGTTACGTGGCAACGCTCGACGAGAGCTCGATCGCAGCACTTCAGTACACCGGTGGCACCACGGGTGTTTCTAAGGGCGCAATGCTCTCGCACGGCAACCTGGTTACAAACACTCTTCAGCTCATCACGATGTGTGGCGACTACATGAGACAGGGCAAAGAGGTAGTAGTAACTGCGCTACCGCTGTATCACATCTTCGCTTTCACCATCAACTTGCTTGGCTTCTGGCACATGGGTGCTCGAAACCTCTTGGTGCCAACGCCTAGGCCACCAAGCAACTTGAGACGCGTCTTCGAAAACTACAAAGTCACATGGATGACCGGCGTCAACACCCTGTTTAACGCGCTGCTAAACGAGCGCTGGTTTGTTGACAGCCCACCTAAGCACCTTCGCGCTTCTGCCGCCGGCGGTATGGCTCTGCACGAATCTGTTTCTGAGCGCTGGAGAAAAGTCACTGGCACTCCAATTGTTGAGGGCTACGGCCTAACCGAGACTTCACCTGTTCTTACTTTCAACCCACTAAGCGGGCTAGGCAAAGATGGCACAATCGGCATCCCTGTGCCTTCGACCGATGTGAAGTGCGTGAAAGATGACGGTTCTGAAGCTGCCGTTGGTGAACCAGGCGAGATTTACGCTTCTGGTCCACAAATCATGCTCGGATACTGGCAGCGACCAGACGAGACCAAGGCCACTATGAGCGGCGCTTGGTTCAAGACCGGCGACATCGCAACCAGAGACTCCGACGGTTACTTCACAATTGTCGATCGCAAGAAAGACATGATTCTGGTTTCGGGCTTCAACGTTTACCCGAACGAAGTCGAAGAGCAGATCGCATCGTTCAAGGGGGTGCTTGAGGTCGGCGTAATTGGTGTTCCTGACGAAGGCAAGGGCGAGAAGGTTAAGGCCTTCATCGTCTGTGGCTCAGACCAGCCAACCGAGGCCGACATCATTGCTCACTGCCGACTGCAGCTCGCTGCATACAAGGTGCCAAGTTCGGTTGAATTCGTTACCGAGTTGCCAAAGAGCCCAATCGGCAAGATTTTGCGCAGAGAGCTGCGCAATCAAGAAATTGCTTCAATCTCGAAGATGAGGGGCTAGTCATGAATTCACTAATGATCCGCGCTGCAGAGACAGCCAATCAGGCAACGGTTGTAAACGAGTTTGAACAAACTCTTCTTCGCGTCTTTATTCTGATCATCATGTTCGGTCTCGGCGCCGGGCTCACCCTGAAGGACTTCACGCTCGCATTGCGCCGCCCCTGGGGTCTTGCAGTTGGTTGGGTCGCTCAGTTTGGCATCATGCCGCTGACATCGTACTTTCTGATTGTCGCGGTGCTTCTTCCGTTCTCGCCTCCAGAGGGCGTGCTTTTCATCGCTCTAGGTGCGCTGATCATGGGTAGCGTGCCCGCCGGAACAACCTCGAATCTGTTTACTTACTTCTCCAAGGGAAACGTGGCACTTAGCGTCACGATGACGGTGAACTCAACGCTGTGGGCATTCATAATGACTCCTCTAGCGCTCTGGGCCTACTCGAACCTTCTGGGTCTCGACGAATCTCTTAGCGTGCCGCCTGGCGAGCTTGCAACCGTGATTGTCGGTCTCATCATTCCGGTCGGCATTGGAATGCTGATTCGCAGGCTGAGTGCGAACATCGGTTCGCTCATCGAGCTAATCGGAAGCGTCTTTGGTCTTCTGTTCATTCCATTCTTGATCGCCGTTTGGGTGCCTAGAAACTGGCAGTTGTTGCTTGACACAAAGTGGCCAACCTATGTCGTTGCAATTGGGCTCGGCGCGGTCGGAATGTTGGCTGCCTACTACATGTCGAAATTGCTTCGACTGCACCCGGCAAACGCGCGAACGATTGCTCTCGAGGCTGGCATCAACAACGGCCCATTGGCGATTGCAGTCATTGTTGCCGTCTACATTGATAGCCCGGGTCTAGACCAGATTCTTCTGGTTCCAGCCCTCTACTCATTGTTTATTGTGCTGCTCTCGACGGTTGTAACGTTGTTCTTCAGACGCGCAAACCTAGCTGCAGAGCAGAAGATACCGAACCTGCTGTAGTCTGCCAACCCTTAGAGACCAACCCGCAAGGGTAAACTTTTAGCGGCTGGGGGAGTTAGCTCAGCTGGTTAGAGCAGCGGACTCATAATCCGTCGGTCACGGGTTCAAGTCCCGTACTCCCCACTGTCATGCGGCTAGACCGTGGCGTAATACCATTACGCATGACTTCAATTGCGGTGATCGGCGCTGGTTGGCGCGCTCAATTCTTCATTCGTCTGGCAAAAATGATGCCCGAAAAGTTCGAACTCGTCGGAGTGGTAGCCCGCAGAGAAGATGTGCGGTCAGCTCTGAACCTCGAGTTCGGCGTTCAGACCTTTTCTTCGGTCAGCCAATTGCTCAGCCACAAGAAACCCGACTTCGCCGTTAGCAGTGTTTCCTGGGATGCGAATCCTGGAATTGTTGACGAACTAGTCAAGGCGGGAGTGCATGTGCTCTCTGAAACTCCACCGGCTCCGACGCTCGAAGCCTTGCAAGAACTATGGATGCAAGTTGGTTCGTCAGGAATGGTGCAAGTTGCCGAACAATACCTTTTTCTGCCGGGTCACGCAGCTCGCTTAGCAATCACTGAATCGGGTGCGATTGGCGAAATAGGATCGGTTGAGATTTCTTCGACACACGGATATCACGCGGTCTCGATAATGCGTGGTTTTCTCAAGCCCGGCTTTGAGTCCACCACAATCACGACGCGACAATTTGAAGCACCTCTCATAGATCCACTCGCACGCGCGGGATGGAATGACGACTTGAGCCCTAAGAACGCAAAGACCACTATTTCGCTAATTGATTTCGGTAGTGGCAAATCTGGTCTGTACAACTTCGTCGACAACCAATGGCACAACCAACTGCGCCACCGTCGAATTGTTGTTCGTGGCAGCAGGGGAGAGCTAGTCGACGATTCGGTCATTCGACTGACCGATGGCCCGGCAATCACAACCTCTCGAATTGAGCGGTATCAACTTGGCTATGACCTCAACTTGGATGGTTATGACACCGAACATCTATCTTTCGACGGCAAAGTCGTGTTCAAGAATCCGTTCACCGGTCTTCGACTCATGGATGAGGAGATCGCAATCGCCCAACTTATGTGCAAAATGGCCGAATGGCTCGACGGTAAGGCTGGAGCGCCTTACCCGTTGGCCGAAGCTTGCCAAGACCATTTGATTTCTCTGGCGATTGACGAATCAATCGCCACTGGCAAGAACGTGACCACCCAAAAGCAAGCGTGGGCAAACTAGTTCGACTTGACTGAGTAACACTCCGTGAATTGGCTGAATCGCAGCAAATTTCAGGCTTTGAAAGCGGTTACCGGCTCTCTGGTCTTAGCGAATCGCTAGAATTGGCGAAGTTCTATAGAGAGATGGAATCCAATGAAACTGACCACCCTAAACCACCGAGTCGTTCTGGCAATTATGACCATTTTCGCGGTCTTCGCCACTCAGTTTGCGGCTGCCCCTGCCAAAGCGTTGGCCAATGACACCCTGACTATCACGGTGCACTACAACCGCATCGCGGGTGACTACGACAACTGGAACCTTTGGATCTGGAAGAACATGGATACCGGTGCCGATGGTGCTGGAGCTGAAGTCAAGTTTGACGGTGAAGACTCTTTCGGTAAGAAGGTCACCTTCAAGCTAGAGGGCATGAAGCCTTTTGACAACGTTGGAATCATCGCTCGCCTGGGCAACTGGTCGAAGAAAGATGTCGGGTCAACTTGGCCAAACGGTGGTGACCGATTCATCAAGAACTTTGACGCTAGCGGAAAAGCAGAGATTTGGCTGATCGAGGGAGATAAAGAGATTTATACGAAAGAGCCGTCAATCGGCGCAATCAAGCCACAGATTAACTCGGCAATCCTCAATGACTTCAAGGCAGTGACCCTGACTTTGAATAACCAGTACACGCTCAAGGGCACAGCAACCGAAGACTTCACGCTCACCGATGCCAAGGGTGCAAACGTGACCATTTCTTCGGTCAGCTTGCCAGCCGGAAAAACGGCTTCAAACTTTGTGACTCTTAACCTTGCCGCCAATGTCGATATAGCATCGGCATACACGGTGAATCACCCGGTATACGGCAAGGGTTCCGTTGCGGTTGGTTCAATCATGGATAGCAAGGCCTTCGCCGATGCCTTTACCTATACCGGCAACGACCTTGGTAACACCTATTCACCCAGCAAGACAGACTTTAGGGTCTGGGCACCGACTGCCACAGCGGTGAAGTTGATTACCTACCCAACTTTGACAGCGCGAACCGGAACCGAAATCAACATGACCAAGGCCGAGAAAGGCACCTGGACCGCTTCTGTTGCAGGAGACCAGCACTTGCTTGCCTATGTCTACCGTGCCGAAGTTGGTGGATTATTCCGCGAAGCGGTTGACCCATACGTGCGAGCAACTGTTATCGAAGGCGACCGCGGTGTGGTTGTCGACCTAAGTCGCACCAACCCAGCGAGATGGACTCCCGGTGCCGCCAACAAGCCGGCATTCTCTGGCAAGCCAACCGACGCCGTGATTTATGAGACCCACGTGCGCGATCTTTCGATTGACTCGAACAGCGGCATCCCAGTAGCTCACAGAGGCAAGTTCTTGGCCTTTACCGACTACAACACCACAACCACTCAGGTGGTCGTGAACAAGAAGACCAAGAAGAAGACGGTCGTCAAGACCAAGAACCCTTCGGGTATTTCGGCAATCAAGGAAATGGGCATCAGCCACATTCAGTTCTTGCCGATCTATGACTACGCTTCGGTTGTCGAAGCTAAGCCAACATTCAACTGGGGCTATGACCCGAAGAACTTCAATGTTCCAGAAGGCTCATACGCAACCAAGCCAGCAGATCCGGTTAACCGCATCATGGAGTTGAAGACCATGATTCAGTCGCTGCACGATAACGACATCCGAGTCATCATGGACGTTGTTTACAACCACGTCTGGGATGCAGGTTCATTCAGCCAAGAGCAACTCGTTCCGGGTTACTTCTTCAGAAGGACCTCATCGGGTGAGTATGCCAACGGAACCGGTGTTGGCAACGAGACCGCTTCTGAACGCCCAATGGTGCGCAAGTTCATCGTCGATTCGGTTAAGTACTGGGCAAGCGAGTACAACCTCGATGGTTACCGCTTCGACCTGATGGGTATTCACGACATCACAACCATGCAGCAGGTGCGAGCCGAACTGAACAAGATCGACCCGACCATCATCGTTCTCGGTGAGGGCTGGAACATGGGCGAGATGATTCCTGACAACCAGAAGGCCGCTCAGATCAACGCGCTTTCACTTCCTGGAATTGGCATGTTCAATGACGAAATCCGCGACGCAATCAAGGGTTCTGTTTTCGACTCGGGTGACCGTGGTTGGGCAACTGGAAAGTTCACTTCAATCAGTGGAGTCAAGGCTGGAATCGCTGGCAACATAGCATTCGACCGTTTCGTCAATGGAAGATGGACCACGATTGATCCAGGTCAATCAGTGAACTACGTAGAGGCGCACGATAACTTGAGTCTCTACGACAAGCTCAAGGCAAGCAAGCGTGGTTCTACCGAAGCGCAGCTTGCAAGCTTCCACCGCCTATCGACATCTGTGATCATGCTCGCTCAGGGAATGCCCTTTATTCAGGCCGGCCAGGAGTTCTTGAGAACCAAGTTGGGTGACGAGAACAGTTACAAGTCGAGTGACGCTGTGAACTCTCTCAAGTGGAACTCACGCGCGACAAACATCGTTAGCGTCAACTACTACAAGGCGCTGCTTGCGATTCGCAAGGCACACCCAGCATTCAGAATGGACACCGCCGCTGCTGTAAAAGCGAACCTTAAGTTCTTGAACGTCGACGAACCTGTGATTGCTTACTCGTTGGATGGCAAGGCAGTTGGTGACAGCTGGAACACCATCGTGGTTGCACACAACCCAAGCACTTCGGCTAGAACAATCACTCTGCCGTCTAGCGGAGATTGGAATGTTGTAGTCACGGGTTCTCGTGCCTCTGAGGCAACGATCACCACTCTCAAGGGAGTAACCACGGTTTCAGTGCCAGCACTGAGCACCTGGGTTGCCCACAAGCAGTAGAGCTTTACCAAATCAAAGGCCGGTCGAAAGACCGGCCTTTGCACTTTAACTGTTCGGGCATGTCCTGCCCATCGCCAATACCTAGGCCACCGCATGAAATAGGGTGAATTCATGAAGAAGTTGCTTGCGATTCTATTGGCGCTCGCTCTGATTGGTATTTCTCCGGTTGCCTATTCAGCGACCCCAAAGATTGGTCAGGCCTGCTCACAGACGGGCAAGCGAGTTGTTGTAGCCAAGGTTGCACTTGTCTGCCAAACCGCCTCGAAGGCTCAGCAGAAGAAGATCAAGTCGCGGTTAGCCTGGGCAAAGTACGTTGCGCCGAAACCGAAGCCCGTTTTGGCTCCGAAGTCGCCGATCTCGGGGTCAGCCTCATTTGCTGCGGTAGACGAGTGCCGTATCCAAGACAATTCTCAATTCTTCACTCGGTCTGGTTTTCCACAGCACCCGCAAATGAAACGCGCAAGCTCAAAGCTCGTGGTTCAGCTCATTTACATTGATTTCTCTGATGTAGTCGCCACCGGTAAGCCCAGTGACGACAAAACTTTCTGGACCGACGGAGTGTCAAAGTTTCTGGCAGACATGTCAAACGGGGTTGTGAATTTCGAGTGGAGAACCACCGAGACTTACAGTCGAATGAGCAAGAAACTCGCCGATTATCGCGTGACAAGAACAGCGGGTGGCTCCACGGTTCCACTAGTTCAAGAGGCTATTGCTCTTGCAGATAAGCAGATTGACTTCACTGGTGTTGACTTCGTCGTAGCTGTGCTTCCACCAAATACCCCACGTGAACTTTCTGACGTCTCACCCGCGCTCATGCTGTCGAGCAGCGATCCGTTCAAGACAGACGAGGGCAGGGTTTATCGCGCGACTCTTGTCGGAGGTGACATGAGATTCCCAGAGGGCCACCTTCTTCTCACGCACGAGTTCGGTCACCTTCTAGGTCTCAACGACTACTACTGGTATGGCTGGAAACCAGGAATGGTTTATGAAGATCAATTCAAGTTCATGGGTAACTTCGACAACATGAACTTTGCACCAGGAAACTCTCGTGAGTGGACCGCCTGGAGCCGCTGGATTATTGAGTTCCTTCCAGATTCAAAGGTGCTGTGTGCCAGAGAGGGTGTCGAGGCTACTGCTCAATTAGATGCGGTTTCTAAGGTGGGCACAGCGCCTCAGCTGCTGGTAATTCGAACCTCGTCTACCGAGGCAATTGCCGTGGAATCTCGTCGAAACACACGGCACGACTCAAAAGCTTCTTCGGCTTCCAACGGATTGCTCGTCTACAAGATCGATTCCAAAATCATGAATGGGCAGGGACCGTTGAGAATTGTCAGAAAGCCAGGTTCGGTTGATGCACTGTTCTCTGACGCACCGCTCAAGGTAGGCGAGTCTTTGGTGGTCGGTTCTTGGAAAATCTCAAACATTGAGAGTGGCGCTGACTGGGATGTCGCGAAGATTGAACCAGTTAGATAGCAAACTGCTTATGGGTCGAGGGCCGGTCGAAAGACCGGCCTTTGACTTTTAAGCCTTTGCGGGCGTAATCTATTGCCCTGCCTTGCTGCACAGGTCGTTGGGGAAGACGTACCTAGGTTGGAGGCAAAATGATCGCAATTCGCACTCAGGGCATGGTGCACATACACTCGGCCCCCGCGGCGCTACTGCCGCACGTAGAGTGGGCTCTAGGCAGGCTGCTTGGCGGCCCTGTAGGGCTCCAGTGGACCCCACAGCCACTAAAGCCCACACAATTCAGAGCCGAGACGGCCTGGCAATCTGACCCGTCATTTGGCGCTGTGCTCTCTTCAGAACTTCTCGGCTGGGGGTCAATCTGCTTCGAAATCGTTCAAGACGAAGCCGATGGCCAGCCCGGATGGCGTTGGGCTTACACGCCTACCCTTGGCCTCTTTCAAAGCCAAATTGATGCCTTCGGCAACGTGTTGGTGAGTGAACACCGGTTGATGGCCATTGCTGAGAACCCTGGTTCAACCGCGGCTGATTTGACCGCCCAACTTCGTCTGGCTATTGGCGCGCCCTGGGATGCCGAACTCGAGAAGCTCAGATCTGCTTCTGAGGATAGATCGGTTATCTGGCTGAAAACAGCTTCGAACTAGTTTGCGCTTCTAAAAGCGACCACTGCATTGTGACCACCGAAACCGAACGAATTCGAGATCGCAAGAATTTCGCCTTCAGGAAGTTTTCGGGGTGAAGTCACGACGTCAATCGGAATTTCTGGGTCTTGATTCTGCAGGTTCAAAGTTGGCGGTGCGGTTCTTTCATATAGAGCGAGAACCGTGAAGATGGCTTCAATCGCACCGGCACCGCCAAGAAGGTGGCCGGTTGATGACTTGGTTGCAGAAACGCAAATCTTGTTGAGGTGGTCTCCGAATACACGCTTCAGGGCTGTGTACTCTGCAATGTCGCCAACTGGTGTCGATGTTGCGTGAGCATTGATGTGAACGACGTCTTCGATTTTTGCACCGGCTTGGTCGAGTGCTTCGATCATTGCTCTGGCAGCTCCGGTGCCTTCTGGATCAGGCGCAGTTATGTGATGAGCGTCGCTCGTGACTGAACCGCCAACCAGGTACGCGTAGATTTTCGCACCGCGTGCAAGAGCATGCTCTTCGGTTTCGATCACTAGCGCGCCAGCGCCTTCGCCCATGACAAAACCATCTCGGGCTGTGTCGTATGGTCGGCTAGCGCCAGTTGGATTCTCGTTGTTGCGCGACAGTGCGTGCATTGATGCGAAAGCTGCGATGGGCAGCGGGTGAATTGCCGCCTCGCAACCTCCGGCTACCACGATGTCGATTGCTCCCGATTGCAATCTCGCGATGGCATTTGCAATCGCCTCGGTGCTTGATGCGCATGCCGACACAGCTGTGCGAACGCCGCCGCGCGCGGCGATGTCCATGCCGATTGCAGCTGCCGGACCATTCGCCATAAGCATCGGAACAGTCATCGGCAGAACGCGCCGAGGCCCAGATGCGTTGAGGGTGTCATAAGCGTCAAGCAGAGTCCAGACACCGCCGATTCCGGTTGCAAACTCAACAGCCAGTCGCTCTGGCGCAACCTCTGGAGTGCCTGCATCGGCCCAGGCTTCGCGAGCCGCGATTAGCGCAAACTGGCTAGCCGGATCTAAGCGCTTGGTCTCAGGAACGCTGAGAATGTCTTTTGCCTTAACCTTGGCTTGACCTGCAAACTTGACTGGAAGTTGGTGGCGCTCAACCCATTCTTGCTCGAGGGTCGAGATGCCCGACTCACCGGCAAGCAATGCTCGCCAGGTGGTCTCAACGTCGCCGCCGAGCGGGGTGGTAGCACCCAGCCCGGTGACAACAATCTTGCGGGTCAATTAAGGCCTTACTGAGCCTCGGTGATGAAGTTAACCGCGTCTGCGACGGTCTTTAGGTCGGCGACCTTCTCTTCTGGAATGGTTACG
Organism: Actinomycetota bacterium; assembly: GCA_009702455.1. Lineage (GTDB taxonomy): Bacteria > Actinomycetota > Actinomycetes > Actinomycetales > Microbacteriaceae > Rhodoluna. The sequence goes on along the minus strand of WLIA01000019.1, from coordinate 5,527 downwards.
CCAAACTTCTCTTCGGCGTTCATGACAATTGTCAGCATCGAGATTGAGTCGATGTCTAGGTCGTCAACAAATGACTTCTCCATCTGAACCTGTGTGGTGTCGATGCCTGTCTCTTCGTTTACGATTTCTGCGAGTCCGGTAAGAACCTCAGCCTGCGATAGTGCCATGGGAATGCTCCTTGATTTGAATTTACAACTACCCTAATTTTAGGGCAGAACGACCACTTGGGCCGCGAAGGCAAGGCCAGCGCCGAAGCCGATCTGAAGGGCTAGGCCACCTGATTTGACCTCACCAGAGGTCAGCAGGGCGTCCATTGCCAGTGGCACGGATGCCGCCGAGGTATTTCCGGTGTAGATAATGTCTCGGGCGATGACAACGCCACTCGGCACCTCGAGTTGCTTGGCCAGCTCATCGATGATTCTGATGTTGGCCTGGTGAGTCACAATCGCGGCTAGATCTTCTGCTTTGACTCCAGCAACCTCGAGTGCCTGCTTGGCAACCTTTACCATTTCCCAGACGGCCCACTTGAAAACAGTGGCACCATCCTGCACCAAGGTCGGCCATCCCGACTCTCCGTCTCGAAGTTCGAGCAACGAAGCTGTCATGCCTACGGCATCCCAGTGTGAGCCGTCAGAACCCCAAACGGTCGGGCTTATGCCTGCGGTGTCGCTCGGCCCAACGATTGCGGCACCTGCGCCATCGGCGAGCAAGAAACTGATAGTTCTGTCGGTTGGGTCGAGAAAGTCGCTGAGTTTCTCTCCACCGACAACAAGAACGTATTTGGCCATACCAGAACGCACGAGCGCGTCGGCTTGCGCGATGCCATAGCAGTAACCCGCGCAGGCCGCCGAGACGTCGAATGCCGGGGCAGGGGTTGCGCCAATTTTGTCGGCGAGCAAAGCTGCGGCCGAAGGGGTCTGGTGCGGGTGAGTGATTGTGCTGAAGATAACTGCGCCGATTTCGCTCGGGTCGATTCCAGCACGCTTGATCGCGATGTTTGAGGCTTCAACAGCCATGTCCATGAGGCTGACATTTTTGCTTGCACGTCTGCGACTGATGATGCCGGTGCGTCTTTGAATCCACTCATCGCTTGAGTCAATTGGCCCTGCGATATCATCGTTCGTTACAACAAGATCGCCACGAGCAGCACCCAGCGAGTAGATGCGTGAAAACCTAACCGGTTCGTATTGATTTAGAGCTGGCTGACCCAAAGTGCCTCAATTCGTTGAATGCTACAAACTTAGCGGGTGAAAACCTACCCGTGATTGTTGATTAGAGACAAAGCCGCCTCGATATTTTCGGGGGTCTTCACTGCCAACAACTCAACGCCAGGCATCGAGCGTTTTGCTAGTCCTGTGAGGGTGCCGGCAGGCGAGAGTTCGATAATCGCTGTGACGCACTGCTTGAGCATCGAGGCCATGCAGAGATCCCATCGAACCGGGTTAGAAACCTGGCGCACCATTAGCTCGACGAAGTTCTTGCCGCTCGGCTCGAGCTCACCGGTGGCATTCGTGAAGAGTTTCATGGATGGGTCTTGAGGGGTCAAAGTTTGCGCGTATTGCGAAAGAACATCGACAGCCGGCTGCATGAAGCGGGTGTGAAATGCTCCGGCAACCTGCAGGGCAATAACTCGACTGCCCGCTGGCGCATCCTGTTTCAGTTGCTCAATTGCCTCTGCGGTTCCGGCAGCAACAATTTGGCCACCACCATTGAAGTTCGCTGGCTCAAGCCCGAGTGACTCTAGCTTTTCTAGAACGACGGTTTCATCGCCACCAACGACAGCGGCCATCGAAGTCGGTTGCAGAGCAGCCGCAGATGCCATGGCGTTGCCTCGCTTGGTTACGAACTTGATTGCGTCTTCGTCGCTCAGCACGCCAGAGACTGCGGCGGCAGTGATCTCTCCAACCGAGTGTCCCGCTGCCGCCAGACTTGAAGAGCCTGGCAAAGACGGCGAGTTGAACAAGACAGCTGCCGAAGCGATTCCGGCAGAAACAATCAGCGGTTGAGCAATCGCAGTGTCTCGAATGGTGTCAGCGTCGCTGACTGTTCCATGCTTTAGCAGGTCCACTCCGCTTGCATCGGCTAAGCGCTCGATAGTTTGCTTGAACATTTCGATCTCAAGCCAAGGCGAGAAAAATCCCGGCGTTTGTGCTCCCTGGCCTGGGCAGACAATTGCAATCATCTTGAATTTATCCTTCTGTTGTTGAGTCGCTCATTGAACCTAAAACCATTGCGACCTGAAGAACAAACGCTTCGTGCGCACCGGTGGCATCCCAGCCAATAATCTCACTGATTCGCTTTAGTCGATAGCGAACTGTGTTTGCGTGCACGAACAACTGCTTCGAAGTTGCTTCGAGCGATCTGCCGCAGTCTAGGTAGGCAATAAGAGTTTCGAGCAGCTCTGCCGAGTTCTCTGACAACGGTTTGTAGATTTTCTCAACAAGCGTTTGCTTTGCAAGCGCATCACCGGCGAGTGCGCGCTCAGCGAGAACATCGTCGGCGTGAGTGACGCGCTTTACAGTTCTCGCATTTCTAAGTACAGCGAATCCTGATAGTGCAGCGCGGGCAGAGTTGTGGGCAGCAGAAACGTCTCGAACAGTCGGGCCGACTACTAGCGCTCCCGCGGCAAAGAACGGTTCGAGTTTTGAGACTATTTCGCTGAATGAGGTTGCTGCCTTTAGTGTGGTGGCTTTCAAGATTTTTCCGACCACGACAATCAGTCGGTCACCGTGTTCACCAATCAGCACGTCTGCGTCACACTTGCGTGCAACTCTGCGCAGACTATCGGCGTCTAGCGATTGGTCGGTGTTTCCGATTAGAACGAGAGCTGAGCCGTTAGCGCGCCAGCCGAGCGCGGCCACACGTGAAGCAATCTCGTCGGTGTTTTCGCCGCTGAGAATCGAGTCGACAACGAGCGCTTCGAGACGGGCATCCCAGAGGCCTCGAGCTTCTGCCGCCTTGGCGTAAACGTCTGCAGCACTGAACGCAATCTCGCGCGAGTAGAGCAGAACCGCTTCGCGCATTTGAGCGTCTTCGCGAACAACGCGCTCTTCAACAACTTGAACCACAACGCGAATCAGCTGGAGTGTCTGCTGCAGAGAAATCGAACGAAGCAGTTCTCGAGGTGCAAGACCGAAAACGTCGGCTGCAACCCAGGGCTGCGATTTTGGGTTCTCATACCAGGCCAAGAACGAACTTATGCCAGATTGAGCAACTAGTCCAACCGAAGCGCGTCTGGCAGCTGGCATCTCGCGATACCAGGGCAATGTGAGGTCGAGTTGCCTGAGGGTCTCGCTGCTCAGCTCGCCCGATATTGAGGCGAGCCAAGCGAGTGTCTCTTGCTTAGGCTTCGCCACCGGCAGATCCAGAGGTTCCCGCAGTCACATCAAGCAGCCTGTAACGCTCGATTGCTTTAGCCGGTGCCTCAGCGTCAATTTCGCCGCGTTCAACCAGCTGCTCAAGAACGCGAACCACAATCGATGGCCCGTCAATCTTGAAGAAGCGACGTGCGGCAGCACGAGTGTCTGAGAAGCCAAAGCCGTCAGCACCCAGCGTCGCGTAGTCACCAGGCACCCAAGGGCGAATCTGGTCTTGAACCGCGTGCATGTAGTCGCTAACACCTAAGAACGGACCTCTGGCGTCGACCAGCTTGTGGGTCAGGTAGGCATCTGGAACTTCGGCGTTCGGGTTCAAGAACTTGAACTCGTCGCGCTTCAAACCGTTGCGGCGCAGTTCAGTCCATGAGGTAACCGACCAAATGTCTGCCGATACACCCCAGTCGTCTTGAAGCAATCGCTGAGCCTCGTAGGCCCAAGCAACAGCAACACCCGAAGCCAAGATTTGCGCCTTGGTTCCTTCGTGGTTGTTCTCGCTGATGCGGTGAATTCCACGGATGATGCCATCGACATCAACGTTCTCTGGCTCTGCTGGTTGCACGGTCGGCTCGTTGTAAACGGTTAGGTAGAACAAGACGTTCGGGTCTTTATGGTTTCCGCCATACATACGCTCTAGTCCGTGGCGAATGATGTGCGCAATCTCATAACCGCTCGCAGGGTCGTAAGTGATAACCGCGGTGTTTGTCGATGCGAGAAGAGGCGAGTGCCCATCGGCATGCTGAAGACCCTCACCGGTTAGCGTGGTGCGGCCAGCGGTTGCGCCAATCAAGAAACCTCTTGAGAGTTGGTCGGTCGCCGCCCAGATTGCATCGGCGGTGCGCTGGAATCCGAACATCGAATAGAAAACGTAGAACGGAATCATTGGCTGACCCTGAGTCGCATAACTCGTCGCGACAGCTGTTAGAGCTGCGATTGAACCAGCTTCGTTGATTCCGGTGTGCAAAATTTGCCCAGCAGCAGACTCTTTATAAGAGAGCAGCAGGTCGCGGTCTACAGAGATGTAGTGCTGACCGTTGGGGTTGTAAATCTTTGCGGTCGGAAAGAATGCATCCATTCCGAAAGTTCTAGCTTCGTCAGGAATGATCGGCACGATTCGGTCGCCGAACTCCGGCGCGCGAAGAAGATCTTTCATGAGTCGAACGAAAGCCATCGTCGTTGCAACACCTTGGGTTCCTGAGCCGCCCTTGGCAATCTTGTATGAATCTTCGGTAGGCAGCTTGAAGTCGACATACTTGCTGCGACGCTCTGGCAGATAACCACCAAGTTCGCGACGACGCTCGTGCATGTACTGAATCTCAGGTGCGTCCTGGCCAGGGTGGAAGTAAGGAGGCTGATACGGGTTCTCTTCGAGCTGCGCATCCGTGATTGGAATTCGCAATTCGTCTCTGAAGCCCTTGAGGTTGTCGAGAGTCAGCTTCTTCATCTGGTGAGTGGCGTTTCGGCCCTCGAAAGACTTGCCGAGCGAGAAGCCCTTGATGGTCTTCGCAAGGATGACGGTCGGCTGGCCCTTGTGCTCAACAGCCGACTTGTATGCGGCGTAAAGCTTGCGGTAGTCGTGACCGCCGCGCTTTAGTCCCCAGATCTCATCATCTGACATGCCTTCGACCAGCTTCGCGGTTCTCGGGTCGCGACCGAAGAAGTTCTCCCGCACGAAAGCGCCATCCTCGGTCTTGTATGTCTGGTAGTCGCCATCTGGTGTCTTGTTCATCAGATCAACTAGCGCACCTTCTGAATCGCGGGCAAGAAGGTCGTCCCATTCGCGACCCCAAACCACTTTGATTACGTTCCAGCCTGCGCCCCTGAAGAAGCTTTCAAGTTCCTGGATGATCTTTCCATTGCCACGAACTGGTCCATCGAGTCGCTGCAGGTTGCAGTTGACTACGAAGGTCAGATTGTCGAGTGAATCGTTTGCGGCAAGCTGCAGTGCACCGCGTGACTCAACTTCGTCGAGCTCGCCGTCACCGAGGAATGCCCATACTCTTTGATCGCTGGTGTCTTTGAAACCACGACCGGCAAGGTAGCGGTTGAACTGCGCCTGGTAAATCGCGTTGATTGGTCCGAGACCCATCGACACTGTCGGAAACTGCCAGAAGTCTGGCATCAGTCTTGGGTGCGGGTAAGAAGAAAGACCG
>WLIA01000018.1 GCA_009702455.1 Actinomycetota bacterium | reverse complement strand
GACGGTCTCGGCTCTATTCTGGCTGCCGGTTATCGAGCCGCTCAGAATTGGCACACCCTGCTCGAAGAATCCGACGTGCTTCAGCCATATCAAAAGCCAGAGCTCGACATTATTGCCTACCTGCCGAGAACTAATTCGATGTCAGAGATTGATCGGCTTTCGCAGGAAATCTTCTTGCAAACCGAGCAAGGCCCGCGCACCGAGCAAATTCACCTGGCTACCTACATGGTTAAGCCAAATGCGCTCTTCGCTCACGGCATCAATGTCGAGACCGATTTGGCCAAGGCCCGCATTTTGCGCAGCACTCTCATGAAACCCGAGCATGAAACCTGGGTGCCAATCTTGCACAAGAAAATTGAAGACACCGCGCGCAAGTTGATGAAGGAAAAAGCATGAAGTATCGATACCTCGGCAACAGTGGACTAAAGGTCAGTGAGCTGACCTATGGAAACTGGCTTACCCACGCGAGCCAAATCGAAGACAAGGCTGCGCACGACACCGTGCACGCCGCACTAGACGGCGGCATAACTTCTTTTGACACCGCCGACGTTTATGCCAACCAGGCAGCCGAAAAGGTTCTCGGCGATGCCCTCAAGGGCTTGCGTCGCGAGGGGCTCGAGATCTTCACCAAGGTTTACTGGCCGGTTTCCGAGAAGAAGCCGAACGACACCGGGCTATCGCGCAAACACATCATGGAGTCGATTAACGGCTCGCTGAAGCGTTTGCAGACTGACTACGTAGATCTTTACCAGGCCCACCGGTACGACGTGGAAACCCCGCTTGAAGAGACCATGCAGGCTTTCGCCGACATCGTGCGACAGGGCAAAGCGCTATACATCGGGGTAAGCGAATGGAACGCAGAGCAGATTCGCGCCGGACACAAGCTATCGAAAGAACTTGGCTTTCAGCTGATTTCGAGTCAGCCTCAGTACAGCGCTCTCTGGCGGGTTATCGAGGCCGAGGTCATGCCTACCTGCCGCGAGCTGGGAGTGTCTCAGATTGTCTGGTCACCAATGGCCCAGGGCGTCTTAACCGGCAAGTATCTTCCGGGCCAACCAGCTCCTGAAGGTTCACGCGGCGCCGACGAACGCCTCGGCGGAATGATGGGCAAATATTTGAGCGACGAGGTCTTGACTCGCGTGCAGCTGCTAGCGCCACTAGCCGAGAAGCTCGAACTCACAATGGCTCAATTCGCGCTGGCCTGGGTTTTGCAAAACGACAATGTCGCATCGGCAATTGTTGGTGCAACTAGGCCAGAGCAGATCAGTTCGAACATCGCTGCTGTTGGCGTCGAGATTCCAGAAGAAGTGATGCAGCAGGTCAGCGAGATTCTGTCACCGGTTGCTGTTTTCGACCCCAGAGAAACCAAGGCACCAGAAGCCCGTTTGGTTTAGCGCTTAGCCAGAACTATTCGCGTTCGGCAACTTGAAATATATTGCCCTCGGTGTCAAAGCCATCGCAATATCTCGACCCCGCGTAAACCTGCTCGGTGTCTGCAGAGTAAACCTCACCGGCTAAATCGGCAACAGCAGCGCGCGACTGAGCGATTGAGGTAACCGAAAAGATTGGCTTCATCGAAGCAAGCTCACGGATGTCTGGCGGCGTTGCAATTCCCTCACGGTGTTGCTCTGGCACTAGGTGCAACAATACTTCGTTTGCTGGCGATGCCACCCGAACAAACGTTGCCGAGTCATCAAGGATTGATGCCGAGAGCAGCTCTTGATAAAAAGTTTTCGCCGCCGCTAGGTTCTCTACCCACAAAACGATTGAAGTCATTGCATGCCCTTCTTGATTTTTCTCGCCCAAAGCGGACCCTCATAGACGAATCCGGTGTATCCCTGCACCAGGTTCGCGCCGTGGGCCACTCTTTCGCGCACGTCTTCGGCGGTCTCGACTCCCCCGACAGAGACAATCACAAACTCTGCGCCTAAACTCGCTCGAAGCAAATCGAGCACCTGCAGCGACCTTTGCTTTAGCGGAGCTCCAGAAAGCCCGCCGGCACCCATGTTCGCCACATCTTTCGCAGAAGCCTTGAGCCCGTCTCGCGAAACAGTCGTGTTCGTGGCTATCACTCCGGCAAGTTTCAGTTCTTTCGCCAACTTGGCAACCGCAACTATCTCTTTGTCTTCGAGATCTGGGGCAATCTTCACCAGCACAGGCTTTTGCTGAGACTCTTGAATGACTGCCTCGAGAATCGGCCGCAACGCTTTCACGGTTTGCAGCGAACGAAGGCCGGGGGTGTTTGGTGACGACACATTCACGGCCAGGTAGTCGGCAAGACCGGCGAGCGTTCTGGCACTCTTGCGATAGTCATCGACCGCGTCTTCAACCTCGACCACGCGGCTCTTGCCAATGTTGACGCCGATGATCGGCAGGTTGCTGCCGTAGCGCTGGCGAGTCTTGGCTAGTCGCACGGCAATCTTCTCTGCGCCGTCGTTGTTGAAGCCCATGCGATTTATCAGCGCTCGATCCTCAATCAAACGAAAGAGTCGCGGCTTATCGTTTCCGCTTTGTGCTATTGCCGTTACGGTGCCGATTTCGACGTGAGAGAAACCAAGATCGCCGAGAGCTTTCACCGCAACGGCGTTTTTGTCAAAACCGGCGGCCAGCCCAAATACAGAATCAAATTTGAGGCCCATGGCATCTACTCGCTGTGAAGAACGCACCTTCAATAGCGAGGAGATTGAGGTTGCACCCAAGAGTCGAATGACAAACATTCCGAGGTGATGCGCAGCCTCAGGTTCTACTCTTCTGAAGAAGATGTCAAAGATGATCTTGTAAAGCACGGTTTTAGGCTACCCCACGTTGAATAACAAAACGGGGCCGACGTAATCGCCGACCCCGTTCTGAGTTTTGTTTAGCTGCAGCCGCTGGTTGATCCACAGCCTTCGCAGACGTGGCATGAACCAGATGGACGCATCTTGATTCCACAGTTGAAGCACAGTGGAGCGTCTGACTCGGTGCCCTGAAGCATCTCGAAAAGCTCTGCCGAAGAGTGAACTTCGCGCTTCTCGGTGATTTCGATGCTCTGTGACTGAGTCGGTGCAGCCGGTGCAACCTCTAGCTCAACCGAATCTTCGAGATCGATAGACGGAGCTACCGAGCTGTAAGAAGGGTTTGAGTCGAGTGCTGCCGAGCGCTCTGCCGCGGTCTGGATTCCCATGTAGGTGCGGGTCTCTAGTGGCAGGTAGTCAAGTGCTAGACGACGGAAGATGTAGTCCATAAGCGACTTCGCCATGCGCACATCCGGGTCATCGGTTAGACCGGCTGGCTCGAATGAAACGTTGGTGAACTTCTGCACGTAGGTCTCAAGAGGAACTCCGTACTGAAGACCAATCGAAACTGCTACCGAGAACGAGTCCATTACTCCGGCAAGGGTTGAGCCCTGCTTTCCGAGCTTCAAGAAGACCTCGCCGAGTCCGCCGTCTGGGTATGAACCAGCTGTCATGTAACCCTCTGCTCCACCAACGGTGAATGATGTGGTTGATGACGGGCGTGACTTTGGAAGACGCTTGCGGGTTGGGTGAGACATTCCGGTTGCTGCAACTGGTGCGGACTCGGTCTTGGTCTCGGTCTTCGCCTTGCCATCGCTAAGCGGCTGACCAACCTTGCAGTTGTCGCGGTAGATCGCAAGAGCCTTTAGGCCGACCTTCCATCCCTGGAAGTAAACGTCTGCGATCTCTTCGCGAGTTGCGGTCTCTGGCATGTTCACGGTCTTTGAAATCGCGCCAGACAAGAATGGCTGAACTGCTGCCATCATGCGAACGTGACCCATTGGCTCGATTGCACGGATGCCGATTGCGGTGTCGAAGATTGCGTAGTGCTCCTGCTTAAGGCCAGGTGCATCTACTACGTGACCGTGGGTGCTGATGTGGTCAACGATTGCTTCGATGGTCTCTTGCGAGTAACCCAAGCGGTGCAAAGCAAACGGAATCGTCTGGTTCACAATCTGCATCGATCCACCGGTTGAGAGCTTCTTGTACTTCACAAGTGAGAAGTCAGGCTCGATACCGGTTGTGTCACAGTCCATCATGAAGCCGATGGTTCCTGTTGGTGCGAGCAAAGATGCCTGCGAGTTGCGCCAGCCGTTTTCTGCACCGATCAAGGTGTTCAACGCCCACTGCTCGGTTGCAGCTGCGTGAACCTGTGCGTCGATTTCTGAAACCGCGCGAACCTGGCTGTTTGCCGCTTCGTGCTTGAGCATGATGCGGGTGTGGCCATCCTTGTTCTTCTCGTAGCCGTCGTATGGACCAACTACGGCAGCCAACTCTGCTGAGCGACGGTATGAAGCGCCGGTCATCAACGAGGTGATTGCGCCAGCAAGAGCAAAGCCCTCTTCGCTGTCGTAAGGTACACCGATTGCCATTAGCAATGCGCCAAGGTTTGCGTAACCGATTCCTAGCTGACGGAATGCGCGGGTGGTCTCGCCGATCTTCTCGGTTGGGAAGTCTGCGAAGCAGATCGAGATGTCCATGGCGGTGAAGATTAGTTCGGTTGCCTTGGTGAACTTGTCAGTGTCGAACGAGCCGTCTGGGTTCAAGAACTTCAGAAGGTTCAACGATGCCAAGTTGCAGCTCGAGTTGTCTAGGTGCATGTATTCGCTGCAAGGGTTTGAAGCGTTGATGCGGCCAGACTCTGGCGTGGTGTGCCAGTCGTTGATGATGTCGTCATACTGGATGCCCGGGTCAGCACATTCCCAAGCCGCGTCAGCGATCTTGGCGAATAGCTCACGAGCGTCAACCTGCTCGACTACTTCACCGGTGGTACGAGCACGAAGACCAAAGCTGGTGCCGTTCTCAACTGCAGACATGAACTCGGCGTTCACGCGAACAGAGTTGTTTGCGTTCTGGTACTGAACCGAGTTGATGTCTTTTCCACCGAGTTCCATGTTGAAGCCTGCATCGCGAAGAACACGGATCTTCTTCTCTTCGTGCGCCTTGGTTTCGATGAACTCTTCGATGTCTGGGTGGTCAACGTCTAGAACAACCATCTTGGCTGCACGACGAGTCGCACCACCAGACTTGATGGTTCCTGCAGAGGCGTCAGCGCCACGCATGAACGAAACTGGGCCAGAAGCCGAGCCGCCAGAGTTCTTCAAGAGCTCCTTCGATGAACGAATGCGTGAGAGGTTAAGACCTGCACCCGAACCGCCCTTGAAGATCATTCCCTCTTCGCGGTACCAGTTCAAGATTGAGTCCATCGAGTCGTCGACCGACAAAATAAAGCAAGCAGAAACCTGCTGCGGGCTCTTGGTTCCTACGTTGAACCAAACTGGTGAGTTGAACGCAAACACCTGGTTCAAAAGCATGTAGGTGAGTTCGTGCTCGAAGATTGTCGCGTCTTCTTCGGTGGCAAAGTAACCGTGGTCGCGACCAGCTTGGGTGTAGGTAAGAACAACGCGGTTGATCAACTGACGAAGGCTGTACTCACGCTCCGAGGTTCCTACCGCGCCACGAAAGTACTTCGTGGTGACGATGGTGCTTGCGTTGATGCTCCAGAACTCTGGAAACTCAGCGCCGCGCTGCTCGAAGATGGTCTCACCGGTCTGCCAGTTGGTTTGCACCACGTCGCGGTATTCCCAGGTGACCTGGTCGTACGGGTGAACCCCTGGAACGGTGTAAATGCGGTTGATGGTAATTCCCTTACCGGTACCGCCTGCTGAGCCCTGTGCCCCGCTGAAAGCTGTGTCAGTCACTGCTTTGCCTTTCTTGTTGTTGTTATTAAGTTGTTTAAATCTGTGGTTCTAGGTCGATGCCAGTTAGCTTGTCTGTTTCTCTTTCGATCTTTAGCAAGCTAATTGCGGCCTCGAAGTCTTCCAGCGTTTCCCATCCTTGGTAAACACTGGCAAATCTCATGAAGGCAACTTCATCTAGCTGTCGAAGCGGTTCTAGAATCGCAAGGCCAACCTCGTGGGCGTTGATTTGAGCAGTTCCGGTGGCGCGAATGGTCTCTTCGACCTTCTGCGCCAGTACTGCCAAATCGGCATCGGTGACTGGCCTGCCCTGGCAAGCCTTTCGTACACCGTTTACGATCTTTTCGCGGCTGAATTGCTCCAGCACGCCACTTCTCTTCAACACCATGAGACTCGCGGTCTCTGCTGTGCTGAAACGCTGGTTGCACTCTGGGCACTCACGACGGCGACGGATTGAAGAGCCGTCGTCTGAGCTTCGAGAGTCGATTACGCGCGAATCTGGGTAGCGACAGAACGGACAATGCATGTTCTCTACCTTCCAAATTGCTTGATTTATCTCGATTTTTGCCGGTTATCCACAGATTTTGAAGAGTTATCCCCACAACATATAGACAATTTATGCAAGCCAGCCCCTATATCTTGTGGTTTTTGCCTGCAAGATGCAAATTATGTCATTTATCGGCGTGTCGCGCCAGTTGCTCTGAAGTGCCGCCGCAGACGCCAGACGGACAGCGGAATTGAGACCGAGATAACCTTGTTGTCTAACCCGAGGTGAATCCATGAATTTTTCAATCGAAAGCCAGCCGTCTGAGGCTCTCAAGGCCGTTTTTCGCAGACACGCATCTGGAGTTTCGGTGATCACAATGACCGGAGAAAATCTAAGGCCGGTTGGCTTCACCGCAACATCAATGACATCGCTCGGATCGAATCCCGCGCTCGCGAGTTTCAACGTTGCAAGTGGATCTAGCACCTGGGCACCGTTGAATGTGGCGACACACGTTGCGATTCACACGCTGGGAATTCAAAACACTCAACTCGCGCAAAAGATGGCCGCAGCTAGCGAGCTTAGATTCTTGGATGACGATTGGGAAAGAGGACCACGAGACCTGCCGATTTTTCGCGAAGCTAGCGGAGTGCTAATTGCGAAGATTCGCGAAATTCATTCAGTCGAAGCGAACGCCGTCGTTATCGTCGAAATTGAAGAAGGTCTGCTCGGCGCCGAATGCGAACCCCTCGTTTACCACCAGCGCGCCTACAAGACTGCTGTCGAGGTCGACTAAGTCGTCACCACCGATAAAGACCTTCGAACCAAAGATTGATTTCGCTTCAGAAATAAAAGCCACGCTCAGCTTAATTTTTGGCTGTAATTTAAACCGACTTGAAACTGACCGACCCGCAACCATGTTGACAAACACTTCGCTCTCTCCCGGATAAGCCCGAAGTGCGCGATCAAGTTCTTCTAGGTTTAACTTGGTTGCCTGCTCTTCACGAATGTTTAGAACAATCGCATCTGTTGCGTCAGTAGCATTCTCGAGAATGTCGATTCGCTGAGCGTTGATGTTTTTAGAATCGTCTCGTTGGCTAACCCGACCGCGAATCATGACAATCTGATCGCTGTTCAAACTGCGGCCATACTCGGCATAGGTCTTGCCCATCAACATAACTGTCACTTCGCTGTCTAAGTCTTCAACGCTGACAATCGCGTAGGGGTTGCCGGTGTTGCGCGCAACCTTGTGCTCTACCGCTGTTACCAGGCCGGCAATTGTTAGCACCTGGCCATCCTGCAGCGCTTCGTTCTCTTGAAGGTCGGCTAATGAAATTTCGCTATAGCGCGCAATCTGAGCTTCTCGGCCCGCAAGCGGGTGGTCGCTGACATAGAGGCCAAGCATCTCGCGTTCATATGCCAGCTTCTCGCGTTTTTGCCACTCGGGGCGATCTGGCACTTTGACATCAAGACCTTCATCGTCGTCGAACATACCCGCGAAAAGATCGACCTGGCCCTGTGCCTCTTTGCGCTTGGTCAAGACCTGGGCATCAACCGCCTGCTCGTGAATTTCTGAGAGTGAGCGTCTGGTGTGCATTAGCGAGTCGAAACCACCGGCCTTAACCAGCGAATCAATCGTCTTCTTGTTGCAAACGACCAGCGGCACCTTTTTGAGAAAGTCGTTGAAACTCTTGTACTTGGTTTCTCGGTGAGAAACGATTGCATCAACCACGTTGTGGCCCACGTTTCTGATTGCGCCGAGACCGAAACGAATGTCTTCGCCGATTGCCGCAAAGTGGCCAACCGATTCGTTTACGTCGGGTGGCAAAACTTTGATTCCGAGTTTTCTGCATTCAGAAAGGTAGATGCTCAACTTGTCTTTCGAACCACCAACGCTGGTCAGCAACGCTGCCATGAATTCGGCTGTGTAGTTTGCCTTCAGATATGCGGTCCAGTAAGAAATGACTCCGTAGGCAGCGCTGTGAGCGCGGTTGAACGCGTAGTCGGCAAACGGCAGCAGCGTATCCCAGAGAGCTTTTACTGCCGCATCAGAATATCCATTTGCCTTCATGCCGCTTTCAAACTCTTCATACATCTTGTCGAGTTCTTCTTTTTTCTTCTTGCCCATCGCGCGACGAAGATTGTCTGCTTTACCGAGAGAGAAACCCGCCGCTTTTTGAGCGGCCGACATAACCTGCTCCTGATAGACGATCAGGCCGTAGGTAGGATCGAGAATTTCAGACAGCGGACCTTCGAGCTCGGCGTGAATTGCCTCGGAGGCCTGCAGGTCATTCTTTCTCAACGCATATTTGGTGTGCGACTCCATACCCATAGGGCCTGGTCGATAGAGCGCGATAGCGGCAGAGATGTGCTCGAACTTTGAAGGCTTCATTAACCTCAACAGGCTGCGCATCGGCCCACCGTCGAGCTGAAACACGCCCTGCGTGTCACCCCGCGAAAGCAGATCGTAGGTGGCCTGGTTGCCGTTGAGATCTAGCTCCTCGAGCACCACCGTCTCGCCGCGGTTGCTTTTGATGTTTGCGAGGGTGTCGTCGAGCACCGTTAGGTTTCGCAAGCCCAAGAAGTCCATCTTCAGCAAACCGAGCGCTTCGCTGCTTGGTTGGTCGAACTGGGTGATTACCGCTCCGTCATCCTCGCGTTTCATCATCGGCATGATTTCAATAAGAGGTTCGGCAGACATGATGACGCCGGCCGCGTGCACCGACCAGCCACGCTTTAGACCCTCAAGACCTCGGGCTAGGTCGAAGACCTTGGCAGAACTCTCGTCGCTCTCAATCAGCTCTCTGAACTCGGCTGCCTCTTTGAAACGGTCATTCTTCTTGCCGTCGATTTTGCTCTCGACCACTTCTGTGAGCGTGACGTCACGACCGAGCACCATTTTCGGCAACGCTTTGGTGAGCTTCTCGCCTACCGCGTAAGGCATCGCCAAGACCCTGGCGGCATCCTTGAGGGCTTGCTTGGCCTTAATCGTGTTGAAGGTGACAATCTGCGCCACCCTGTCTGAGCCGTACTTGGCTGTCACATACTTAATGACCTCGCCGCGACCACGGTCGTCGAAGTCGATATCGATATCAGGCATCGAAACGCGCTCGGGGTTTAGAAAGCGCTCAAAGATAAGCCCGTGTTCAATCGGATCTAAATCGGTAATGCCCATTGCCCAGGCGACGATTGAACCCGCGGCCGAACCACGACCAGGGCCAACTCGCACTCCATTGTTTCGCGCCCACGCGATGAAGTCGGCGACCACTAAGAAATAGCCCGGAAAACCCATTTCAACGATGACGTCAATCTCAAATTGAGCTTGATCTAGATGCGTCTGCGGAACAGCGCCACCGAATCGCTTGGTCAAGCCAATCTGAACCTCTTTGGCAAACCAGCTGGCTTCGGTTTCACCTTTAGGAACCGGAAACTTCGGCATGAGTTTGCGTTCTTTGAATGTCACATTCGAGCGTTCGGCAATCAAGAGCGTATTGTCGCAAGCCTCTGGAAAATCGGCAAACAGCCTTCGCATCTCTGCTGCCGACTTGAGATAAAACTCTTGAGAGTCAAGCTTGAACCGCTTGGCGTCATTCAGGTTCGTGCCGGTTTGCAAGCACAGCAAGGCCTCATGAGCTTCGGCATCTGTCGAGTGGATGTAGTGCGAATCGTTGGTCGCCAAAAGCGGAATAGAAAGCTCTTTGGCAAGCTTCACCAAATCAGCCATCGAGCGTTTTTCGATGTGAATTCCGTGGCTCATGAGCTCAATGAAATAGTTGCCCTTGCCAAAGATTTCCTGCATCTCGCCGGCGACGCGTTTGGCCTCGTCGTAGTGCCCAAGCCTCAGACGGGTCTGAATCTCACCAGACACGCATCCAGAGGTTGCAATCAAACCCCTGGCGTAGGTATTGAGAAGCTCTCGGTCGATTCTTGGCTTGTAGTAGATGCCCTCGAGCCAAGAAAGCGAAGACATTTTGAAGAGGTTATGCATTCCCTCGGTGGTCTCGCTCAGCAGAGTCATGTGCGTGTAAGCGCCGTTGCCCGAGATGTCGTCTTCGCCGCCCTCTCCCCACTTGACACCGACCCTGTCGGTTCTGTGAGTTCCTGGCGTTAGGTAAGCCTCTAGTCCGATAATCGGCTTAATGCCTGCGTCATTTGCCGCCATGAAGAACTCGTATGCGCCGTGCATGTTTCCGTGATCGGTCATTGCCACGGCCGGCATTTCTTGCTCTGCAACCTCTTTTATCAGTTGCCTGATTTTGGCAGCTCCGTCGAGCATCGAATAATCGGTGTGAACGTGAAGGTGAACGAATGATTTACTCATCAGCACCCTCTCCCCTTGTTATTCGCGTAATCGGCAAGTAGCAAGACTAAACCCTAGTTGCCCTTCAAACGCTCAAGCGTCTGCGCCAAGTCTTCGGTGTAGTTACTCTCGAAACTGACCTGTTCGCCGGTCATCGGATGCAAGAAACTAAGTCGCATCGCGTGCAACCACTGACGTTCGCTTTGCATGCGGCTGGCGAGAGTTGGATCAGCACCGTACATTGTGTCGCCAAGCAGCGGGTGTTTGAAGGCACTGAAGTGCACGCGAATCTGATGGGTTCGCCCCGTCTCGAGAACAACCTCAACCAGCGACGCCGACGCGAAGGCTTCGAGCAGTTTGTAGTGGGTTATCGAGGGCTTGCCGTCATTCATAACCGCGAACTTGAATTCGGCCTTCGGGTGCCTGCCAATCGGTGCGTCGATTGTTCCCTCAACGGGATCAGGGTGCCCCTGAATAACGGCGTGGTAGACCTTGTGAACAGCTCGATCTCGAAAAGCTTGTTTCAGTCTCGAGTAGGCAACCTCGGTCTTGGCGACCATCATTAGGCCGCTGGTGCCAACGTCTAAGCGCTGAACTATCCCCTGACGCTCTGCGGCTCCCGAAGTTGAGATGCGCACGCCTTTAGCCATTAGTGCGCCGACGACGGTTGGGCCTGTCCAGCCAACCGATGGATGAGCGGCAACTCCCGCCGGTTTATCAACCACAATGAGGTCGGCATCTTCATAAACGATTCGCAGATCGGCGACATCCGTGGGTTCGACAGCCAACGGGTCGCGTTTGTCTGGGATTGAAACTTCAAGCACCTGTTCTGATGTGACTCGTTGAGACTTGGTCACCAACTCTGTGCCGCTGAGCACCGCTCCGGCTAGCAGCAGTTCAGCCGATGCCGAGCGAGACATTCCGAGCATTTTTGAAAGCGCTGCGTCGGCTCTCTCGCCGTCGAGCGAAGGTGGAACCAGAAGTAGTCGGCGTTCAGTCATCTTTTGCTTTGTCAAGCTTGCCGGGCTTGCCGACGTTGTAGCCGAGCATCACTAGCAGCGCGCCGAGAATGGCCATAGAAACGATTGCAATGTCTGCAATGTTGAAAATCGGAAAATTGAATGGAATTTGAATGTAATCGACAACCTTGCCCAGACCTGCTCCCGGACTGCGAAAGATTCGATCGATGAGGTTTCCTAAAACACCACCGAGAAGAACCGCGGCCATAATCGACCACATGTTCGAACTTGACTTGACCGTGATAAACCAAATCAGCAGAACTGTCGCCATGCTTGAAATTAGCGTGAACACTCCGGTGAGGCCAAAGCCAAACGAGAAAGCCGCCGAGTCATTTAGCACGTAGGTTAGCTGAATCAACTCGCCAAAAAACGGTCGAACTTCGTACATCTTGAAATCGGCAACGATTTGATTCTTGATGAGTTGGTCTGCCGTGGCGATGAGTCCAGCGATTGCCAAAAAGCAAATTGCTGCGACGAATTTTCGACTAGCTGTAGCTGGCATTAGTCAAGGCACCGGTTGATCAACTAGAAAAAGGTTCGCTCGAGTTTTGACCGAGCTGAAACGTTGGCGGGTTTTGCGCGAATCGCGAAGAGTTGCTGTCGCCGCCACTTGGGTTTTCGTTGGTTGCTTGGTGCTCGAGTTCGGCGAGTTGCGCTTCGATGTAGGCCTTGATTTTGATTCGGTACTCGCGCTCGAAGCTCTTCAACTCGAGAATCGTGTGTTCGAGCATGGCTCGCTCTTGCTCGAATTTGCTGAGTTCAACACGCTGCTGAGCTTCTGCTTCGCGAATCACGCGAGCAGCCGTAGCGTGCCCCTCAGAAATGAGTGCGTCTCGCTTGCTGATTCCCTCACGAACGTGATCATCGTGCAACTTGCGAGCCAACTGCAAAAGATTGTTCGTGCTGTTTCCGTCGATTTGAGACGGATCGGTTGCCACCGGGAAACTGCTCGGGGCAGGTTCGCTAACCGGGGTCAGAGAGCCGAAGGTAGGCACCGATGGCTCGGTCGAGGTGAGTTGGTTTGCCAGGCCAGCGCCACTTCTCTGCAGCTCGGCAATCCTGGCCTCAGAGGCAAGCAAGCGCTGACGAAGGTCTTCGTTCTCTTGATTGAGCCTGCGCAATTCGACGACAATTTCGTCGAGAAAGTCATCTACTTCGTCTTGGTCATAGCCTTCACGAAACTTAGTCGGCTGAAAACGCTTATTGACTACGTCTTCTGGAGTAAGCGGCATTTTGACCTCTCTTGTTCGGGTTATTCAAGATTACCCCAGTAAAGGAAGTCGCGAGATTGGCTGTGGGTTAGAGCAGAGTGGTGAGAAATCGCTCAAGAAACGATGTGGCCAGAAGGGTCAAAGTCCACCCGAAATCTAGGGCGATTGAGCCGACCCGAAGGGGCTTGATGAAACGGCGAACGAATTTCAGCGGAGGGTCTGTAATCGTCATCACAATCTCGACAGGCACTAGCAACAAACCCTTTGGGCGCCAGACCGGATTCGTCGTTAAAATCAGATCGATAAAGAAACGGGCAATCAGAACCCAGAAATAGACCTGCAGCACCCAGATTAGGGCGAGTAGAACAATCGTCACAGGGTTACGGGCGAACTAGAAAGCCGTCAACCACTTCTTCGGCTGGGTCAGGGTCGTTGATGCCAACGTGACCAGGCGTTAGTAGGTAAACGTGCTTGGTGATTCGCTTGATGTTGCCCAGTAGAGCCAATTTGAGACCCGACATAAAGTCGACCATGCGCAGTGACTCAGCGTCGCTGAGTTTGGCCATGTTCACGATAACTGTCACGCCTTCGCGGAAGTAGCTTGCGATCTCTTCGCCCGAACCTAGGTATGAGTCTGGCTCGATTGAGAAAATCTCGCTTGGTTGCTCGGCCGCACCGCGACGTGGGCGCAACTGAGTGATTTTGCTTACGGTCGGGGTGCGCTCGGCAGTCTGCTGCCCTGGGCGCGAAGTCTGAACTTCGGCTTCTTCGCCAAAGCCTAGCCAGCCGCTAACAGATGTAATAAGTCCAGCCATGATGGTCCTCCTCGTGTAAAAACCTTAACCTTCAGGATATGACTAAAGGTTGCGTTTACCCGTGATTACCGTGCCAATTCTTAGGTGTGTCGCGCCAAAATCTATGGCTTCTTTGAAGTCGTGCGACATGCCGGCTGAGATCGATTTAGCGCTCGGAATTAGGCCTCTGAGGCTCTGGCTCGCGGCGGCAATGGTCTCGAAGTCGATGCGCGGGTCGCGGTCTAGGGCGGCCACCCCCATAACCCCGAGAATTTCGAGGTTCGAGACTTCGACCGCTTTTTCGGCAAACTCGAGTAAATCCTTGGGCTGCACGCCGCCGCGACCGGGATCATCCGTGAGATTCAACTGGATGAAGCCGCTGGCCAGGGAGTTCTGCAAAACCAGCTCTTTCTGAATCGAGCTGAGCAGCGAGGGTCGATCGATCGAGTGGATGATTCGGCTGTAACTGAGGGCCGAGCGCACCTTGTTTGACTGCAGCTGGCCAACGAAGTGCCAGTTGACGTCTGGCAAGTCTTGAGTCTGCTCGGCTTTTGGCTTTGCCTCTTGATCGCGATTCTCACCAAAGTCACGCTGCCCCAACGAGTGAAGCTCTCTAACTAGTTCGGGGCCGTGATTCTTGCTAACGACAATTAGCTGAATCTCGGCCGCGTCTCTCGAAGCCTGGCTGGCCCGCTCAGCGATGGCAGCGACGATAGCGCCGTAGCGCTCTGCCAGCTCAGACATATTTGGTTACTTTAGAAAGTCTGGGATGTCCAGGTCATCGCCGAAACCAGAATCCGCAGGTGAATCGCTAGTCTCTGATGAATCGTTGCGGTTGAAATCAACTGGCTCAACGGTTTCGATCACGCCGGTTGCGTCAGACACTTGATTAATCGACCAAGACGCTTCAGGCGTGCTGTCTGCAGCGAAGGTTGCTGCGGTTGCCGCAACAGCTGCCGCGGTGGCAGTGGTCGCCGTTGAAGTAGGCAAATCGAATGACCTCGGAGTCTCTTCTCTTCTTTCATAAGGCTTGCTGCGCTGAGTTGCCGGATCAAAACCAGCAGCGACTACGGTGATTCTGATTTCATCGCCGAGGGTGTCATCGATGGTTGCACCGAAGATTATGTTCGCCTCTGGGCTCACGGCTTCGTTGACCATGCGAACGGCTTCGTTAACCTCGTGCAAGCGCATGTCTTGGGCACCCTGAACCAACATCAGAACGCCATGAGCACCATCTATTGTGGTTTCGAGCAACGGGCTAGAAATTGCGGCTTCGGCGGCGCGAATCGCGCGGTCTTCGCCCTTGGCGGTTCCGATTCCCATTAGCGCCGAGCCAGCACCCTGCATGACTGAGCGCACATCGGCGAAGTCAACGTTGATGAGGCCTGGGGTGACAATCAAATCGGTGATGCCCTGCACGCCGGCGCGCAAAACATCGTCTGCGATGTTGAAAGCTTCGACCAGGCTCAAAGACTGGTTGGTGTGATCTAGCAGTCTCTCGTTTGGAACAACGATCAAAGTGTCTACTTCGGCACGAAGAGCTTCGATGCCAGCGTTCGCATTCTCTGCGCGACGCCTTCCCTCAACTGCGAATGGTCGGGTAACAACACCGACGGTTAGAGCACCGAGACGCTTCGCAATTTTGGCAACTACTGGAGCGGCACCCGTTCCGGTTCCGCCACCGGCACCGGCGGTAACGAACACCATGTCAGAACCGCGCAGCGCTAGCTCAATCTCTTCTTCGTGATCTTCAGCCGCGCGCTTGCCGACCATCGGATCAGCGCCTGCGCCGAGGCCGCCGGTTAGTTCTCTACCTATGTCGAGTTTCACATCGGCTTCACACATGATGAGATCTTGCGCATCCGTGTTGATTGCAACGAACTCAACACCGCGCTGACCTTTTTCGATCATGCGGTTGACGGCATTGCCACCTGCGCCGCCGACGCCGACAACTTTGATTACCGCTAGGTAATTCTGATTCAAACCCACGAGATTCCTCCGACTAAGCAAACGACAACGGAGAGCCGACTTTAAACCTCTACATGAGGCTTAAAGTACACAAACTACTTTCAGTTGCGCCTAGAAACTACGACCTTAAAGGTGCTGAACAGCGCATATTTGCGGGCGTGTCTTAGCGGTAGCGAACCACGGGCGCAGTTGGCGACGACACATCGAATGTCACCCGATCGGTGATTTTCTGATTCTCAATCAGCGCAGCTAGCACTTTCGACTTCAGTGCACTCTGGCTGGCATCGCCCCACACAATTCGCTGCCCAGCGTTGCCTCGCAGCTGCATCGTGACGTCATCTTTTGACTTGGCATCGATCTGCGAAACCCTCGGCAGCAAGTTTGCCGGCAGCGCAAGCAGAACATCGATTGCAAGAGCAAAACTGTCACTATCCTTTGGCTCTGCGCCCGAGTAAACCCTCGGATACTTATCTTTGTAGGTGGCCTCACCCAGTCGAACGCCGGCCGGGTCGTAGAGGTAGCTGACGCCCTTGACATCTACAACAGCGATTGGCTGGCGCTCAGACACCGCGATGTGCAAGGTATGCGGCAACTCACTGACGATTGAAAAACTCTCGATGAGCGAGAATTTGCTCAACGAGTCTGCAACGGCCTGATTCGAAACCAGTGGAAGCGGAACTCCGATTTGCGACTTCACCGCCTGCTCGATTGCCTTCTGCGAAACTTTTGAAACCCCGGTGACACGAATGTTTTCAACCGCGAGAAGCGGTGTAAAAACGGTTGCCAGCACGAGCAGGATTAGCACAACGATAGAGGCAAGCAGAGTCAGCACAACCGCACGAAACTGTTTCGGCTTGGCCTTGAATCGAACCACGGTTTGCTGCTGAACCCTGCGCGCTGCCTTGACATCGACAATTTTCGAAACACGGATGCGGCCAACTTTTGCTGAACGTTGACTTTTCTTCTCGGCTGGAGCTACTGGGCGACCTGGTCTTTTCACTTTATGTCTCGAGCGCTTCAAGCAGTTGAGGCACCATGCGATAGACGTCACCGCAACCCATGGTGATTATGAAGTCGCCGGCAGACGCCAGTTTGGCGGCAACCGCGGGAGCGTCATCCCAGTTTTCGACGTAGTGAACCTGCATCTGATTCTTGAACGAATCTGAAACCAGTTGACCGGTAACACCCGGTTCGGGATCTTCTCGGGCGGCATATATATCGAGCACGACCACCTGGTCGCTCAAGGCAAGTGCCTCGGCGAATTCGGCGTGCATTAGCCGGGTTCGGCTGTAGAGGTGCGGCTGAAAAACGGTAACCAGTCGTCCCGCTCCAACCACTGCGCGAGCGGCGGTGAGCGCTGCGGCAACCTCGGTGGGGTGATGAGCGAAGTCGTCATAGACCCGAACTCCCCTCTCTTCGCCGTGCAATTCGAATCTGCGCTCGGTTCCCCTGAAAGCACCAATGGCAGTTAGGGCCTGCTTTGGTTCGAATCCAAGCCCGACTAAGACGGCCAGCGCACCAACTGCATTGACGGCGTTGTGCTCACCCGGCAGAGTCAACTCACCGGCGAGGTCTTGGCCGAGATAGCTGACGTTAAAGGTCACTTCTGCCCCGCTGGCATCGACATCGCTGATGCGAAAATCTGCTTTTGAGTCGAAACCAAAAGTCATGACCCTCGGGTGCTGCAGCAATCGGGTGACTCGAGTCGCTCCCGGATCATCTGCATTGATTACAACAAATTCGCTAGCTGCCGCTGCGAACTTGGCAAACTCGCGCTCGAATGCGTCTTCGCTGCCGTAGTGATCGAGGTGATCTGCGTCGACATTCGTGATTAGTGCAGCAGCGGTTTGATAGTGCAAGAAACTGCCATCAGACTCGTCTGCCTCGATAACAAAAAGATCTGAGTCACCCTTGGCGGCCGAAGTATTGAGCTGCGCAATCACTCCACCGTTCACGAAACTTGGGCTCGCACCCAGATTCAAGAGTGCGGTGACAATCATGCCGGTGCTCGTGGTTTTGCCGTGTGCACCGGCAACCGCGACAACTCGGTTCTTTGAAGTTAGATAAGCCAACGCTTGCGATCTGTGAATCACCGGGATGCCGCGCTCTTTGGCGAGCAGATACTCGGGATTCGTCGGCCAAAGCGCAGAGGTCACCACAACGGTGTCTGGGTTTCCGAGATGACTAGCATCGTGACCGATATGAACGGTTGCACCTAGTTCTCTAAGCGTTGCCACGTTACCCGTATCGCGAAGATCGCTGCCGGTTACCCTGTGCCCCATGCCGAGAAAAATTTTGGCGATGCCGCTCATTCCAGATCCGCCAATGCCGACAAAGTGTATGGTGCCGAAGTCATCTGGCACGGGTTGCGTAAAATCTGGCTTAATCATGAGATCTCTCCAAGGTTAGACCGAGAGCTTTGTTTCATGCCGACACCACACCTTTTATCAAGGCAAGCAGCTGGCTGGTGCCATCGAGGTTTCCGCACCTTCTGGCGGCCGATGCCATTGCGTCTAGGTTTTTGGAGTTAGACATTAGCGGCACCACCTGGTTGGCGACGAATTCACGACTGAAGTCACTGTCAGCGACGGTTATGGCTCCACCTGCCGCCAGAACCTCGGTGATGTTCTTCGCCTGTTCGCCGTTGCCAACCGCATAGGGAATGTAAAGAGCTGGCAAGCCTAGTGCCGTGAACTCGCAGACTGTCGAAGCACCGGCACGAGAAACTGCGAAATCTGCCGCAAGAATAGCCAGATCCATTCGGTCACAGTAGGCGATTCTGACGTAACCCTTCTCTTTGAGCGGCCCTAAATCAGAGTCGCCACCAACTATGTGCAACACCTGAATGCCGGCTGCCTCGAGCACCTGCATTGAAGATTCGACCACCTGATTAATGTGCCTTGCACCGAGTGAACCTCCGGTGACAAGCAAGGTCGGGGTGTCGGCAGCCAGACCGAAGTGTTTGCGCGCGGCGGCCTGACTTCCGGCGGTTGCGGCATCGACAATTTCTCTTCGAAGCGGCATGCCAACATGCACCGAGTTTTTGAGTGGAGTGTTCTTAAACGCCACCGCAATAACCTTCGCTATGCCAGCGCCGAGGCGATTGGCAAGGCCAGGTAGCGCGTTGGCTTCGTGAATCACCAACGGAACTTTTTCGAGAGCAGCGGCTAGGTAAGCAGGCGCGCTCGCATAACCACCAAAGCCAACCACAACATCGATTTTTCTAACACGGATGATTCGCCGGCAGGTCTTGACCGCTTTTGCGAACCTCGGCAGAAACGCGATCGCGTAGGCATTTGGGCGACGCGGAAAAGGCAGTTTGGCGATTGTCAGCAGCTCGTAACCGCGCTCGGCAACCAAGCGCGACTCGAGACCTTCTGCAGTTCCAAGCGCAAGAACCTCTGCGGTTGCATCGTCAAGGCGAATCGCATCTGCCACCGCAAGAAGCGGATTAACGTGACCAGCTGTTCCGCCACCGGTTAGAAGGTAACGCATCAGCGAGTGACTCTAACCCTGCTCGCCTGGCGTGCCGTGGCAATCGGTCTAGCCTGCGAGTTTCTGCGCTCGATACCGAGCGCGATGCCCAAAGTCGTCAAGGTAATTAGCAGCGAGGTTCCACCGGCCGAGATCAGTGGAAGCGGGACCCCGAGCACCGGAAGGAAATTCAAGACAACGCCGATGTTGATGAATGCCTGAATGGTTATCCATGAAACGATGCCGAGCAGCACATACCGTTCGAATAGTCGATCGGTTCGGTTGAGAATGCGAATCAGCGACATCGCCAATAGAACGAAAAGAATAATCAAAATCGAGGCACCAACAAGACCCCACTCTTCGCCGACGACCGAGAATATGTAGTCGTTGTCGACCATCGGAATCCAGTTCCATTTCATCTTGGAATCACCCAAGCCGGTTCCGCCGACTCCGCCTGCAGCCAAGGCCCAGATGCCGTGCTTGGCCTGCCAGGTTGCGCCGGCCACATCGACAGCATCGGGGTTGAGCCAGGCCGCTATGCGCACTCGGCGCGAACCGAAACTCGAAAACGCCAATGCGGCAGCGCCGGCGGCTAGAAAGACCCAAATCGCTATTTTGCTGGGCATTCCAGCCAGAATCAGCATGACCAGCGAAAAACCAAACATCACGAGAGCGGTTCCCAAGTCAGAGCCACCCAGGACCAGAACTGTCGAACCTCCGGCAGCAATTAGTGGTGCGAGCCAGCCGTACTTGAAACTGTCAAGGTAATCACGACGGTTTACCAACATGCCAGAAATCACAAGCAACAGACCGAGCTTTAGAAACTCGCTCGGCTGAAAAGACAATTCACCGATGCGAATCCAGTTTTTGTTTCCGTAAACCTCTGTTCCGATTGCAAGCACCACCACCTGCAGTGCAAGCATCGCCACAAAAAACAGCGGGGCTACTTTTTGAATGACGGCAAGCGGCAAACGCGACATGACGCCAAGCGAAACAAATCCAATCACGGCCCAAATCAGTTGGCGCGTAAAAACTGAAAGGGGTCCGTCTCCGTTTCCAAGTGATGTCACATATGATGCGCTGAGCACCATGACAAGGCCGAAAACGACCAACAAGAACGTGATGCCAAGAAGGCTGTTGAACTCGCGTGACTGACCACGGAAAGTTGTCGTGAACCAGTTTGCGGCAAAACCAACTACCTTTTGACTCATTGCTGCACCAGAAACACCTTTGCGAACTGACCGAACTCTAGCCATTTAACTCACCTACCGCTTTCGCAAACTGATTGCCTCTGTCTGCATAATCTTTGAATTGGTCCATAGACGCCGCTGCGGGCGCAAGCAAAACAACGTCGCCTTCATCTGCCAATGCGCTCGCCTGCTGCACGGCAACCTGCATGACTCGATCACCATGCTCATCTGAAATCTCGACAACTTTAACCCCGGGCGCAAAAGACTCGAGAGCGCTGAGCACCGGTTGCCTTTCTAGGCCAATAACGACCGCAGCCTTTAAGCGCTCGCTGTGCGACTGAATCAGCGGAGCAATTTCGACGCCCTTAAGTAGTCCCCCAACAATCCAAACGACCGACTCAAAAGAGCTGAGCGATGCGCTAGCGGCGTGGGCGTTTGTCGCTTTCGAATCGTCGAACCAAAGCACACCGTTTCGATCAGCCACAAACTCGATTCGGTGGCTATCTTGGCGAAAGCCTCGAACTGCGGCTGCGATTGACTTTGCGTCAACGTCACAGGCGCGAGCGATTGCAGCAGCAGCGGCTACGTTTGCCAGCAAATGTGGCGTAACCACGCCTATTTGAGCAATGTCGTCTAGATTTGCCAACTCGGGAAGTTCGGCCGCGCGATATCCGAAGAACGCCCTATCAATCAGAAACTCCTCGACGAAGCCAACTTGCAAATCGCCAGGCATCCCTCGCGTGAATGCGACGGCAAGCACATTTTCATCTCGAACGTCAGCCGCTTCGGCCAAGCGTCGTGTCGTCGCGTCTTCGGCGTTGTAAATAATTGCGCCCGATGTTCCGCTAAAAATTTTGCCCTTGGCCTCGACGTAGGCGTCGAATGTTTGGTGCCAATCGATGTGGTCTTCGGCGATGTTCAAGAGAGCAGAGACCTTCGGTTCGATTTTTCCGCAGTAGTGAAGCTGAAAGCTCGATAGCTCGACCACGAGATAATCAAAACCCTCGGGATCCCTAATTGCATCGAGAATTGGTTTGCCGATATTTCCACATGAAATCGCGCGCTTGCCATCGGCTAGCAACATGGCCTCAACCAATTGCGTTGTGGTGGTTTTTCCGTTGGTGCCGGTGATGACTAACCATTCAGCCGGCTTAACCTTGTCGCGAAGTCGCCAGGCCAATTCAATGTCGCCAAGAATCGGCACCTGATTTTCATTCAGCCAGCGCACCAGGCGATCTGTCGGAGGAATCCCTGGCGATACGCAGGCAAAGTCGGGTTTAAACGCCTGAGCGCTCTCGAAGCTGTTTTCAGAACCCTCAACAAAATCAACCTGCAACACCGAAAGCAGATCCTGATACTGCGAACCTATTTCGTTTGCAACGACAAGCAAATCGCACTCAAGCTCATTCAAAGTGTCGGCCACAGCGAACCCAGAAGAACCAAGCCCATATACCAGCGCTCGTTTACCCTTCCAAGCTGAATGCCAACTGGTTAAATCTTCAATCGACTGCATCTGCTAGCCGTAGATCCACTCGATGTAAAAGAGACCGATGCCGGTCAAGACGCACAGCCCCGAGATAATCCAGAACCGAACCACGATTGTGATTTCGGCCCAGCCCTTCATTTCGAAGTGGTGATGCAGCGGACTGTTTAAAAAGACCCTGCGACCGGTGCCGGTTTTCCACTTGGTTAGTTTGAAGAAAACCCGCTGGATGATTACCGAGCCGGTAACAATCACAAAGATTCCGCCGATTAGAACTAGAAGCAACTCGGTTCGAGAGAGAATCGCAAGTGCCGCAAGTGCACCACCGAGACCCAGCGAGCCAGTGTCTCCCATGAATATCTGAGCGGGCGAAGTGTTCCACCATAAAAATCCGGCGCAGGCTCCGACAATTGCAGAGGCCACAACGGCCAGGTCGAGCGGGTCTCTTACGTTGTAGCAGCTGGCCAGGTTTTCAACAACGGTTGTGCACGATTGGTTGAACTGCCAAAACCCGATAATCGAATATGCGCCGATTGCCATGATTATGGCTCCGGTAGCCAATCCATCCAGGCCATCTGCGATATTCACACCATTCGATGTACCGGCCACCAAAAAGTAAATCCAGATCGCAAAAAGCAATCCGCCGGCGACTGCCCCGAATGACATGAGATCAAAACCGGTGTCTCTAAAGATAGAAATCTTCGTCGATGCTGGCGTGAGACCCTCTTCATTTGCGAATTGCAAAGCTAGCCATGCGAAGATAACGGCGACAATTCCCTGCCCGAGAATCTTCTGCCATCCGGTCAAACCTAAACTTCGCTGCTTATGCACCTTGATGTAGTCGTCGATGAAGCCCACTAGCCCGAGGCCAACCATCATTAGCAAGACCAGGAGCGCAGAAATTGTTGGTGTTTCAAAGTTCGCCAGTTTGCTGAAAAAGTAACCGGCCAGAGTTGCCAGGATGATTGCAATTCCACCCATGGTTGGCGTTCCATGCTTGGTGATGTGGGTTGCCGGCCCATCCGCGCGGATGAACTGACCCCAATTGAGCTTTCTGAATAGCCAGATAAACAGCGGCGTCGCGAAAAGTGTGAGCGCCATAGAAATGCCACCGGCAAGTAGCACTGCTCTCATTGGTTTACCTCCGCTAAAGCATCGCCCAGAGCCCTGAGCCCTGCCGAATTTGAAGATTTGACCAAGACCACATCTCCAACCCCAAGCAAACCACGCAGGTGCTGCAAAGCGTCGGAAATCGAAGGGAAGAATTTTGACTCGCCATCCCACGAACCCTCTTGGCTCGCGCCCATGTGAATGAGTTTTGCACCTTCACCAACCACGACGACCTCATCGATATTCAGGCGAACGGCTATGCGACCCATCGCGTCGTGCTCTTCAACCGAATAGCGGCCCAACTCAGCCATTTCGCCCAGAACGGCAATGGTTCGGTGCCCCTGCCGCCCGATTGTCGCCAAAGTCTGCAGGGCGGCCTTCATTGAATCGGGGCTGGCGTTGTATGCGTCATTGATCACTATCGAGCCATTCGGCCCCTGCAAAACCTGCATGCGCCAACGCTCTGCCAGTTGCATCGACTCAAGCGCAGCAACCGCAATCTTGAGGTCTAGATTTAGCAGGCTCGCCACACCCAGGGCGGCAAGCGCATTCATCACCTGATGTTCGCCGAGGATGCACAGCGTCACCGGAGCGCTGAAATCCATGCAGGTCAGGGTGAAGGTGGTTCCCGCGAGAGAAACCGAAATGTCTTCTGCTCGAATTTCACTGTCTGCGCTGGTTCCGAACCAGTGCACCTCTGCCTTTGTGGTTTCACTCATGCGGGCAACATAAGAATCGTCAGCGTTAAGCAAAACTTTGGTGCCTGTCTGCAGCGAATTAGCGAGCTCGCTCTTAATTCTGAAAGTTGTTTCGATATCACCAAATTCACCGACGTGAGCTAAACCAACCTTGAGCACCACCCCGATGTCTGGTGAGCAAATCTTAGTGAGATACTCGATGCTGCCGAGGCCATCGGCACCTAGCTCGACAACCAAGAAACGCGTGCTCGCAGAAATCTTCAAAATTGATATCGGAGCGCCAACTTCATTGTTGAATGACTCGATCGGTGCAACGGTTTCACCGAATTTCGAGAGAATCTCGCGCAACATGTTTTTGGTTGAGGTTTTTCCGTTTGAACCTGTTATGCCTACAACTGTCAGTTCGTTGTCTTTGCGATGCAATTCGAGAACGTGCTTGGCTAATTGGCCGAGAGCATGAACGCTGTCTCGCACAACGATTTGTGAAATTTGCGAATCGGTTACCTGATGTTCGACAATCGCACCAATCGCGCCTGACTGGGCAGCGGCACTGACAAAAAGATGCCCGTCGGTTACTTCACCGGGTTTCGCTACAAACAGCGCTCCGCTAGAGATAAGTCGCGAATCGGTCTCGACAGAAGATGTAACGAGGCGGTCTTCGCCAACGAGTTGCCCGTTGATCGCAGCGGCAATTTCTGACAGGCGCATTTGGATCATCGCCAACCCGCCTCTCTTAGTGCGTCTCTGGCTTCTTGTCTCGCAGAGTAAGGAGTGCGCACACCTTCGATGTCTCGATAGTCCTGATGCCCCGGCCCCGCCCAGAGAATCGAGTCGCCCGGCTTTGCCAGCGAAACCGCCTTGCGAATGGCGGCCTCTGGCGGGCTGACCTCGAAGATCTCGAGTTCGGGCCGAGCCGACCGAGCAGCTTCAACGAGCGTCTT